>JBILLV010000117.1:0-25630 GCA_044375895.1 Polyangiales bacterium | reverse complement strand
CCGCGGGGGTGAGGGCGCGCGGCAGCGCGGAGAGGGGGCCGTGACGAGCGGCACCGTCACACGGTCCGCGATGCGTCAACGGCCAAACCTGAGTCAGAGAGAGCGTCGGTGGCGGAGAGGTCTCGCGAGGGCGCGTCCAATGGCGCGTCGGGAGCGGGCGCATCCGAGGCAGTGGTATCCGCCGTGGCGTCCATCGCGGAAGCGTCGAGCGCATCCGCGGTGGGCGCGTCTGGCGCCGAGGTGTTGGACACGGGAGGCGCGCAGGCGCCGAGGAGGAGGAGAAGGCAGGCGAGTCGGGCCGTCGGGGGCGCCATGCGCGGGATCTCTATCGCGCGTCGGCCGCGCCAGCCAGTTGTGTGCACGAGCGCTCCGGCAGCGTCGGGGGGGTAGACGCGTCGGCGAGGCAGCGACGAGACCTCCTCGCTGCACGGATCTCGCAAGGCGCGTCATGGAGCGACGACGGAGTCGCTCGGAAAGGGTCTTTTCGATGACAACACCGACTCCCAAACACGCGATCTCTGCGGGGCGCATCGCGCTGGCCGTCGCGGCGCTCGCGCTCACCACGGCCGGGTGCAGCGCCACGGTCACCGCGCGCGACGCGGACGCCAGCGCAGACGTCGCGCTCGGCGACGGCGCGCTCCCCACGGATGCGTCTCCCCCGCCCGCGTCGCGCCTGCCCGACGGCACGTGGGAGGGCACCCTCGAACGCACCTGCAGCGATGGAACCGTCGCCTCCGAGCGCTGCGAGACCCGCATCACCGCGAACGCTCAACTCACCGACTGCACGTCAGGCGGGCTCACGGCGACGACGCTGGACCGTTACACCTTCACCGCGCCGGACGCTGCGATCTGGCACGACCTGCAGGGCGGCGAGCTCGGCCGCTGCACACTCATGGGGACGGTGCTCGTCTGTCAGGTGACCGCCAGCACACCCGTCCAGGTGCGTCGCACGCTGGACTTCACCGGCGGCGCGCTCGCCTGGAGTGACGAGACCACCGCCCAGGGGGTGACCTGTCGCCGCCGCGGCACGTTGCGCTCGCCTTGAGCCGCCGCTTCACACCCGTGGGCCGATCGTACCCAGGGAGTGAACCGCGCGCACTCCCGCGGAGCCCGCGCGTGCGGAAGGTGTGGCGCGGGATGCGCTCGGTGGAAGGTGCTGTCAGGGGGAGAGGAGAAGCGGCGCGAGGGGGGGCGCGAAGGTCAGACGGTGATGCTCTTCAGCACGTCTTCGAGCTTGTTGAAGAAGGACATGTGCGTCTCCCCCTTCGGCAGCTCGCGGACGCGGATGGAGATCGTCTGGCCAGGCTCGTCGAACGTGAGGTCGGCGAAGAGGCCCGCGCCACGCAGGAAGCCGCTGTCGCTGTACGGCGGGATCCAGGTCTTCTCGCGGACTTCCTGGCGGAACACGTCGTACTTCTCGCGCGTGATCTCGGTGAAAACCTTCTGGTTTGCCGGCATGTTTGGTTCCTCCAGAAACGCTGGGATGAGGGGAAGCGGGGGGGGGGGTGGGGCACCCCGCCCGGGGGGGGCCCGCGCGGTTCGCGCTCCACGAATCCTCGTGCTCGATCCCGCCGCGCTCGAAGCGCCACGAGATCGTGTGGAACACGAAGGTGACCTCCTCGAGGGGGGGCTCGGTCGAGGACGCGGGGACGATCGTGTCGGGAACGATCTGCTTCTGCGAGGCGATGCGGCCCTGCTTGATCTTGACGGTGTAGAAGTGCTCGGTCGTCCCGTCGCCGTCGGGGTTCGGGCGGAAGAACTTGAACTCCGCCTCGATGACGTTGTTCTCGACGAGGCCCTTCGCGATGAGGGGCGAGGCCTTGTCGATGCGCTTGCGGATCATGAGGGGCTCGTACTGCCGGCGACCGGTCGCCATGCCCGAACCCGCCTCACGCGCGGTCTTGACGGCCTGCTCGTAGTAGACGCACTCGATCGAGTTCTCGCGGCCGAGAGAGGTCTGCGTGCTCTCGCCCTGGACGTCCGTGCCATTCGACTTGAGGTAGAGGTGTACGGTTTCAGCCATGGTGATCGTCTCCGATAGGGGTCGTCGAAACCGATGCGGTGCGAGGCGAAGTCCCCGTTTGCCACCGTGGTCTCTCGTGACCGTCGTGGTTTGAGATAGAGCACCGCGCATGCCATCCCCGCCCGCGCCCCCTCCCACACCAGCCATTGCAAATTTCCCGGGGATTTTGCCCTTCCCCAGGACGGCCCACCGCCAGAATCTTTGGACTGGAGTCCACTCTTGGACTTCAATCCAAATTGTGTTGGACTCCAGTCCAAGAACGGGTGACCCACGATGGTGGTGACGGGAGACGAATCGTCTGACGAGGTCGGCGCGCTCAGCGAGACGCTCGGGCCGGGGGCCTTCTCCACGGGGGATTTCGGATTTACCGAGACCATCCCCCGGAGCCACCCACAGCTCCGTTGGAGTGACGGCACCGGGTCGCACAGCTACCTGGTGGGGAGCCGCGTGGTGCTGGGGTCGGCCGAGAGCGCCGACGTGGTGGTGCAGGCCGCTGAGGTTTCGCGCCTCCACGCCAACCTCGAGCTCCGTGACGACGGCGCGTGGGTCCGCGACCTCGAGAGCCGCAACGGGACGTACATCGACGGGATCCGGGTGATCGAGGCGCGCGTCCCCGACGGGGCGACCCTCTCCCTCGGCTCGGCGCGGCTCACCCTCCACTACGACCAGGCTGTCTCCGACGTGGAGATCTGGCCCACCGAGAGCTTCGGCCCGCTCAACGGTCGCAGCCCTCTCATGCGCGAACTCTTCGCCCGGCTCCACCGCGTGGCCGAGGGCGACGCGACCGTCCTCATCCTCGGGGAGACGGGCACCGGCAAGGAGCTCGCGGCGCGCGCCATCCACCAGGCCTCCCCGCGTCGTCACCGGCCCTTCATCGTCGTGGACTGCGGGGCGCTCTCCGAGTCGCTCCTCGAGGCCGAGCTCTTCGGGCACACCAGGGGCGCCTTCACCGGGGCGGCCAACGCGCGCGTCGGGGCCATCGAAGCGGCCGAGGGGGGGACGGTGTTCCTCGACGAGATCGGCGAGATGCCCCTGTCGATGCAGCCCAAGCTCCTGCGCGCCATCGAAGGCCTCTCCGTGCGGCGCGTGGGAGAAAACGAGCACCGCAAGGTGAACGTCCGCTTCCTCGCCGCGACCCACCGCAACCTCGCCGCGATGGTCAACGCCGGCCTCTTCCGCGAAGACCTCTTCTTCCGCCTCGCCGTCCTCCTCGTCCGGATGCCCTCCCTCCGCGAACGCCGCGAGGACATCCCCCTCCTCGCCGAGCACCTCATGCCGCCCAACGCCCACGGGCGCCTGAGCCCCGAGCTCCTCCGCGAGCTCGCCACGCGCACCTGGCCGGGCAACATCCGCGAGTTTCGCAATTTCCTCCAGCGCGCCGCCGCCCTCGGCGCCCGCGAGGCCTTCGCCCTCACCGACTCCAAACCCCCAGCCGACACCGCGTCGACGGTCGTCACCGCCCCGCCCCCCGGCGCCGCGACCGCTTCCCCCGCGACCTCCCCCAGCGGCTTCCCCGCCGTCTCACCCGACGAGCCCTTCAAGGTCATCCGCGACCGCTGGCTCGAACACCTGGAGGCCGAGTACATCCGCGCGATGGTCGATCGGCACCAGCGCGACACCGACGCCATCTCCAAGGCCGCGGGCCTCGACCGCAGCTACGTCTACCGCCTCCTCCGCAAGCACGGCCACCGCGCCCCCCGCTGAACCGCCACGCCAACGGTGTCGCCCTCCGCCCCGAGGGTTGGCACACCTGGCGTCACCCGCAGCGCACCAAAGGTTGGCACCGTCGACGCCCCCACCGCGCGCCGACCGTGAATGCGAATGCCGCGCCCGGAAACTGGCGGCGGTGGCACGTTTTATGGTCCGATTTCCGTACCCAGGTCACCGAACGCTCGAGAACGAGGCTCCACGATGAATCGAAGTTTCCTCCTTGCGGGGGCGCTGCTGCTGGCGCTTTCAGGCTGCGGCCGCTCCGAACTCGATGACCACAGCGACGCCCGGCCCATCCCCGATGTGCCCGACGTCCCGGACGTCCCCGATGTGCCCGACGTCCCGGACGTGCCCGATGACGTGCAGTGCACCTCCGACGCGCAGTGCAACAACAACGACCCCTGCGACGGCGTCGAGGCTTGTGTGGCGGGCCGCTGTCAGGCGGGCGCTCCCCTGGTTTGCGACGACGGGAGCTTCTGCAACGGGCTCGAAGCGTGCGCCCCGGGCATGGGCTGCGTCCCCGGGCGCCCCGTGCTCTGCGACGACAACAACCCCTGCACCAGCGACCGCTGCGACGACGCGACCCGCACCTGCCTCACCAGCCCGGTCGACGGCGACGGCGACGGCTTCGCCCCCTCCCGCTGCCCGGGCGGATCGGACTGCGACGACACCGACAGCCGCGTCAACCCCGGCTCGGCCGAGCTGTGCGGCGACGGGCGCGACAACAACTGCGACGGCCTCACCGACTGCCGCGACCGGGCCTGCATCGCCACCCCCGGCTGCATCAGCTGCATGCCCACCGGCCTCGAGGCCTCCACCCTCGCCTGCGCCGACGGCCGCGACAACGACTGCAACGGCCTCACCGACTGCGCCGACCCCGCCTGCGCCGCCGCCCCGTCCTGCATGATGTGTGTGCGCACCGGCCCCGAGTTTGATCGCGCGTCGTGCACCGACGGCCGCGACAACGACTGCGACGGCCTCATCGACTGCCGCGCCCCCGGCTGCCGGATGGTGCCCGAGTGCATCGTCTGCGTGCCCACCGGCGCGGAGCTCTGCAACGACGGCCGCGACAACGACTGCAACGGCGCCATCGACTGCGCCGACCGCGCCTGCGCCGGCACCCCCGCGTGCGTCACCGTCCCCAACGACGTGTGCGAGCGCGCCCTGCCCATCACCGTGCCGGGCCGCGCCGCGGGGATGACCAACGGCGCCCGCAACGACTACAGCCCCGGCTGCGGCTCCGACGGCGCGCCCGACGTGGCCTTCGTGCTCCGCAACCCCGTGCGCCAGACGCTCGTCATCGACACCGTCGGCAGCGCCTACGACACCGTCCTCGGCGTGTACCGCAACGCGTGCGAGCCCGACTCGCTCCTCCAGTGCGACGACGACAGCGGCGGCGGCGTGAGCTCCCAGGTGGTGCTCACCAACGCCGAGCCCGGCGTCTACTTCATCGTCGTGGACGGCTTCTCCGCGGGGAGCGGCGCCTTCCAGCTCAACGTCACCACGCGCCGCACCGAAGACTGCGGCAACCGCGTCGACGACGACGGCGACGGCGCCATCGACTGCGCCGACGTCGACTGCCGCGCCGACGCGCGCTGCATCATGTGCATGCCCACGGCGCGCGATGAGGTCACCCCCGCCACCTGCGCCGACGGCCTCGACAACGACTGCGACGGCGTCCGCGACTGCGCCGACCCGGGCTGCAGCGCCGTCCCCGTGTGCTGCCGCCCCACCAGCCGCGAGCTCGACCCGATGACCTGCGCCGACGGCCGGGACAACGACTGCAACGGCCTCACCGACTGCGCCGACCCGGGCTGCGCGCGGATCCCCTCGTGCTGCCGCGTCACCGGCGCCGAGAACAACCCCGCGGCCTGCGCCGACGGCCGCGACAACGACTGCGACGGCCTCGTCGACTGCGCCGACCCCCAGTGCGCGGGCCGCGCCGCCTGCGGGTGCGTCCCCACCGCTGAGCAGTGCGCCAACGGCCGCGACGACGACTGCGACAGCCTCATCGACTGCGCCGACCCGCAGTGCGCCCGCGCCTCCAACTGCGTGATGTGCGTCCCCACCGGCACCGAGTCGGTGCCCGCCACCTGCCTCGACGGCCGCGACAACGACTGCAACGGGCTCACCGACTGCGCCGATCCGCTCTGCGCGCGCGTCCAGGGCTGCGCGCCGCCGCCGCCCAACGACACCTGCGGCACGCCCGCGCGCCTCGCCGTCCCCTCGACCGTCACCGGCACCACCATCGGCGCCCGCGACGACCTCCGCCCCGTGACGGGCGGCGCCTGCCAGGGCGGCACCGGCGGCGAGGTGGTCTACGTCTTCACCCTCACCGCCACCGCCACCGTCTCCATCGACACGCGCGGGAGCGACTTCGACACCGTCCTCTACGTGCGCCGCGCCAACTGCCTCACCGGCGCGCAGGCGGCCTGCGACGACGACAGCGGCGGCGGCGTCGCCTCCTCGGTCTCGTTCGTCGCCACCCCGGGGACGTACTTCGTCTTCGTCGACGGCTTCTCCACCGACTCGCGCGGCGACTTCGTCCTCACCCTCTCCGCCGCCACCGCCACCGAAGACTGCGGCAACCGCGTCGACGACGACGGCGACGGCGCCATCGACTGCGCCGACACGGAGTGCCGCGTCGATCCGCGCTGCGCGATGTGCATGCCCACCGCGCGTGACGAGGCCGACGCCCGCACCTGCGCCGACGGCCTCGACAACGACTGCGACGGCGTCCGCGACTGCGCCGACCCGGGCTGCGCCAGGCTCCCGATGTGCTGCCGCCCCACCGGCGCCGAGAACACCCCCGCCGCCTGCTTCGACGGCGCCGACAACGACTGCGACGGGCTCGTCGACTGCGCCGATCCGCAGTGCTCGGCCCAGCCGCGCTGCTGCCGCCCGACCAGCCCCGAGGTGTGCGGCGACGGCCTCGACAACGACTGCAACGGGCTCATCGACTGCGCCGACCTGCGCTGCGCCACGCAGCCCATGTGCTGCCGCCCGTCGCCCGAGAACACCCCCTTCGCCTGCGCCAACGGGCGCGACGACGACTGCGACGGCCTCACCGACTGCGCCGACAGCAGCTGCGCGGTGCTCCCGGTGTGCTGCCGGGCCACGATGGCGCGCGAGTTCGGCGTGGCGGCCTGCACCAACGGCCGCGACGACGACTGCGACGGCGTGGCCGACTGCGCCGACTCCGACTGCCGCCCCTCGCTCGACTCCAACGCCGAGTGCTGCAACGGCGTCGACGACAACCGCAACTCGATCATCGACGAGTTCGCCTGCGCCTGCGAGGGCAACGCCCAGTGCGCCACCGTCGGCACGGGCGGCCCCTTCCCCTCCAACACCTGCTGGAGCAGCACCTTCCGGGTGTGCGCGCCGCGCTGCGACCTGCTGGGCGGCGACACCTTCTGCAACAATTTCTTCTCCGGCACGCGGTGCAACCGCATGACGGGGGAGTGCACCCGGTAGCCTCCGCCGCCCACTCCGCCCTTGCGTGACCGGCGCGGACGTCAGACCCTCCGACCCCTATGGTCGCGCGCCCCGCCCCGCTCGCTCCCTTCGCCCTCCTCGCCGCCGTCGTCGCCGCCTGCGGCAGCCCCAACACCATGCACACCGTGACGCCCGACGCGGCGGACGTCGCGCCTCCCCCCGACGCCGCGCCCGACGCCGCCGCGCCCGACGCCGCCGTCGACGCGGTCGCGCCCGACGCCGCGCCCGACGCCGCCCCCGACGCTTCGGCGCCGGGCGTTCAGCGCGTGGTGAGCGGCTCGTTCGGGCACAGTTGCGCGGTGCTCCCGACGGGGGGCGTGCGGTGCTGGGGCGTCAACGACCTCGGGCAGCTCGGCGTCGACGTCGCGCAGAGCCGCCAACAGTGCCGCGTGCCCGGGAGCGCGCCCGCCCGCTCGCTCCCCTGCGAGATCACGCCCCGCGACGTGCCCGACCTCACAGGCGTGGTGGACGTCGCCGTGGGCAACGGCGGGTCGTGCGCGCTCAAGGGCGACGGCTCGGTGTGGTGCTGGGGCGCCAACGACGCCGGTCAGCTCGGTCAGGGCACGAGCGACGCGCGGCCCCACGGCGCACCCGTGCAGGTCACGCTCCCGCCCGCCGCCCAGGTGGCCTACGGCGCCTTCCACGTCTGCGCCCTCCTCCGCGACAACACCGTCCAGTGCTGGGGGACCAACAAGTTTGGCCAGGGCGGCGTCGCCCCGGCGATGAGCGACGCGCAGTGCGACCCCGGCGACGGGATCACCGCCGCGTGCCTCCGCCGTCCTCGCGCGGTGGCGGGCCTCACGGGCGTCCGCTCGCTCTCCGCGGGACGCAACCACACCTGCGCGGTCCTCATGGACGGCACCGCGCGCTGCTGGGGCCTCAACGACTCCGCCCAGCTCGGCAACGGCATGGCCGAGCCCGAGGCGCGCTCACGCCCCGAGCCCGTCACCGTCACCGGCCTCACCAACGTCCGGCAGATCTCCGCCGGCGGCTCGCACACCTGCGCGGTGCTCGCCGACGGCTCCGTCCGCTGCTGGGGCTGGGGCGACCTTGGCCAGCTCGGCGGCGCGCCCGCGACCACGTGCACCGTCGGGTCGAGCCCGCCGTTCCGCTGCGCGATGGCGCCCGCGGCGGTGCCCGAGCTCACGGGGGCGACCTGGATCGCCGCCGGGCGCTACCACACCTGTGCGGTGCTGCGCGACGGCGCCATCCGCTGTGCCGGCCGCAACGACGAGGGCCAGCTCGGCCTCGGCAGCCCGAGCACCGAGGAGTGCGCCTCCTTCCCCGATCGCTTCGCCTGCACCCGCACCTTCACCGCCCTCACCGCGCCCGCGGCCCGCGAGGTGTCGGTCGGCAACTACCACTCCTGCGGCCTCATGACCGACGGAACCGTCCGCTGCTGGGGCGGCGGGTACTACGGGCAGATCGGCGACGGCATGACCAACAACCGCACCGCCCCCGTCGCCACCAACAACCTCCCGTAGCGCGCTACCGCTTCGTGCGGGCCTCGACGGCGCGGGCGTGCGCCTCCAGGCCCTCGGCCCGCGCGAAGGTCGCGATGGCCTCGCCGTGCCGCGCGATGGAGGCCGCGTCGTAGCGAATCAGCGAGCTGCGCACGGTGAAGTCGTACACGCCCAGCGGCGAGCTGAAGCGCACCGCGCCGCCCGTCGGGAGCACGTGCGACGGCCCCGCGAGGTAGTCCCCCGCAGCCTCGGGCGTGTGGTCGCCGAGGAAGATCGCCCCCGCCGCCCCCACCGCCTCCGCCAGCCCTTCCGGCTCGCGAACCAGCAGGGCGAGGTGCTCCGCGGCGATCCGCGTGGCGACGCGGGCGGCCTCGTCGAGGTCGCCCACCACGAAGCACTGCCCGTGCGCCTTCACCGACGCCGCCGCGATGTCGCGCCGCGGGAGCGCCTCCAACTGCCGCGCCAGCTCCGCGCCCACCGCATCCGCCATCGCCTGCGAGAGCGTCACGAGCAGCGGGTACGCCTCCTCGTCGTGTTCGGCCTGCGAGAGGAGGTCGGCGGCCACCGCGCGCGGGTCGGCGCCGTCGTCGGCCACCACGAGAATCTCCGAGGGCCCCGCGATGCCGTCGATGGCGACGCGGCCGAAGACGAGGCGCTTGGCGCAGGCGACGTAGAGGTTGCCCGGCCCCACCACCTTGTCGACGCGGGGGACGCGCTCCGTCCCGTAGGCCAGGGCCGCGATGGCCTGCGCCCCCCCCATGTCGAACACCCGCGTCACCCCCGACAGCGCCGCCGCCGCCAGCAGGTCATCACTCGGCCGCGGCGTCGCGAGGAACACCTCCCCCACCCCCGCCACCGCCGCGGGGATGGCCGACATGAGCACGCTCGACGGGTAGCGGGCCTTGCCGCCCGGCGCGTACACGCCCACCCGCGCGAGGGGCCGCACGCGCCAGCCGAGGGAGACGCCCGCGTCGTCGACGTAGCGGCACCCGTGCTCGCGCTGGCGCTCGTGAAACGCGCGGATGCGGTCGGCGGAGAGCCGGAGCACGTCCGCGAGGGCGGGGTCGAGGCGGGCGAGGGCCGCGGCGCAGTCCGCGGGGTCGTAGGCGAAGCGCGCCGGGGCGCCGCCGTCGAAGCGGGCGGCGTAGTCGGCGAGGGCGGCATCGCCGCGGCGGGCGACGTCGGCGAGGATCTCCCGGACCGCGGGCTCGACGCGCGCGAGGTCGTCGTCGCCGCGGCGCTCCAGGGCGAGGAGGGCGGTTTCGTAGGCGGAGGTGGAGCGGTCGAAGGTGCGCATCACGGCGACCGGGTGTAGCCGGGGAACGCGCGCGGACGCAACGGCGTCGGGGGGATCGTCGGCCTGGGCGGCGTCGTTGACGAACTTGTCGGCCTACCCGAACATGATCCCCCGCTTTCGACTCCCACCCAAATGCGCTCCGCTTGTACTCTTG
The DNA here is from genome assembly GCA_044375895.1 of Polyangiales bacterium. Classification (GTDB taxonomy): domain Bacteria; phylum Myxococcota_A; class Polyangia; order Polyangiales; genus CAISKJ01. Next base: position 15,488 of record JBILLV010000117.1, on the reverse strand, counting down.
CGGCGATGATGCCTCGACGACTCGCTTCCCTTCTCCTCCTCTCGTTGGCGGCGTGTGACGGCTCGGCCCTCGTCGGCCGTCGCCCGGCCCTCGACGCCTTCGACGACCTCGCCGACGACGCGACCGACGCGCTCGACGTCGCCGACGCGGCCCCCGACCTGGCCCCCGACGCGACCGTCTCCCCCGACGCCGACGTCCCCCCCGGCCTGGACGCGGACGTCGCCGTCCTCCCCGACGCCGCCGACGCCGCGGACGTCCTCGACGCGCGCGACGCCGCGGACGTCCTCGACGCGCGCGACGCCGCGGACGCGGAGGTGTTCGTCCCGCTCGACATCCCGATCACGGGCGCGGTGCTGGCGCGGCCGGGGCGCAGCGGCGCGGTGGTGCTCTCGCCCGACGACCGGGTGGCGGTGGCGGTCAACCGCGCGGCGAACTCGGTGTCGGTGTTCGGCGTGACGCCGGGGGTGGCGCCGGCGGTGATCCGCCTCGCGGAGGTGGCGACCGGCACCAACAGCGAGCCCTGGCACGCGGCGATGGCGCCCGATGGCGACACGGCGTACGTGCTCCTGCGCCGCGGGCAGCAGGTGATCCGGGTCAACAACCTGCGCTCGGGCTCGCCGGTGATCGCGTCGATCCGCGCGACGACGGGGTCGGAGCCCACCGCGATGGCGCTCTCGCCGACGGGGCGGACGCTGTACGTGAGCAACTGGGGCGACGGGACGCTCACGGTGGTGACCACGGCGACGATGGCCGTGTCAGCGACCATCGACCTCAACGGCCCGCTCGCGTCGCTGGGGCTGGTGGGGGCGGGGGTGACGGGGCGCCGGGGCCTCGCGCACCCGCGCGCCATCGTGATGACCAACAACGGCGACACCTTCGACGACGACGAGACGGTGTTCGTGACGGAGTTCTTCGCGAAGCGTCGGCTCACGGGCGTGCCCACGGGCCTGGAGCGCTTCGACCAGAACCACCTCGGCGTGGTGTACCGCATGCCGGTGTCGACGCGCGCGGTCACGCTGAGCACCCTCGGCCCCTCCGCCGACATGGGCTTCCGCGCCGCCGACGGAACCGTCGCGGGCTGCTACCCCAACCAGCTCAACGCCGCGGCCATCGCGCAGGGTCGGGTGTTCGTCACCGGGACGTGCGTGTCGCCGCGCGGCCCCGTGGGCGCGGTCGCCGTGACGCCTCCCGCCGACGCGGGCGCCGACGCCGCCGTCGACGCGAGCGCCGACCGCCCCGACGTCGCCGACGTCGCCGACGTGACGGACGTCGCCGACGCGCCGCCGCCCATTCCCCCGCTCGACCCCGCGGGGGCCAACTTCCGCACGGAGGTGACGGGGGCGGTGTTCGTGCTCGACGCGGCGACGGGGAGCGAGCTGGTGGGCTCGCGCGTGCTGCTCAACCAGCGGTACTACGCGCTCTACGACGCGCGCCGCGACCCCGACGACGCCACGCGGCGCATGCCCCTGCTCCCGACGGACATCGACTTCATGCCGGGCGCGGGCGGTGGGACGTTCACCAGCACGGTGGCGTACCTCGCGGCGTACGGGGCCGACGGGCTGTTTCGGGTGACGTTCTCCGCGGCGGGGGCGTTCGCGAGCGTGGGGTCGATGACGGGCAACGCCTTCGGCGACCTCGGCGGGGCGGGGGCGCCCGCGCAGGCCGGGAGCGGGCCGTACGGCGTCGCGACGATGGCGACGGCCAACGGGGCGCTCGCGGTCAACGAGTTTACCCGCAGCGTGTCGGCGGTGGAGCTCGCGGGGATGTCGGTCACGGGGACGGCGGAGTCGGCGATGATCCCGTCGGCCGCGGCGCCGCTCGTGCGGGGACGTCGCTTCTTCGTCACGGGCCTCGGCCGCTGGTCGTTCAACGGCCAGGCCTGGAACTCCTGCGAGACCTGCCACCCCGACGGTCTGACGGACAACGTCACGTGGTACTTCGCACGCGGCCCGCGGCAGACCTCCTCCCTCGACGGCACCTTCGAAGCGGGCGTCCCCCGCATCATGAACTGGACGGGCATCTTCGACGAGTTTGCCGACTTCGAGCTCAACATCCGCGGCAACTCGGGCGGCGTCGGCGCCGTGGTGCACCGCCGCAACGACGGCGCGGCGCCTCCCGCCGTCACCAACGCCGACCGCATCGTGTTCGACGGCACCCCCGCGGTGGCCCCGCAGCGCGCCACCGCCGAGCCCAACGACGGCCTGAGCGGATCCATCGACGGCGTCGCCTCGCCCCTCGGCTCCAACAGCGTCCGCACGCTGCTCGAAGACTGGAACGAGATGCGTCTGTACGCCGCCACCATCCGCGCGCCGCGCGCCCCCACCGGGCTCACCGCGGCCGACGTGACGGCGGGCCGCGCCCTCTTCCAGACGCACAACTGCGCGGGCTGCCACGGCGGCGCGCGCTGGAGCAACACGGCGCGCTTCTACACCCCGTCGGTGATCATCAACAACCGCATGATGGGCAACCTCATCAACTCCACGTGGACGCGCCCCACCAACTTCCCCACGACGGTGCTCCCGGCCTCGGCGCCCTTCCGCCCGCTGCCCTTCGACCCGGGCAACGACCAGGTCACCTGCGTGCTCCGCAACGTCGGCACCTGGGCGATGAACACCGGCGTCGCCGCGCCGGGCGTCGACCTGCTGGAGGTGCGCGCCAACATGGTGACCGCCTCCCAGGGGGCCAACGGCTTCTCGCCGCCGCCGCTCCTCGGCGCGGCCTACGGGGCGCCGTACCTCCACGCGGGCAACGCGCGCTCGCTGGAGGAGCTGTTCCTGGACACCTTCAACGCGCACACCCGGGCGTACAGCCCGATGTTCCTGGCCAACGCGGCGACGCGGGCGACCGAGACGCGGCAGCTCATCGCCTTCCTGTTGTCCATCGACGGCGACACCCCCACCATGACCGCCCCGGCGCGCGTGACCCTCACGGGCACCACCACCACCTTCGACGCCAACCCCTGCGCCCAATACCGGTAGCGACATCCGTGCCTCGGAGACGTCCGCCGCGACCTTTGTTAGTCTCGGCGCCCCCCCGATGGTGAACCTCCCCCGAAGCTTCGCGCTCGCCCTCGCGCTCGTCGCCTGCGGCACTTCGACCACCACGCCCGCCACCCCCGACGCGAGCGCGCCCGACGCCAACGCGCCCGACGTGAGCGCACCCGACGCCAACGCGCCGGACGTGAGTGCGCCCGACGTGCCTGTGGGTGACGTCGCCCCGCCGCCTGGGGACGCTGCGACGATGCGGCGCGAGGTGACGATCCCGGACCGCATGATCGCCCCCGGCGAGGAGATCACGATGTGCCGCGAGGTGCGCCTGGGCAACGCCGAGGCGATGCTCATCCGCCGCATCCACGTGAGCATCCCGACGGGGAGCCACCACGTGATCGTCTACCGCTCGCGGGCCACCGCCGAGCAGCCCGAGCTGCGTCGCTGCATGGGCCTCGGCGGCATCCTCGAGGGGACGGCGCCGATCTTCATCGCGCAGCAGCACGAGTCAGGCATCGACTTCCCCGCGGGGGTGGGGCTCGACATCGCGGCCAACCAGATGATCCGCCTGGAGGAGCACTTCGTGAACACGGGCCCGGCGCCCATCCTGGCCGGCGCGCGCGTCACCTTCGACCTCTCTCCGCGCGCGGGCCTCACGGTGGCCGACATGATGTTCTGGGGGACGCAGGGCATCAACGTCCCGCCGCGCTCGATGGGTCGCGCGCAGTACTTCCGCCCCGCGCTCCCGGCGGTGAACGTGTTCGGCCTCACGTCGCACACGCACCAGTACGGCGTGCGCTCGACCGTCGAGGTGGCGACGGCGCTCACGGGCGCCGGGCGCGAGGTGCACCGCAGCGAGAGCTGGGAGGAGCCGCCCCTCACGCGCTTCGAGCCGCCCCTCACGTTCGGTGAGAACGAGGGCCTGCGCCTCGTGTGCAACTACAACAACACCAGCGACCAGACGCTGCGCTTCGGCGAGTCGTTCTACCAGGAGATGTGCTTCCTGTGGGCCTACTACTACCCCTCTCAGGGCTTCCACGTATGCTTCGACGGCTTCTGCCGCGCGCTGCGGCTCTGACCGCGCTGCTCGTCGGCTGCGGTGACCCCGCGCCGACCACCAGCGACGCTGGCGCCGACGCGGGGCTCGTCCCGGCGACGTACGCCAACGTGCAGCCCATCCTCGTGCGGGCGTGCTCCTTCCGCTCGTGCCACGGCGGGACGTCGATGTCGGGCGGGCTCAACCTCGGCGCGACCCCCGCGGCCAGCCACGCCGCGCTGGTGAACGTCGCCTCGACGCAGGTGCCCGCGCTGCGCCGCGTGCTGCCCGGCGACCCCGCGATGAGCTGGCTGATGCACAAGATCGACGGCACGATGAGCACCGTGGCCGCGTGCCAGGCGGCGGGCGCGATGTGCGGCGTGTCGATGCCCGAGCGCTCGGAGCTGCTGCCCGCGGCCGAGCGCGACCTCATCCGCCGCTGGATCGCCGCGGGCGCGCCGGGGCCGTGAGCGGCGCTGCTCAGGGCACCGCTGCCCAGCCCAGTGCCCAGGGCTCGCTGTCGCTCGGCCTGGGCTAGCGTTGGATCACCCGCAAAGCCGGGTTCAAGGAGAAGACCATCGAACGTGGTGAGGGAGCCCGGCTTTGCGGGCGATCCAACGCTAGCCCAGGCCGAGCGACAGCGAGCCCTGGGCACTGGGCTGAGCGCGCCTCACCCCGCCCCGAGCGCCGCCGCCTCGAGCAGCGCCACCCGCGTGACCAGCACCGCGCCGTACTCGCTGCGCCGTCGGCCTTCGGGCGGCGCCTTCCACCACGCGACGAGGTAGCGCCCGCAGGGGCTCCGCGTGAGCCGCGCCCCCATCGCTCCCTTCGCCAGCGGAAGCTCCACCCGCGCCCCCTCGGGCTCCGCCTCGATGGTTCGCATCCGAACCACCTCCCCGACGGTCTTCTTGCGCGCCCGCAGCACGGCGATGGAGCCGTCGGCGAGCCACACCGCGCCGTGGGCCAGCTCGGCGTTCGTCGTCACCTCGCGCCGCGCCGAGGCCGCGCCGCTGCGCGCGTCGATCACGCGCAGCACCGCTTGCGAGGCGCCCTTCGCGGCGAGCACCGTGGGCGTCACGGCCGTCCCCGCCACGAGCACGCGCGAGCGGTCGGGGGAGAGGTCGACGGTGGCGCGCGGACCGACCCAGCCGAGGGGCGGGTCTTCGCCTTCGGAGGTGTAGCGACGGGCGCGTTGCGAGAGGGAGATGAGGTCGACGTTGGCGGGCGAGCTGAGCCCCTCGACGTCCGTCGGGTGCGCGAGGAGCGTGTCGGGGTCGACCCAGGTGAGCGCGCCGTACCAGCCGCCCACGTCACACACGACGGTGTCACGATCGCCGCCGAGCTCGCGGAGCAGCAGCTTGTCCGAGGCCGTGACGACGAGGCGACGTCCGTCGGGCGAGAGGCCCGCCGCGCAGTCGCGCACCGTGGGCAAGCGGGGGAGGGCGTCGGTGGCGTCGGGGTCGTACACCAGGGCCGACTCCAGCGGGTCGGTGCGGAGCACGTGGACGAGCCGTCGCGGGACGTCGCCGCGCGTCCCGCCTGTCATGCGCGTCGAGCACACGAGGGCGAAGGGGGCGCCCGCGCTCACCTCCACCCGCGCGCGCCCCGGTACGTGCGCGAGGGGGACGCTGCCGAGCAATCCCCCGTCGGGGACGGCGTGGAGCACCGCCCGCCCGTCGCCGCGGTTGTGCTCGCGCACCGCGAGGAGCGCTTCGTTTGAGGTCCACGCGAGGCCCTTCACCGGCGCGCCGAACTTTTCGAACACCACCCGCCCCGTCGCCACCTCCACGCAGCGCAGCCCCACCTGGTTGTTCGTGTCGGGGAGCGCGTCGGCCGCGGCGATCCACTCCCCGTCGGGGCTCATCGCCCAGGCGCCGCACTCCCACGCGAGCGCGCGTACGCCCGGCGCCGCCTCGCGCCAACCCCCAGAATCCCTCGACGTACCCATTGGATGGACATACCCTGTCTTCGCGGAAGTGTTCGAGCGCGCGTGTTGGGGGTACAACACCCCGGCCATGAGCCTGCGTCAACCCGAACTCTTCGCCACATCCCCCTCGGCGGAGCCTTCTCTCTACTGCGACGTGGCGGTGCCGCTGCCGATCCGCGGCGCGCTCACGTACGCCGTCCCCGCGGGCATGGTGCGGCACGTGGCGCCGGGCGTGCGGGTGATCGTGCCGGTGCACGGCAAGCGGCTCGTGGGCTACGTCCTCGGGGTGTCGGAGCGCGCGCCGGGGGGCGTCTCGCCCGACGTCATCAAGCCTATTTTTCACCTCGTCGAGGCCGACCCCGTCTTCCCCGAAGACCTCCTGCGCTTCCTCCGCGAGGCCGCGGACTACTACCTCCACCCCATCGGTGAGGTGCTGCGCACGGCGGCTCCGGCCATCGACCGACGGCGCGGCGACGACGACCCGAGCATCGCGGGCACGCCGGGCGCGCTGGTGAAGGGGAGCGCGGCGAAGCGTCGGGCGAGCCTCAAGGCCCGCTGGCAGCGCGTCCACGAGGAGACGTACGTGAAGCTCGCGGCGGGCGTCGCGGCCAATCCGCCGAAGCTCCGCGGGGACAAGCAGGCGCAGATCTACGCCATCCTCGCGGCGCGCGCCGAGGTGTCGATGACCGAGCTGCGCCAGCACGTGAAGACGGCGAAGGGCGTGGTCGACGGGCTGTGCGAGCGCGGGATCACCGAGCTGGAGGTGCGGGAGGTTCCCGACGACCCGTTCTTCGGCGCGCCGGTGCCGCGGGACGTGGCGCCCGAGCTCAACGACGCGCAGCGCGACGCGGTGACGGCCATCACGTCGGCGGTGGAGCACCACGAGCGGGCGGCCTTCATGCTCTACGGCGTGACGGGCTCGGGCAAGACCGAGGTGTACCTCCGCGCGATGGACGCCGCGCAGCGCAAGGGCATGGGCGCGCTGCTGCTGCTCCCGGAGATCGCGCTCACGCCGCAGCTCGTGTCGCGCTACCGGGCGCGCTTCGGCGACAACGTCGCGGTGCTGCACTCGGGCCTCAGCGACGCCGACCGCCACGCCATGTGGAAGAAGCTGCACCGCGGCGAGGTGCACGTCGCCATCGGCGCTCGGAGCGCGGTCTTCGCGCCGGTGCGCGACCTCGGGCTCATCATCGTCGACGAGGAGCACGACCCGTCCTTCAAGCAGGACGACCACTTCCGCTACAACGGCCGCGACCTCGCGCTCCTGCGCGCGCACCGCCTGGGCGTCCCCTGCGTGCTCGGCAGCGCGACCCCGTCGGTGGAGAGCTACCACGCCGCGCAGGAGGGCCGGTACCGCCTGCTCCACCTGCCGAGCCGCGCCACCAGCGCGCCGATGCCCGACATCCAGATCGTCGACCTGCGGCGCGTGGGGCCGAAGGGTCCGACGGGACACGAGCTGCTGTCGCTCCCGATGGTGCGGGCGATCGAGGCGACGCTCAACCGCAGCGAGCAGGTGATCCTCTTCCTCAACCGCCGCGGCTTCGCGCCGAGCGTGCGCTGCGCGACCTGCGACCAGGCGATCGAGTGCCCGTCGTGCACGGTGGCCCTCGTGATGCACCGCCGCGAGGGGACGCTGCGCTGCCACTACTGCGACTTCCACGCGCCCTTCACCGGCGCGTGCATCGTGTGCGGCGGGAGCGACGTGACGCTCCTCGGCGTGGGGACGGAGAAGCTCGAGTCGGCGATCGTCAACTCGTTTCCGCGGGCGCGGGTGGGGCGCCTCGACCGCGACGTCGCGAGCGGCTCGGGGGCCGAGGAGGTGCTCGACAAGCTGCGGCGCGGCGACATCGACATCCTCGTGGGGACGCAGATGGTGACCAAGGGGCACGACATCGCGCGCGTCACGCTGGTGGGCGTGCTCAACGCCGACGCGGCGCTGGCCTTCCCCGACTTCCGCTCGGTGGAGCGGACCTTCCAGTTGTTGTCGCAGGTGTCGGGGCGCGCGGGGCGGCGCGACCTCCTGGGGCACGTGGTGATCCAGACGTGGCAGCCCGAGCACCCGGTGCTGCTGCGGGCGAAGACGCACGACTACGAGGGCTTCTATCAAGACGAGGTCGCGGCCCGCGCGGAGCTGGGGTATCCGCCGTTCGGGAGGCTGGCGGCGCTGCGCTTCGACGGGCACGACGAGGAGGGCGTGAAGGCCGCGGCGGCCCGGCTGGAGACGGTGCTCCGCGCGATGCCCGAGGTGATGGCGGGGACGATCAAGGTGCTGGGGCCCGCGCCGGCGCCCATCGAGCGGCTGCGCAACCGATTTCGGATGCAGTGCCTGCTGCGTTCGACGGAGCGGCCTCCGCTGCGGAGGGCGCTGCTGCGCATCGTGGAGCTGGCCGACGCGCAGGGGCGCGAGGGGGTGCGCGTGGCGATCGACGTCGACCCGATGAACATGCTGTGAGCGTACCCTCGCAGCTTCGGTTCACCCCGTGGGTCGACACCGCCTACAAAGACGTCCCCGTCCGACTCCTCGCGCGCCCCATCGTCCGCCGCTGAAGTGCCGCGCCGAGCGCGAAGGCCAGCGCGCACCAGCCTGCGGCGTCCTCCCGCGGCGGCGAGCTCGCGCACGCGAAGAGGCTCCGGCGCGGGGGCGGCGGCGCGGGGCGGGGAGCGACCGCAGGCGCAGCGTCACGGGGCGCCGCGACGTCGGGTGTCACATCGTCGGCCACGTCGGCGGGGGCGACGTCCGAGGGGGCGACCGTCGCGTCGTCGGGCTCGGGGGCGGCGTCGCGGTGACGGCGGTGGTGGCCGTGACGGCGGCTCTCGCACACGAGGCAACGGGACGAGCGGACGCCGTTGTCGGTCTCGCGGGTGCAGCGGCGGCTGCGGCAGGTTCCTTCGAAGTCGTCGGCCTCGCAGGCGTCACCGACGTGACGGCCGCGGCAGGGGTCGGAGTCCGAGCGGGGCGGGTCGGCGTGGGCGGCGGTGGTCGCGACGACCCACGCGAGGGCGATGAGGGGGGCGGTGGCGCGGCGGGCGGGCATGACACTCCTCGATGCGTCGCCCGCGGGGAGTACCACCGCTACGCGACGGCGAGGTCGGGTTCGCGCTCGCCCATCCGCCGTACCATCGCGGCGGCGGCGACGCGAGGCTCTCTTTGCGCGCGGGCCCACTTGAAGAGGAGCCAGGCGCGGGCGAAGCAGATCGGTTCGTCGTCCCCCGTGGCGCGATGGATCGCGGCCGCAAGGACCTCGAGGGATCGACGATGCGCGTCGGTGAAGGTCGCCACGGCACGGGCGACCGCGTCAGGAGTTGCTTCCATCACTTCCTACAACGACGGGAGCTGAAAATCTGTGAAGGCTTTTTGTGAACCGTTCAGGGGCCGCCGACCCGGAGCCGGACGCCCGCCGCGCCCGTGAGGGCCACGAGGCCGCCGTTGTCCCCCGGCGCCGCGTCGAGCGAGAGCCCCGCGAAGATCGCCACGCTCCCCGTCGCGTGAAACTCCGCCCGGACATAGGGCTCCACCCACGCCGTGGTGATCTGAGCGCCGGACAGCCCCTGGAACAGCCCCAGCACCACGCCCCCCGTCCCCCGGAAGCGCCCCCTCCCCCGCGCTGGAAAGGTGAACTGCGCCCCGCCGCCGACGCCGAGCGCCGTCGTGGGCGTGGTCATGAACATCAGCGCCCCGAGCACCTCCAGCCCCGGCACGGCGGTGATGGCGTACGAGCCCTCCGCCCGCAGGAGGAAGGCGGTGGATGATGCCCCCGGCCGCCCCGAGAAGTGCCCGCCCACGTGGAGCCCCACCCCGATGCCCACCGGGCCCCCCTGGTCGAAGCGTCGCTCGGGGTTCTCCAACGCCCAACGGCGCTGCCGCTCGGCCTCGGCGCGACGACGCTGCTCGGCGGCCTGACGGGCCTGCTCCTCCGCGCGACGACGCTCGGACTCCGCCCGTTGTTGCTCGGCCTCGCGACGGCGGCGCTCTTCTTCCGGGTCGACGGGGGCGGGGCCGAGGGAGGCGGGGTCGAAGAGCGCGTCGAGCATCCGCGCGAGGACAGCGCCCGCGTCGCTCTCACCGACGTTGTCCTGCCGCGTGGCCACCCGCGCCGTGGCCACCTCGGTGAGGGTGAGCGTGAGGTTGTACTGCCCGGCGAAGGGCTGCACCTCACCGACGATCACGTGCGTCCCCGCGAGGTTGCGCCCGAAGCCCGCCACGCTCTGCGCGTCACGCGGCGCGTCGACGCCCATCGCCCCGCGCACCACCAACGCGTCCGGCACCCGCGCGCCCCGCGACGAGAGCACCGCCCGCACCGCGCGCTCGACGTCGTCGATGCGGTCTTGCGTGGCGCGGCCGCGGAAGGGGAGGACCACCACCGTCCGCTGCGCCGCGGGCTGGGGGGTGGGCTGCGTCTGCGCGAGGGAGAGCGCGGGGGTTAGGGCGAGGGCGAGGACGAGGGCGGCCCGCTTCATCCGAGCACCTCACGGTCTTTGCCGGGACCTTTGGGGGCGCCGACGACGCCCTCCCGCTCCATCTTGTCGACGATGCGGGCCGCGACGTTGTACCCGATGCCCAGGTAGCGCTGCACCATCGACACCGAGCACTTGCGCTGCGTGAGGACGAGGGTGACAGCCCGCTCGTACTTGTCCTGCGGCACCTTGATCTCCGCGGGGCCGTCGGACTCGCCCGACTCCTCGTCCTCGCGGGGCTTGAGGATGTCCTCGTCGTAGGTGGGCTTGCCCTGCTCGCGCCAGTGGTCGGTGATGCGCTGCACCTCGTCTTCGTTGACGAAGGCGCAGTGGACGCGCCGCAGGTCGCTCGAGCCGGGCGGGAGGATGAGCATGTCGCCCTTGCCGAGGAGGTGCTCGGCCCCCTGCTGGTCGAGGATCACCCGCGAATCGAGCTTCTGGCTTACCTTGAAGGCGATGCGCGCGGGGAAGTTGGCCTTGATCATCCCGGTGATGACGTCCACCGACGGGCGCTGCGTGGCGAGGATCACGTGGATGCCGGCGGCGCGGGCCTTCTGCGCGAGGCGGGCGACGGCGGCCTCGATGTCCTTGCCGGCCACCATGATGAGGTCAGCGAACTCGTCGACCACCACCACGATGTACGGGAGCTTGCGGGCGGTGGCGGCGCCGGCCTTGGCGAGGGCGGCGTCGGCGGACTCGCCCTCGGCGGCCTTGATCTCGACGGTGGTGCCGGTCTCCTTGGTGCGGACGGGGCCGTCCATGCCGCGCACGGTCTTGCCCTCGGCGAGGGCCTTCGCGACGCGCTCGTTGTACGTGATGATGTTGCGCGAGCCGGTCTGCGCGAAGAGGGAGTAGCGGCGCTCCATCTCGTCGACCACCCAGCGGAGGGCCAGCGCGGCCTTCTTCATGTCCGTCACGACGGGCAGGAGCATGTGCGGGATGTTGTCGTAGACGGCGAGCTCCACCATCTTCGGGTCGATCATGAGCATGCGCACGTCGTCGGGGGTGCGCTTGTAGAGGAGCGAGGCGAGCATCACGTTGAGTCCTACGCTCTTGCCCTGCCCCGTTGCGCCGGCGACGATGAGGTGGGGCATCGACGCGAGGTCGGCGAAGTAGGGCGCCCCGACGACGTCCTTGCCGATGGCGACGGGGAGCGCGCCCCCGAGCTTCTGGAAGGCCTCGGTCTCGATGAGCTCGCGGAGGTACACCATCTGGCGCTGGGCGTTGGGCACCTCGAAGCCGACGCGCCCCTTGCCGGGGATGGGCGCCACGATGCGCACCTTGCTGGCCTCCAGGCTCATCGCGATGTCGTCTGACAGACGCGCGATCTTCGACAGGCGCGTCCCCGCCGCCGGAACCACCTCGAACGTGGTGACCACGGGCCCCGGGTGCACCTCCACCACGCGGCCCTCGATGGTGTAGTCCGCGAGGGTCTTCACGAGCTGATCGGCCGTGGCGCGGAGCTGCCCCTCGTCGAACTGGACGCGCGTCGGCGGCGGCGCGGAGAGCAGGTCGAGGTCGGGGAGCTGCATGTCCTCGGCGTTGGGCGTCCGCGCGGGGGACGGCTCGCTCGGCGCGACGAGGGAGGCGTTCTTGCGGGCGCGCTCGATCTCGCGCTCGTGCGAGACGATGTTGAGCGGCCCGTCGTCCGCAGTGGGCTCCGCCACGGGCGCGCTCCGCTCGGCTTCGGCGGCCGCGGCGAACGCGTCGTCGCTCTCCTCGTCCTCGTCGTCGTCGAGCGGAGGCGGCGGGGCCTTCACCTCGGGGCGAACCACGGGCTTCGGCTCGGGCTTCGGTTCGGGCTTCGGGCGGGCGCGCACCGGGCGCTTGGGCTCGGGGTCGACGAGGTCGAAGGGAGGATCGTCCTCCGACGTCGGCGCGGTCAACGGTGCGGGCGCTGCGACAGGAGCGGCGACCGGCGCGGGGGGCGCGACGGGCGTCGGGCGATGGACGACGAGCGGCTCCGGGGGCGGAGCGGGCGGCGCCTCGACGGGCTTGCGACGGCTCTTGCGCGGCGGCGGAGCGGGCGTCGGCGAGGAGTCACCGGCCGACCCGGTGAGGGCGGCGATGATCGCGTCGGGCGAGGGAGAGGCGGCCGAGGGAGCGGGCTCGTCGTCGGGCTCGTCGATGGACTCGGGGGGCGCGTCGAACACCGGGCGGAGGGCCCGGGCGGTGAGGTCTTCGGGCGCAGGAGCCTTCGGGGCCGCCGACGTACGCTCCTTGCGGGCGGCCTTGGGGTCGTCCTTGTGCGACTCACGCCAGGCGCGGGCCAGGAGGACGGCGCCGTTCTTCGCGAGGACGCCTCCCTTGGAGCCGACGTCACGAGCCCCTTCGGCCATGGAGAGGACGCTCAGCCGGGTGCGCACGACGAGCGCCACGAGGAGCGCGGTGAAGACCACGGTGAAGGCCCCGGCGGTGCCGACGGTCGCCCGGAGAAACTCCCCGATCGTGGCGCCGACGAGGCCGCCCGCGGCGAGGCCGCCGAGGCAGGGCTGCTCGCCGAGCCAGAGGTGGAGCCCGGTGGCGGCGGTGGCGACGATGGCCAGGGTGCCGAGCGCCCGGAGCGGCTTGATGGGCTCGGCGCTCCGCTGAAAGAGCCGAACGGCGAGGGCGCCGAAGGTCCACGGGACGAGCAGGGCGGCCGTGCCGAGGAAGGCGATGAGCACCTCGGCGAGCTGAGCGCCGACGGGACCCACCCAGTCGGCGCCCCCCGCGGCGTGGTAGCTCACCAGGGCCAGGGCGAGGAGCGAGCCGAGCGCGAAGGCCACGATCCCGAGCACCTCGTGGCGCTTGGGTTCGACGAGGGCGCGCGGGTCGCGGCGGATGTTTGCGGGCGAGGAGGCCATGGGGACCGTTCCCGACTCCTAAACCCGTTCCCCTTGCCATGGCCAGGAACCCGCAAGTCCGGGGAACGGGCGCCACGACCGACCGATGGGACGTCTCCGCTGTTGACCCCCCGCGCGGAACATTTAGGATCGCGCGAGCGTGGAATGGCGCCGTGACGGCGAAATCGACCTTCGGGTGCCTCTCCCATTCCGCGTGGTGATTACGGGTTTCGCAGCGTTGTCGAGGAGATTGATGCGTTCGATCGGTCGCAAGGCCGCCATCACGGCGGCGATCGTGCTGGTGCTCTCGGGGTGCAACGTCACCGACGCGGACATCGAGCACTGGAAGCACACGCAGCGGGGTCCCGGAAAGATCACGACCGTCCTCGTGGAGGGCCGTTACGATCAGTCGATGCGCGTCCACGCGGCGCGGGCGCTGATCGAGATGAAGCACCCCAACGCCAACGGCCTCGAGCTGCTCCAGGGCGCCTTCTCGCGCATGGCGGCGTCCGAGCGGGAGCCCATCATCCACGCGCTCGTCCCCGAGCTGCAGAGCATGCTCACGCCGCAGGGCGCAGCAAGCGCGCAGGGGCCCACCGAGCAGCAGGTGAAGGCCAAGGACGCGGCGTACGTGATCCTCCGCGGCGAGGGGCGCGTGTCGTTCGCGGGCGCGGAAGATCGCACCGCCCTCACCAACCTCGTGCTCGACTGGGTGCTGGGGGACTTCAACTCCCGCGCGCTCGCCGGCTCGTACACGGCCGAGCAGCTCGTGCAGGCGATCGGTCCGTCGTCGACCGAGCGCCTCACCGCGGCCATCCGCCTGGAGCAGAACGCCATCCCCGTCGTGGTGGAGGTGTCGAAGCTCATCAACGGCGTCGCGGCGCCCGCGGGCAAGCAGGTCGCGGTCGCGCGCGTCGTGTCGGTGGCGCGGGAGGTCGAGGGACCTCCGGGCGAGCCGCGGCTCCGCGAGATCGCGACGACGCTGCTCACGGCTGCCCGTCGCCCGACCGACGCGGCCTCGGTGACGCGCGCGGTCGAGCAGCTCCGCACGCAGTACCTCACGGTGCTCTTCGAAGCGATTCGCACGCTCGGTCAGCCCAACGGCACCGACTATCTCCTCAGCGTGGCGTCGAACGCGGCGGCCCCGCTCGACCGGCGCAAGATGGCGCTCACGGCGATGGCGGGCACGGTCACGACGGCGCACACGCAGCGGCTCCTCGCGATCGCGACCTGCGGTCAGGCCGCGGCGGCGCCCGACCCGGCGGCGCACCACGGCCACGACCCGCCGCCCCCGGCAGCCCCCGCGGCGCCGTGCGACATCGACCTCCGCGGCCTCGCGGTCGATCGGGTGGGCGAGACGCGCGACCGCGCGGTGCTCCCGCAGCTCTTCGGTCTCTTCGACACGGCCAACGGCGGCGCGGCCGACCAGGGCTTCATGTACCGCTGGAAGCTCGGCGAGGCCGTGATCAAGCTCGGGGGCGCGTCGGTGCTGCCGGAGTTCATGCAGCACCTCGGCACGCCGCGGCCCGCTCCCTTCGCGGGCTTCACCTTCGCGGAGATCAACGGCGAGGCGCAGGCCATCGGCGACCTCGCGCCGCCGCCGCGCGCCGTCATGCGGGGGTACCTCACGCCCAACAACGCGACGCCCGTGCGCGTGCTGGCGATGATGTTCCTCGGGGTCCGCGGCGAGCAGCAGGACCTCGCGACGCTGCAGACCTACGCGACCGACGCCACGCCCGTCACCGGCGTCGGCTGGGACGAGGCCGCGCTCCAGCTCACCACCGTCGGCGCCGTCGCGCGGCGCACACGCAACACCCTCGAACAGACGCTCCGTCAGGGGCAGGGCGGCGCCGCGGGAGCCACCGCGCGCTGAGGTCCAACGTCGAATGATGCCCGATCCGCAGAACAAGTCTCCGCGATCGTTCCAATGCCGCGAGTACCTCTGGGAGACGCTTGAACAGCTCTCCCAGGAGCTCGACTGCACCCCCGACTCGCTCGTCAACGAAGCGCTTCGCCTGTTCGTCCAGTCGAAGGGTCGCGGCGGTCCCATGGCCGACATCCCAGAGCCGATGGAGCCCCGCATGGGCGGCGGATTCCGCGGGCAGGGCATGGGCGGGCAGATGCCCGGCATGGGTCAACGTCCGGGCATGCCGGGCGCACCGGGCAACCCGATGGGGGGTCCGCCGCGTCAGGGAATGCCTGGGATGCCTGGCGGTCAGGGGATGCCTGGGATGCCCGGAATGCCTGGGGGTCAGGGG
>JBILLV010000116.1:0-25783 GCA_044375895.1 Polyangiales bacterium | reverse complement strand
ACGCGCCACGCGTCGACGGCGCCGCCCGCGGAGAGGAAGGCGTGGGCCTTGTAGAGCGAGTGGGCGACGAGGTGCAGGAGCGCGAGGTGCCACAGGCCGAGGCCGCACTCGACGAGCATGAAGCCCATCTGCGCGCAGGTCGACCACGCGAGGGCGACCTTGACGCTCACGCGGGTGCGCATTACGAGGGCGGCGATCACGGCGGTGGCCGTCCCGATGGCGACGAGGAGGAGCTGAGCGACCGGGGCGCGGGCCATGAGCGGCGCGAGGCGGATCATGAGGAAGCCGCCTAGGTTGACCACCCCGGCGTGGAGGAGGGCCGACACGGGGGTGGGCGCCTCCATCACCTGCGTGAGCCAGCCGTGGAAGGGGAGCTGCGCCGACTTGAGCGCCGCCGCCACGACGAGCAACGCCGCCGCGAGGTGGAGCGCGGGCGGAAGCGTGGCGTGCGCGGCGGCCCAGCGGTCGAGGGCGTCGAGGTCGAGGGTGCCCGTCACCGACGCGATGAGCGCGATCGCGGCCCACAGAAAGGCGTCGGCCAGTCGGCTGGTGAGGAACTTCTTGTGCGCCGCCAGCAGCGCCTCGGGGCGATCGTCGAAGAAGGTGAGGAGCTGGTGGAGCGCGAGGCTGGTGGCCGTCCACGCGGCGGCCAGCACCGCGAGGTGGTTCGCGGTGACGAGGGTGCTCACGGCCGCGAGGGTGGCGAGCAGCGCCCCGGCGTAGCGACCCGCCCCCGGCGCCCCCCGGAGCATGCTTCGCGAGAACCGAACGATCACCGCGCCGAGGCCCCCCACGAGGGTGAGCATCACGCCCGTCACGACGTCGAGGCGCGCGGCGCCCGTCGCGAGGAGCGCGATGGGGCCGAGGGCGACGGCTGCGGTCAGCGCCAGGCCTCGCAGAAGGGGGGCCGGCGCGGGGGAGGCGTTCATGCCTGCGAGGTGTACGTGTCGCGATGTTTCTTGAAAAAGACATAATTGAGCTACCATCGATCGATAAAAGAGAATGAAACCGCTGCCGGTCGAGCGCCTCAACTTCCACCACCTGCACTACTTCTGGGCGGTCGCTCACGAGGGGAACCTCACCCGGGCGGCGGCGGGCCTGCGGGTCTCGCAGTCGGCGCTCTCGTCGCAGATCCGCCAGCTCGAAGCGTCCCTCGGCGAGGCCCTCTTCGAGCGCGTGGGGCGCGGGCTTGCGCTCACCGAGGCCGGGCGCGTGGCGCTGTCCTTCGCCGACGACATCTTCGCGACGGGCGACGCGCTCCGGGCGACGCTGGCGCAGGGGCGGGGGCGCGCGCAGGCGCTCCGCGTGGGGGCCGTGGCGACGCTGTCACGCAACTTTCAGGAGTCGTTTCTCAAGCCCCTCTTCGGCCAGGCCGACCTGCGCCTGAGCCTCCACGCGGGGGGCCTCGACGACCTGGTGGCCCGGCTCTCCGCGCACTCGCTCGACCTCGTCCTGTCGAACCGCACGCCGCGGCGCGGGGGCGATCGGGCGCTGCGGTGTCGGCGGCTCGCGCGGCAGGCGGTGAGCATCGTGGGGCCGAAGCGGCGGCGGCGCTTCACCTTCCCCGACGACCTCCGGGGCCAGTCGCTCATCGTGCCCGGCAAGGAGAGCGAGGTGCGCGGCGAGTTTGACGCGCTGTGCGAGCAGCTCGGGGTGCCGGTTCACATCGTGGCGGAGGTCGACGACATGGCGATGCTGCGGCTGCTCGCGCGCGACACCGCGGCCCTCGCGCTCGTCCCCTCGGTGGTGGTGCGCGACGAGCTGAAGAGCCGCGCTTTGCACGAGCTGTGCGTGGTGCCGGGGCTCTTCGAATCGTTCTATGCCGTGACGGTGCAGCGAAGCTATCCCCACCCGCTGCTGCGCACGCTGCTGGGGCGCGACGAGGACGCGCTGCTGTCGATGCCGCGGTGACCTCAGCCCATCGGGAGCAGCACGCGGAACACCGCCCCGCCGAGCCCCGCGTCGTCCGTGTCGCCGTGCGTGACCGTCACCCGCCCGTCGCGGTCGCGCACGATGCCCGCCACCACCGCGAGCCCGAGGCCCGTCCCCCCGCTCGCGTGGCGCGTCGAGAAGAAGGGGTCGAACACCTTGCCCCGCAGCGCTTCCGGGACGCCAGGGCCTGCGTCGGCGACCTCGATGCACCCCATCGCCCGGTCATCGAAGCCCTCGCGGTGCTCGGTGGTGATCGCGACGCGCACCCGCAGCCGACCGCCGCCCGGCTGCGCGTGGAGGGCGTTCATGCACAGGTTGAAGAGCACCTGGAAGAGCCGGTCGTGGCTGCAGCGGACCCGCGCGGTGGTGGGGGCGACCACCTCCGCGCGCACCTTGCTGCGGCGACACTCGTGGCCGAGGAAGGCGATCACCTCGCGGGCGGTGTGGGCCGCGTCGGTCGTCGCCCCCTCCGCCTCGGGGGTCGGGCGCGTGAGCGACAGAAACTGCGACATCACCCGCGAGATGCGCTCGCACTGCGCCGCGATGGACGTGAACGAGCCCCGGGTGTCGACGTCGAGCTCCTCGCGCTCGGCGTGCATGCGGGCGCGGCCCAGGATGACGCTGAGGGGCGAGCCGATCTCGTGGGCGAGCGTGGCGGCCACCTGCCCGGCGACGGCGAGCATCTGGGCGCGGTGGAGCTCGGCCTCCAGCTCGCTGCGCGCGGCCTCCTCGTCAGCGAGGCGCGCGCGGGCGTCGCGGAGCGAGCGGGTGAGCTGGTTGAAGCTCCCGCCGAGCTGCGCAAACTCCCCCGCCCCCTCCTCGGGGACGGTGGCGTCGAGGTCGCCCGCGGTGACGCGCGCGACGCCGGAGAGGAAGCGCTCGGCGGGCTCGGTGAGCCACCGCGCGATGCGCCACGCCGCCGCCGCCATCACGAGCGCCATCACCACGGCCACCACGAGGAGCTGGTCGCGCGACCGCCCGAGCGCGTCGCGGACGTACCCGAGGTCGCGCAGCACCAGGACGGCGCCGGCGGGTGAGGCCGCCGTGGGCGTGATGAGCTCGACGCGGGCGAGGCACTCACGGCCCGCCACCACGCGCGTCTCCTGGTGGTCACGGCGGCGGCGGAGCGCGTCGGCGACGAGGTCGGTGAGCCCGCCGTGGGCCGACGATGCCACCCGCGAGCCGCCCAGCCACTGGCCTTGCGGGTCGTAGATGCCGATGCCGAGGACGCGGCTGTCGCGCGTCAGGCGCTCGGCGAAGGCGTGCAGCTCGGCCGACTCGATGTCGGGCGGCAGGAGCGACATGGCGGTGCCGAGGGCGGTGGCGGTCTCGCGCACCTCGTTCTCGGCCTCGATGACGAGCTCGGCGCGATGGAAGTGCGCCCCCACCACGCCGTAGATCGCGAGGCAGAGCACCACCGGCACCGTCAGGAGCACCCACACGCGCTGGGCGAGCCGCATGGCGACGCCTCAGCGACCGCAGCCCCAGCGTCGCCGCGGGGGTTGGAAGGTGGGCGGCGCGACGTAGGGGTGCGGCACGCTCTCGGGCTCGAAGCAGCGGATGCGGCGAAACACGGTGGGCTCGTCGATCTGCGCGCCGCCGTCGTTGTTCACGCTCTGAAACTCCTGGAGGTTGGTGTCGATGACGCCGCGAAACTGGTCGAGGTTGTACCCGTAGGGGCGCGCGCCGCAGTAGGCGCTCTGCACGGCCCAGCGGGTGCCGCCGAAGGTGAGCCGGAGGTTGTCGACGCGCCCGACGGCCTGCTGCACCACCACCCAGTGCTCCAGCCCCGGGCGACACGGACCAGGCTCCTGCACGGTGGGCGGCGTGTCCCAGGAGTGCGCCTCGATGGTGCCGTACAGCTCCGTCCCTCGCTGCCTCACCTCGAGCGTAAACTGGTACCAGGCGCGGTTGCCCGGGTACCAGCGGAGCGAGCGCCAGACGCCCTCGACGGGGTTCTGGCACGAGTCGGGGCGGGCGGGCGGCGGGAGTCGCGCGCGCTGCTCCTCGATGGTCGCAGGGGCGAGCGACGGGAGGAGCACCAGCGCGCCGAGCAGCGACACCAGCGCGACGGAGACCACGCGGCGACGGGAGGAGCTCATCGCGCGCACCCCGAGCGGCGCGGAGGCTGAAAGGACGGCGGCGCGACGTAGGGGTGCGGCGGCGAGACGGGCTCGAGGCAGCGCACGCGGCGAAACACGGTGGGGTCGTTCACCGCGCGCCCCCCGTCGTTGTTGACGCTTTGAAACTCATGGATCGTGTCGTCGATGACGCCCGAGAAGTGATCGAGGTTGTAGCCGAACGAGCGGTTGCCGCAGAACACCTGCCCCACCCACCAGCGCGTCCCCCAGAAGTCCAGGCGACGGTCGACGACGCGCCCCTCGGCCGTCATCTCCACCGTCCAATGCGAGGGGATCTGCGTGCACGGCGGCGGCGACGACGCCTGCGGGCCGCCGCCGAACCACGCGTGCGCCTGGATGCGCCCCACGAGCGGGACGGGCGTCCCTGGCGGGGCGTTGCCCGGGGCGTTGGGGGCGCGGCGGATCTCCAGCGTGAAGATCATCCACTCGTCCCACTGGCCCTCGTACTTGTGGCTCATCCACACGCCCTCCACCGGGTCCTGGCAGGTGGCGGGCGGCGGGAGGCGCGCGCGCTGCTCCTCCACCGTGGCGGGCGCCATCGAGGGGAGCAGCACGAGCGCCCCGAGGACGCCCACCACCGCGAGGGCGGCGACGCGGCGCGGCCTCACGGCGACGAACCCTCCCGGGCGATGTCACGGAGGGCGCCGTTCATCTGCTCGCGGGCCGCCGCGTCGTTGGTGGTGGTGGAGCCGTCGAGGGAGCGGAGGTCTTGCGTCGAGAGCCCCACGCGCGTCGCGAAGACCGTGCGATGAAACTGCTCGGCGGCGCGGGCCGCGAGGTGATCGGCGGGCTCGTTGCGCTCGGCGCGTGTGTCGGAGCACCCGAGGTCGGAGCCCGTCGACGACGCGAGGCACACCCGCAGCCCGCGGGCGTCGCCCTGCACCGTCACCCGAAAGCCCGCGGAGCCCACGCGCAGCCGCGGCGAGCGCTCCAGGAAGTCGCCCAGCGCCTCGGCCGCGTCGCCGCGCGCCTGCACCTGCACCCGCGCGGGGATCGCCAGTCCCAGGCGCCGCAGCGTCCCCGGGTCCTTCTGCAGCGCCCGCTCGTAGAAGCCGTAGGAGAGCGCGTCTTGCCCGGCGTCGCGGGCGGCCTCGGCGGCCACGGCGGCGACCCGCGCGTGGAGGAGCACCTCGGACTGCGGCATCGCATCGAGCGCCCGCCGTGCGACCGTGAGCGCGCGGCTCCCCTCCCCCTGCGCGAGGAGCACCTCGGCCTCCAGCGCGTCGTAGTACGGGGCCATCATCGGGTTGGCCCGCTCCTCGCGGCGCACGTCGGCGAGCTGGACGGAGACCACGCCCGCGCCGAGCACGTCGACGAGGTCGCCCACGAGCCACGAGGGGAGCGGCTCGGCGCCGCCGCGGAGGTAGAAGCGCAGCGTCGAGTCGAGGCGAAACTCATCCGCCAGCACGCTCGTGACGCGCTCGTCGTCGGGCCACGCGTCGAGGCGGCGCGTGAGCGAGCGGGCGCTCCCGGCGATGCGGCCGGTGAAGGAGTCCCAGCTCCCGCGCTCCAGGTCGAGCTCGGCCTGCGTGCGCTCCAGCGAGCGGCGGAGGAGCGCGTGGGCGCCGAGGGCCTGCTCGGCGTTGGAGGAGACGAGGCCGCGGCGGTCGGGGCGCTCCAGCGCGCGGCTCGCGAAGCGGACGCCCGCCCCCGCCTCGCCCGCGACCAGGAGCGCGGTGGCGACGGCGGCGTCGGTCTCGGCGCGGTCTTGATCGCGGAGGTAGGCGGGCTGACGGACGCGCCAGCGCTGCATCTCGCGGAGGGCGTCGACGGCCTGGGCCATCTTGCCCTCGTCGACGTAGAGCCGCACCAGGATGCGCCACGGGTTGGCGGTGGTGAACTCCAGCCGACGCGTCCCCTCGACGGCGAGGCGCTCGACCTCGTCGTGGCGGAGCACGGCCCACGCCCCGAGCGCCGCGTTGTAGGCGTGGACGGTGACGTGCGGCGCGGTGGCGGGGTTGGTGTCGGCCGACGACTGCGCGCGGCGGAGGGCGTGCTGGTATGCGTCGAGGCAGGCCGTGTACTGCGCCTGCCGCTGCCGCGCCTCGCCCTCGACGGCGCAAAGGGCGTTGCGGCCCAGGGACTGCTGCCACGCGTCGTTGGTGGCGATGGCGCGGCGGGCGAAATCGCGGGCCTCGTTGTAGCGCTTGAGGTGGAGCAGCGGCCAGGCGTGCTCGGCCAGCAGGTCGGGGTCGTACTGGTAGTCGTAGAACTCCAGCACGTGGAGCTGGTACTCGTGCTCCTCCATCTCGCCGGCGAGGGCCTGGATGGCGAAGAGCGTGTCGCGGTGCACCTGCCACGGCGCCCCAGCGGGCCGCGCGAAGCCGTAGCGCGTCTCGTAGAGCTCGCGGGCGCGGCCGAGGTGGTACATCGCGCGCGGCAGCGACCCCTCCGCCTCGCGGAGCACGCTGCCGAGGACGTAGTGGCCGACGATGGAGTCGGGGCTGCGCAGGAGGATGCGGTCGGCGAGGGTGCGGGCCGCGAGGGGCTTGTCGGTGTTGTAGAGCCGCAGGGCCTCGGTCTCGTCGGCCGTCTGCGCGACCGCGGGGGCGGGCTGCTGGGCGACGACGGGCCGCGTCCCCGAGAGCGTGAGCGCGAGGGCGGCGGCGAGCGGGAGGGCGTAGCGGCGCGGGGTGGTCATCGGCGGAGGGTGGCGCGGGCGAGGCGCTCCATGGGTTTCGCGGCGCACTCGCGGATGACGGCCTCGACGCTGTCGGTGCCCGGCGCGAGCTCCAGGCGGTGGCCGAAGATGTACGGGGCGAGGTACTCGACGTCCTCGGCGCTGACAAAATCGCGCACGCGGCTGAGCGCGCGGGCCTGGAGCGCCGGGAGCATGAGGACGAGCGAGCGCGTCGAGGCGCCCTGGAGGATGCGCGGGTCGGAGCGGGTGGCGTTGGCGAGGTCGACGAGGCACTCGCGGATCTCGGGGGCGACGTAGATCATCTGCTCGACCGCACGGCGCGACTCGACCACCTCGGTGCGGGTGACGCGCGGGAGGTCGGCGCCGGCCCCGTCGCGGCGGGCCTTGTAGCTGGCGAGGATCTCGAGCTCGGCCTCGCGCTGGATGTGCTTCATCTTCACCTTGAAGAGGAAGCGGTCGAGCTGCGCCGACGGGAGGGGGAAGGTGCCCGCGAGGTCGAGGGGGTTCTGCGTGGCGATGACGAAGAACAGGTCGTCGAGCTTGCGGGTGCGGTTGTCGATGGTGGTCTGCTTCTCCGCCATCGCTTCGAGCATGGCCGACTGCACCTTCGGGGAGGTGCGGTTGATCTCGTCGGCGAGCACGATGTGGGCGAAGAGCGGCCCCGCGCGGAAGAAGAAGCGGTTGGTGTTGGGGTCGAAGATGGTCGTCCCCGTGACGTCCGAGGGGAGGAGGTCGGGGGTGAACTGGATGCGCCGGAAGGTGACGATGTCGTCGTCGGGCTTGTCGTCGATGAGGCAGTCGCCGAGGGCCTTGGCGAGCGTGGTCTTGCCCGAGCCGGGGTAGTCCTCCAGCAGCATGTGACCGTCGGCGAGGATCGCGATGATCAGCAGCTCGATCACCTCGTCGCGGCCGCGCACCGACATCTGGAGCCGGTTGCGCAGCCGCTGGACGACGCCGTACGCGCCGTTGAGGTCGGTGATCGGGGGCGCGAGGCTCCGGGTGATGTGCTCGCTCTGGACGACATCGCTCTCCATGATTCGTTGCTCTCTCTATCGTGCGTCGAGCCACGCTGCCGGGTGCAGGAGCCCGAGGATCCTTCGCCAACGCTTCGTCCCCGCGGGGAGTTCCCGCGCGAAGGCCCGCGACAGCTCGCGCCATTTTTCCGCGGAGAAGGCCGCGGCCGTGGTGGGGTCGCGCGCCGGGTCGCCCAGGCGCGCCGAGACGTGGAGGTCGGTCATCTCCACGAAGGCGGGGACGACGGCCTTCACGCGGGCGGCGAAGGCCTCGCGCGACTCGCCGTACTCGCGGCTCAGCCCCGCTTCGGCGAGGCGGTCGAGGGCCGCGCGGTAGGCCACGCGGGGGAGCGACCGGGCGCGCGCGACGCGCGGCGCGAGGCGACGCCAGGACTTCACGAAGTACATCGCGAAGAGCGTGGCGCCGAGCAGCCCCAGGAGCCCGAAGCCGACGGCGCGCCCGTAGCGGGGCTTCGCACGGGGGCGCTCCTGCGCGGGGGGCGCGTCGGGCTCGGGGGGGAGCTGCCGGGCCATCTCGCCGAGGATGCGCTGGAGGTCTTCGTCGGGGGGCGTCCCGGGGGGGTCGAGGTTCCGCTCGGCGGCGACGTCGAGGACGATCCAGCCGTGGTCGCGCACGAGCAGCTCGGGCCAGGCGTGGGCGTCGCCGCCGCGGATGATGAGCGACGAGCCGCTGCGGCGGTTGCTCTCGTCGGAGTGGTACCCCGTGCTGATGCGCGAGGGGATGCCGAGCGAGCGCCAGAGAAACACCGCTGCGTGCGCGAAGTGGACGCAGTAGCCCGTGCGGTTGCCGAAGAGGAAATCGATCGTCGGGTCGGGCACGTTGGCGTGCCGCTCGCGCGTCGAGTAGATGAATTCCTTGTAGGCCCAGCGGTTGATGAGCGACGCCTGCACCACCTGGTTGTCGCGCATCCGCGGCGGGATGTGCAGCTCGGTAAACTGCTCTTCGAGGACGCGCAGCGCGAGCTGGCGGAAGCGCGGGTCGGGGTGCGGGGCGGTGTAGTACCGCAGCACGTCGGAGGTCCACTGGACGCCGGTGCCGCCGTCGCGAGCGGCGCGCGCGTCACGGGCGACGTCCGCAGTGACGTCGGCGCGCGCGTCGCTCATCGCGTCGGCCGGCACGTCGGTCATCGCGTCGGAGGCGTCGGTGGCGGCGTCGACGCTGGCGTCTTCAGCGAGGTCGATGGGCGGCGGCGGGCCGTGCCCGGCGACCGAGATGAGGTCGCGGAGCGAGATGGACTGCGCGAGGGACGAGAAGCGGTACGAGCGGGTGAAGCGCTGGGGGTTGGGGTTCTGCGACGGCGCGAAGGTGACCACGGACTCCAGGCCGAAGGGGAAGGTCTGGTTGCGCACGAGGAGGGCCACCCGGGCGTCGACACGCGTCCGCCCGCGCGTCGTCGGCACCTCGCGGAGCCGCTGCGACACGGTGGGAAACTCGTCGGCGACGTCGAGGTCGACGTCGTTGCGCGAGGTCTTCACGAGGCGCGGGCCCGCGATCTGGCTCCAGATCTCCTGGCGGAAGTAGTAGGCGCCCGACGGCGGCGAGTAGTCGTCGTCGAAGACCACCACGGCCACGGGGTACGGCGAGCGGCTCGGCCCGTCGTTGTTGTTGAACTGATCGCTCGGCGGCGGGGGCGAGAAGTCGCCACCGTCCTGCGGGGGCGGCACGTTCGGGTCGATCGATCCGTCCGTGGGATACATCGGCATCGGCAGGTCGCCCGCGCCGTCCGACCCGCTGCTCCCGTCGCCGCCGTCCTGCGCGCCGCCGCCGCCAGCGCCACCGTCGCCGCCGTCCGTGGCGTCACCGCCCCCGAGGCCCGCGCCGTCACCGCCGTCGATCACGTCCGACGCGGTGCCACCCCCGTCGCCGCCGTCCATCGCGCTGGCGCCGCCCGCGTCGCCGCCATCCGTCTGCCCGCCGTCCACGGTCGCGTCGTCGCCGCCGTCGAGGCCGCCACCGCCATCGCCACCGCCGTCTTCCCCGCGGGGGTCGCGTCGACCGCCGTCGCCCGCGTCGCCGGGGTCTTCGCCGCCGGGGCCGTGACCGCCGTCGGCGCCCGTGTGTCGGGGCGGGCCGCCGGTGCCCGCGTCGTTGGTGCCGAGGACGTTCTCCGAGTTGGGCGTCGGGGCGCCGACCACGTTGACGATGCTGACGCCGAGGAAGGCCAGGAGCGCGAGGGCGATGAGCGACGAGAGGGCGCGGCCGCTCTTCGTCTCCGCCACGAGCAGGATGCACAGGAGACCCACCGCCACCGCGCCGATGGTGAGAAACACCTGGGCGGGGTCGATCCCCTGCTGCCACGCCCAGTCGGAGAGCCAGAGCGGGCGCGCGATGACGCCGTCACGGTGCGACGCGAAGACGCCCGTCACCGCGGCGGCGATGAGGCCCACCTCCACCGCGAGGGCCGCGGGGCGACGGACTGCGATCGCCCGCACGGCCCCGATGAGCCCGAACGCGAGCGATCCGAAGCGAGCGACGCCCACCGCCGCGAGCGCGTTGCCCGGCCCCACCGCGTCGGGGAGGGCCTCGGTGTTGAGCGCGACGGCGCCGAGCTTCCACGCGACGACGACCAGCAGGCCGAGGCCGCCCGTGATGACGCCGAGGCGGAGCCGGGAGCGCCCGAGGAGCTCACCCGCGACGACGCCGAGCGCGGCGCCGACCATGGCCGCGACGAGGCCTTCGGTGAGGGCGACGCCCCAGGCGAGGGAGAGGGCCGCCATCGCCATCGCGATGACGCGGAGGGGGTGGCGCCAGCCCGCGAGGATCTTCTTCATCTACGCAGCCTCCAAGGCGCGTTGGTGGCCGTCGGCGTACACCCGACCCGCGACGCGGTCGACGATGAGGACGCGCGAACGTGACGCCGCGAGGGTGGAGACGACCTTCATGAGCTCGCTCGCGTGGACGGGCCCACCCTCGGGCGCGTCGGCGCGGAGGGTGAGGCGGGCGAGCCACGAAGGCGGCGCCGCGCGCGACACCCCGTCGGCGCACACGACAAACTCGACGGGCGACATCTGCTGGTTGGGCGACGAGCGCTGACGGACGGCGGCGGTGACCCGGTCGAGCCAGGGCCCCGGCACCGCGGGGACGAACACCACCGCGCGCCCCGCCGCGCCGCCCGGCGTGGCCGTGTTGAGGAAGTGCGTGAGCCCCGCGCCGTGCTGCCCGGTGGGCGCGTGGGCGGACTTCGCGAGCACCTCCATGGCCTGCGCGGCGGACTTCGCGACGACGTCGTTGCCGTCCGCGCCGAGGACCCAGTCGCTCCCGAGGGCCCCCGAATCGACGGCCACGCGCGCGGCGCCGGCGGCGGGCTCGTCGCCCTCGCCCGTGACGAGGTACGCGACGGTCTGACGCACCGGGCTGATGGCCCGCTCGGGCGTGCGCACGACGAGCTGACGGGTGCGGGCGAACACCTTCCACAGCACGTACTTGATCGGGTCACCGGGCGCGTAGTGGCGCATGTCGGCGCGCTCGCCCTCGGGGGGGCCCGCGGGGTGCGAGAGGCTGTCGCCGCCCGCCACGGAGCGGACCACATGCATCTGGCGGAGCGCTCCCACCGAGGGGGCGAAGCGGGCGGGGCGCGCGTCGGTGACGTGGAAGGCCACGCGCATCAGGCCGAACGCGTCGCCCACCTCGATGCGTCGAACGATGCGCTCGTAGAGCCCCCGGCGCGTCGGCGTGACCTCTTCGTGGTGCCGTCGACGGAGGGTGACGAGCTTCACCTGGGCCTCGGGCGACACCCACGTCCACGACACCTTCACGAGCGGGACAAACCAGAGCGTCGAGAGGGAGAAGCCCGTTCGCGCGGGGTAGCCGCACTCCAGCCGGAGCGTCTCGCCGCCGCCCTTCTTGCGCAGCGACAGGTAGAGCCCGAGCGCCGCGCCGCACACCGCGAGCAGACAAAGCGCGCCGAGCGCGAGGGCGACGCCGCCCATCATCAGCAGCACGAGGTCGACCCGGCGGAGGCCGTAGGCGAAGAGCGCGAAGGCCGCTCCCGCGAGCACGAGGAGACCGAGGGGCGTCACCGGAAACAGATCGACCGCCCTGACGAAGAGGGCGCGGGCGCGCGACAGGAGGGGGCGGAGCTTGTTCATCAACGCGACAGGGGGCAGTGGCACCGACCCGCAGGAGAAAACCGGCGGGTGGGGGGCGACATTCCCACGGGGGCGCCGTCGGGTCGAGAGAAGACACCGCCCGGGGCCGCAAGGGATGCGGGTGGCTCCGAAGAATGCACGGCGCGGGGAGCCGTTCTCGGGTGGTAGGCTCCCTCACCTCGTGAAGCCCCTCGCCGCGACCGCCATCCTCCTCGCCGCGCTCTCACTCCCCGCGTGGGTCGCGGCACAGCCCGCAGGGTCGGCGCAGTCGCACTACACCATCGCGAGTCAGCTCTACAGCACGGGGCGCTTCGCGGAGGCAGCGGGCGAGTTCGAACTCGCCTACCAGGCCTCCCATCGCTCCGAGCTGCTGTTCAACATCGGGCGGGCCTGGGAAGACGCGCACAACGACGAGCGCGCGCTCGACGCCTATGAGCGCTTTCAACGCGCCGGCGCGCCGGGCGTCGACGGCGCGCAGGTGGCCCTCCGCGTTCAGAACCTCCGCGCCCGCATCGCCGCCCGTCAAGCGCCGCCGCCGCCGCCGCCACCACCGCCACCGCCCCCGCCCCCGCCGCCATCGACCCGTTCGTACACGGGGCCGATCGTCGTGCTCGCCGCGGGGGGCGCGATGCTGCTCGGCGCGGTTCCGCTGTGGCTGACGGCGTTGGGGGATTTCAACGACCTCGCGCTGCGCTGCCCGGAGCGTCAGTGCCCCAACCCGGCCGACCTCACGCTCCGCGACGGCGCCGCGACCCGCGCGCTGGTGGGCGACGTGCTTGGCGGCCTCGGCGCGGCCGCTGCGGTGGCGGGCACCGCCTGGCTCATCGTCACGCTCACCGCCACGCCAGCGCCCACCCCGACCACCCCGCGCGCGTCCGTGTGGTGCGGGCCGACGGGCTGCAACGTGTCGGTGGGCGGAACGTTCTAGCGCGTCACTCGAAGCGATCGGTGCCGCCGCCGAGGCCGCGGCGTCGCAGGCGCTCTCGCAGCACACCACCCCGCACCCGGCGTACGCCGCGGCCGCGTGAAGGGGGCTCATTCGCCGGGTCGGGCGCGGTCTCGGAGCGGCGGTGACTCGACGCCTGCGCTGGCTCTGGCGCGTCGGCAGGAGCGACGGGAGCGGCCGGTGGCGCCACGGTCGGAGCGGGGGCCACGGCGACCGGTGCAGGCGCCGGGGGCGCGACGGGTACGGCCGTGGGCGGTGGGGCGGCGGGGGGCTGCGCGGCCGCCGTGGGTGGATCGCCGCTGCGGTGCGTCGCCGCCCACACCCCGCCACCGAGCACCGCGCACGCGGCGAGCGCAGCGGCGACGATGAGCCCGGTGCGACGCGGGGCCGGGTGCACCTGCGAGACGGCCGGGCCGATGGAGCGCGACGACGTCCGAGTGGGGTCCATCGCCGGCGCGGAGGCCAGCGTCTGCGCGTGACCGACCGCGGCCGAGGCAGCGAAGTTCTGCGCGTCGATCGGGGGCGTCTGAGAGCGCGGCGTGGCGGCGAGCCCGGGGAGTCGCGGCGCGTTCTCGTCGAGGGTCACCACCCCGGCGCGGAGGCGAACGAGATCGGCGGCGAGCTCGGCGGCGCTGGCGTAGCGGGCGCTGCGGTCGCGCTGCAGACAGCGCCGCACGATGGCGGCGTAGGCGTCTGAGATCTGCGGGGCCAGGGGGCGGAGGGGCTCCGGGTCGACGGTGCAGATCTTCACGAAGATGGCGCCGAGCGAGTCGCCGCCGAAGGGGAGCCGCCCGGCGGTGAGCTCGTACAGCATGATGCCGAGGGCCCACACGTCCGTGCGCTGGTCGATGTCGCGCTCGCCCTGCACCTGCTCGGGGGACATGTACATCGGCGTCCCCATCGCGACGCCGGTGGCGGTGAGGCGCGAGACGGCGTCTTCGCCGATGTGCCGGGAGAGCCCGAAATCAAGCACCTTCGGGACGACCGCGCCGGTGGTCGTGCGGTGGAGGAAGATGTTCTCCAGCTTGAGGTCGCGGTGCATGATGCCGGCCCGATGCGCGGCGCCGACCGCTTCGCTCACGGGGATCATCACCTCGAGCACCTCGGGCTCGGTGAAGGCGACGCCGCGGCCGCGGAGGTGCTCCGCGAGGTCGACGCCGTTGAGCAGCTCCTGCACGATGATCGGCGCGCCCTGGGCGTCGGTGGCCACGTCGAGCACGTCGACCACGTTGGGGTGCCGGACGGCGTTGGCGGCGCGCGCCTCGCGGAGGACGCGCTGCACCACGTCGGGGCTGCGCGCGTACTCGGGCTTGAGCACCTTGATGGCGACCTCGCGGTTCACCATCTCGTTGACGGCGCGGTACACCTCGCCCATGCCCCCCGCCCCGAGGCGCTTCGTGAGCCGGTAGCGGTCGGCGAGCAGGGTGCCAGACCGGTCGGGAAGTTCTTCGTCCGCCATAAGATCGTCGATCCTAGCGCCGTGCGTGGGGGGAAGCGAGCGGGGAGGGGCTCACCAGTCGTGCCGAGGCGGGTTGCGAACCAGCGCGTCGATACACGCTGGAGGGGCTGCGGTGGAACAGTGCTCCTGGATCGGACAGAGCCGATCCACCACCATCATCGTCGTAGCGGTGCGGCAGGGCGCACGTACGTTCAGAGCCACTTCCAACATCTGCCCGTCGACATAGTCGACGATCGCGCGATCGTACGCGAAGTCCGTCGTGTCCATCGGCCTGGGCGGCATCAGCCTGATCGGCAGCACGCCGGCGTCTGGAGGCATTGCGGAGATCCCGATCGCCTGGATCCCGACGCGGCGATAGAGTCCCGTTCTCCTGACGACGAAGGTGTACACCCCGCCCGCGGACACGGAGATCGGGCTCGTCCCCATCGCCTCCATCGGCATCGCCGCCGCGTTGGCACCGTCGTAGGTCTGGATGAACACCTGCGCGATGTTGGGCGCAGTGACGCGGAGGGTCACATAGATCCCCGTCGGGTCCGCCGCGCAGCGCGTGAGACCTACCAGGAGCGCGAAGGGGACGAGCGTGCGGCGAAGTGCGGCGATCACAGCGCCCCCTCCCCAGAGAGAATGCCGTTGATGGTCACGTTGGTGCTGGTCGGTGGGAGCGCCCGCGTCTGGCCGCTGGTCACCCCAGCGACGCCCGCCACTGCGCCAGCGACAACCGCCCCGCCGATGATCGTCCAGAACCACCACTGCCGGTAGAGGGGACGCGCCGCCGGCTGCGTCGGCGCGGGCTGGTTCACCACCACGACGCGCTCGACGGTCGTCGGCGCGGCCACGACGCTCGGCGCCGCCGCCATCGCCACGCGGAGGTCGCGCGTCCCACCCGGCGCGAGCTCGACGCGCTCTTCGAAGGGAACGTACCCCGGCGCCTCCGCCCGCACGGTGTGAGCACCCGGATCGACCACCGCCTCGCCCGCCTCGTTGAGCTGCGCCCGGCGGTTGTCGATGGACACCACCGCCGTCGCCGGGGAGAGGTCGGCGATGTGCACCCGCGCCACCCCCCGCGCGATCTCGCCGAGCAGCCCCTGGACGCGCGTGTCGTGCTCGCGGTGCTGCTCCGCTGAAGCCATTTCGAGAAACTGCTGGAGCCGCACCCGCGCTTCGACGAGGCGACCGAGGTTCTTGAGCGAGATGCCGAGGTTGAGCGCGGAGGAGGCCGTCGCCCGCGCCCGCATCGAGGCGTCGAAGGCTTCGGCGGCCTCCTGCCAGTGGCTCTCGGCCATGTGCGCGACGCCCGCTTCAAACTGCGTCCGCGCGACGTCCGTGGACGCCGCGACGGGAGCGCCGGTCGGCGGAGCGGGCTGGGCCGACACCCCGAGGGGCGCCGCGAAGAGCGCGAGCGCGAGGCCCGCGTGAACGAAAGAAGGTCGAAGCATCAACAGTGCCCTCGTGACGCATTGTGCAACACCTCCGCCCGCAAGAAAACCCACTCTCACGCGGATCGGGGCTTGAGCACCCGGCACCCCAGAGCCCACACTCGCGCCGACTCGCCCACCCACTGGAAGGAGCGTTCTTCACCCCCCGATGAGCACCAGCCGCCGTGACCCGCCGCTCGCCGAGCGCGACCCCGACATCGCCGACCTGATCCGCCACGAGGACGAGCGCCAGCGCGACAAGCTGCGCATGATCCCCAGCGAGAACTACGCCTCCCGCGCCGTCCTCGAAGCCTGCGGCAGCTCGCTCAGCAACAAGTACAGCGAGGGCTACCCCCGCAAGCGCTACTACGAGGGGCAGCAGTACATCGACCCCATCGAAGAGCTCGCCCGCGACCGCGTGAAGGCCCTCTTCGGCGTCGAGCACGTCAACGTGCAGCCCTACTCCGGGTCGCCGGCCAACCTCGCGGTGTATTTCGCCTTCTGCAAGCCCGGCGACACCGTGATGGGCCTCGGCCTCCCGCACGGCGGCCACCTCACCCACGGCTGGAGCGTCTCCATCACGGGCTCGTACTTCAAGAGCGTCCCCTACTCCGTCCGCCGCGAAGACCACCGCATCGACCTCGACGAGGTGCGCCGCCTCGCCCACGAGCACAAGCCCCGCCTGCTCTTCTGCGGCGGCACGGCCTACCCGCGCACCTGGGACTTCCCCGCGTTCGCGGCCATCGCGAAGGAGACCGGCGCCGTCCTCGTGGCCGACATCGCGCACATCGCGGGCCTCGTCGCGGGCGGCGCCCACCCCTCGCCCGTGGGCCACGCCGACGTGATCACCAGCACCACCCACAAGACGCTCCGCGGCCCGCGCGGCGGCATGATCCTCACGAGCGCGCAGCACGCCTCGGCGATCGACAAGGCGGTGTTCCCGGGGCTCCAGGGCGGGCCCCACCAGGCGGGCATCGCGGGGCTCGCGGTGGCGGCGATGGAGGCGGCGACGGACGACTTCCGCGCCTACGCGCACCAGGTGGTGGCCAACGCGAAGGCGCTCGCGACGGCCCTCACCGCGCGGGGCTTCGCGCTCGTCAGCGGCGGCACCGACAACCACCTCCTCCTCGTCGACCTCACCAACAAGTCGGTGACCGGCAAGGTGGCGGCGAAGGCCCTCGACCGCGCGGGCATCGAGCTCAACTACAACACCGTCCCCTACGACCCGCGGAAGCCCTTCGACCCGTCGGGCGTGCGCCTCGGGACGCCCGCCATCACCTCGCGCGGCCTCGCGGAGAAGCACATGGACGCCGTCGCCGGGTGGTTCGACGAGGCGGTGCGCGCCGCGGCCGACGAGGCGAAGCTCGACGCCATCGCGGCGGAGGTGAAATCCTTCCTCCGCGACTACCCCGCCCCCGGCCTCTAGCGGTAGCCCCGCGCCTGCAGGAAGAAGAGCTCCGCGTAGCGCCCCGAGCGGGCCAGGAGCTCGTCGTGCGTCCCCTGCTCGATGATCCTGCCTCCCTCCAGCACGGCGATGCTGTCGGCCATGCGCACCGTGGAGAAGCGGTGCGAGATCACCACCGCGGTGCGGTGTTCGGTGAGGGCGCGGAAGCGTTCGAACACCTGCGCCTCGGCGGCCGCGTCCATGGAGGCGGTGGGCTCGTCGAGAACGAGCAGGTCGGCGTCGCGGCGCATGAAGGCCCGCGCAAGAGCCACCTTCTGCCACTGCCCGAGGGACAGCTCGCGCCCGTCTTCGAACCACTTGCCGAGCTGCGTCTGGTAGCCCTTCGGCAGCGCGTCGATGACGGTGTCGGCCATCCCCAGCGCCGCGGCCTCGCGCCACCGCGCCTCGTCGTCGAAGGCCCGGACGTCGCCGACGCCGATGTTCTCACCGACGACAAACTGGTACTGCACGAAGTCCTGGAAGATGACCCCGATGCGGCGGCGCAGGGCGCCTTCGTCCCACGCCGCGAGGTCGAGGCCATCGAGGGTGATGCGGCCGCTCGTGGGGCGATAGAGCCGCGTGAGCAGCTTGATGAGGGTGGTCTTGCCCGCGCCGTTCTCGCCGACGAGGGCGAGCTTGTGGCCGCGCGGGAGGTGGAGCGTCACGTCCGCGAGCACGGGCTTGTCCGCGCCCGGATAGGCGAACGACACCCCTTCGAAGCGAATCCCGTCCTCCGGGTTCGGACCGACGACGGCGTCACCCGTGCTCGCCGCCGCGGAGGTGTGGTCGAGAAACTCGTAGAGCGACGTGAGGTAGAGGTGGTCTTCGTACGATCGGCTCACGGTGTGGAGCACCGATCCCACCGTCCCTTGCGCCTCGCGAAACACCGCGACGAAGAGCCCGACCCCGCCGAGCGTGACGGCCCCGGTCATCGCGCGAAAGGCCACCCAGGCGTACGAGCCGTAGAACGCGAGGTTGCTGATGAGCCCCAGCGCGAAGCCCCACGCGCCCTGACGGAGCGTCATGTCGCGGTCCTCACGCCAGAAGCGGGCGAAGAAGTCTTTGTAGCGTCCGAGGAGCAGCGGGCCGAGCTGGAAGAGGCGAACCTCCTTGGCGGCGTGGGGCTGCGTGAGGACGGCCTCGTAGTAGTTTTGCCGGCGCGTCTCGGGCGAGCGCCAGTGGAAGAGCCGGAAGGCGTCCTCGGAGAAGCGCGTCTGCACGATGAACTCCGGCACCGCCGCCACGACGATGAGGAGCTGCATCCACCCCGAGACCGACACCATGAGCCCACCGTACGCGAGCAGCGTGAGGAGCTCCTGACCGAGCCCGAACATCCCCTGCACCATGTCGAGCGGCCGGTACGACGCCCCCTTGCGCGCGCGGTTGAGCCGGTCGAGCGTGGCGGCGTCTTCGAAGTCCTCCAGCGACAGCGAGAGTGCCTTCTCGACGATGCGCTCGTTGACGTGCTGGGCGAAGCGCGCCCGCAGGAGCGACTCCGTCACCGAGGCCACGCGGCGGATGCCCAGCGCCGCGAGGGCGAGGCCAAACTCCAGCGCGAGGAAGCGGTACACCAGCACCCGATCGGCCGCGGCGCCCGACTCCGACGCGCGCACCATGCCGTCGACGATGGCCTTCCCCACGTAGGCCATCCCCGCGGGGAGGAAGGCGCCCGCGACGCTCAGCACCCCGACGGCGGCGGTGAGGCGCGCGTCGGTGGCCCAGAGCATCGCGAAGGCGCGGCGCATCGAGCGGGCCACGTCGCGGGCGAGGAGCAGCGTGCCGCGGAGCGTGCGCGGGGGGTCGTCGAGGTCGTCGGGGTCCACGGCGCGGGAGTGTAGGCGAAGCGGTCGATGCAGCGGGGCGCGTTCTACGGCCCTTGTGGCCCCACGCGCCGCGGTGATACACCGCCACGGACACGATGATGCACGGCTCCAAGGCGACGATCCTCGACGCGGTCGGCGGCACCCCCCTCGTCCGGCTCCACCGCGTGGTGCCCACCGAGCTCCCCGCTGAACTCTACGCCCGCTGCGAGTTCCTCAACCCCACCGGCTCCATTGAAGACCGCGTGGCGCAGCACCTCCTCCGCCGCGCCGAGGCCGACGGGCGCCTCCGCCCCGGCGGTACGGTCGTCGAGGCCACCGGCGGCAGCACCGGCGCCGCCCTCGCGATGGTCGCCGCCGTCCGCGGGTACCGCTGCGTGTTCGTGGTGCCCGACAAGATCTCCCACGAGAAGCTCGCCGCCCTCCGCGCCTGGGGTGCCAAGGTGGTGGTGTGTCCCGCCGCGGTCGACCCGGCCGACCCGCGGAGCTTCTACGCCGTCGCCCGCCGCCTCGCCGACGAGACGCCCGGCGCCATCTTCGCCGACCAGCACCACAGCGCCGCCGCCGCCGACGCCTTCGCCGACACCCTCGGCCCCGAGCTCTGGGAGCAGACCCGCGGCGAGCTCGACGCCGTCGTCCTCCCCCTCGGCACCGGCGCCGCCGCGGCGGGCCTCGGGCGCTACCTCAAGTCGAAGAAGCCCGACCTCCAGGTGGTGGGCGTCGACGCGGTGGGCTCCGTCTACCACGACTTCGTCAAGCACGGGATCGTCACCCGCCCCTTCGGCTACAAGGTCGAGGGCGTCGGGCAGGACTTCGTCGCGTCGGAGTTCGACCTCCGCGTGCTCGATGACTGCGTCCGCGTCGACGACCGCGAGTGCTTCATGATGACGCGCGACCTCGTGCGCCAGGAGGGCCTCTGGTGCGGGGGCTCGTCGGGCGCGGCCGTCGCGGGCGCCATCAAGTGGGCGCGCGGGAAGGGCGGCCGACCGCGCGTCGTGGTGCTGCTGCCCGACAGCGCGTCGCGCTACCTGTCGAAGGTGTTCAACGACGACTGGATGCGGGAGAACGGCTTCACCGACCCGGAGCCCGCCCTCGGCACCGTCGCCGAGCTCATCGCGGGCCGCGCCCAGACGCTGGTCACCGCGCGCTCGGACGACACCCTCCGCATCGTCATCGGCAAGATGAAGGGCCACGGCGTGTCGCAGCTCCCGGTGGTGGACGGCGAGTCCATCCGCGGCCTCGTGAGCGAGGTCGACGTGCTGCGCAACCTCGTGTCGGGCGAGGCGCACCTCGACGCCACCATCGAGCGCATCCTCGACAGCGACTACGCCACCGTGTCTCCCGAGACGCGCGTCGACCTCCTCAAGGCCGTGCTCGCCGACGCCAAGGTGGCCCTCGTCACCGACGGCCCGCGGCTCCTCGGCATCGTGTCGAAGATCGACGTCATCGACTACCTCTCCCGGCGCATGAGCGACGCGCCCATCGTCCCCTGACCGTCGCACACGGAGGCTCCGAGATCGCATCATGATGCCCGGCGAGCGCAAACAGGTTCTCATCGCGGACGACGAGGTCAACCTCCGGCGCGTGCTGGCGATGCAGCTCCAGACGGACGGCTACGAGGTGCACCAGGTGGGCGACGGCGCGTCGGCGGTGGAGTTCCTGAAGGAGCACCACATCGACGCGGTGATCAGCGACCTGCGGATGCCCGAGCTCGACGGCCTCGGCCTGCTCAAGCACTGCGCCGAGCACCACCCCGACCTCCCCGTGGTGCTCATCACCGCGTACGGCACCGTCGACACCGCCGTCGAAGCGATGCGCCGCGGGGCCTTCGACTACATCACCAAGCCCTTCGACATGAAGGAGATCCGCAGCGTCGTCGCCAAGGCGCTGCGCACGGGCGACCTGCGCACCCGCGAGGTGCAGCTCGAGGGGCTCGACCAGGGGCGCTACCGCATCATCGGCGCGTCGCCGCTGATGAAGGAGATCTACGCCATCCTCGAGAAGGTGGCCGACACCACCGCCACCGTGCTCATCACGGGGGAGTCGGGCACCGGCAAGGAGCTCGTCGCCCGCGCCCTCCACGAGAACAGCGCGCGCAAGGGGGCGTCGTTCATCCGGGTCAACTGCGGGGCCATTCCGCGCGAGCTGATGGAGGCCGAGCTCTTCGGCTACGAGCGCGGGGCCTTCACGGGCGCCGTCACCTCGAAGCCCGGCCGCTTCGAACTCGCCAGCGGCGGCACCCTCTTCCTCGACGAGATCGCGGAGATCCCCGTCGAGATGCAGGTGAAGCTCCTGCGGGCCATTCAAGAGGGCGAGATCGACCGGGTCGGCGGCATCAAGCCCATCACCGTCGACGTGCGCCTCATCGCCGCCACCAACCGCGACCTCAAGAAGGAGATCGCCGGCGCGCGCTTCCGCGAAGACCTCTACTACCGGCTCAACGTCGTCCCCATCCACCTGCCGCCCCTCCGCGAGCGCCGCGGGGACATTCCGCTCCTGGTCGACCACGTGCTGTCGGTGCACGCGCAGCGCTTCAAGAAGCCCAACGCGTCCATCTCGGCGGAGGCCCGCGAGGCCCTCTTCGCCTACGCGTGGCCGGGCAACATCCGCGAGCTCGAGAACGTCATCGAGCGCTGCGTCCTCCTCTCCGACGGCGACGTGATCGAGCTGGCCAACCTCCCGAGTGAGCTCCGCGGCAACCGCGCCGACAGCTCGACGCCGCCCACCACCGCGGAGGAGACCGACGAGGGCGGCGACGACGCGGCCGACACCCCCGGCGGCCTCAAGGCCCGCGTGAAGGAGGCCACCGCACGCCTGGAGAAGGAGCTCATCGTCAAGGCCCTCGCCCAGACCGGCAACAACGTCACCCAGGCCGCCCGCCTCCTCAAGATCTCCCGCAAGAGCCTCCAGATCAAGATGAAGGAACTCGGCCTCCGGGAGGGCTCCGCGTGAACCGTCGCGCCCTCGCGCTCTCCCTCGGGCTCGGCCTCGCCGCCTGCAAGCGCAACCCGCCGCCCCCGCCGCCGCCCCCTCCCCCGCCCCCCGCGGTCGATGCGCGCGCTGCGGTCGACGCGGCGCCGCCCAACGCGCCGACCGATGCCGGTCCGCCGCCGGTGGCGATCGTTCGTATCCGAAACATCTCCAACGTGCCCATCCCGATCATGACCAACCCGGACGTGAACGAGATGC
The DNA here is from genome assembly GCA_044375895.1 of Polyangiales bacterium. Classification (GTDB taxonomy): domain Bacteria; phylum Myxococcota_A; class Polyangia; order Polyangiales; genus CAISKJ01. The sequence goes on along the minus strand of JBILLV010000116.1, from coordinate 3,673 downwards.
TCCACACGTGGCGCCTCAACGTCTCGGCCGACCGCTCCGACCGCGGGCTCATCTACCTCAACGACCCCGCGCAGCTCACGCGGGTGAAGCTCTTCCCCGTCGACCTGCCGCCCTGCGACAGCGACGCGTCGTCGGGCTTCGGCGGCCTCGGGCAGACGGGCACCGTGGTGCTCGCGCCGGGTGAGGTGCGCGACCTCGGCACCTGGGACGGGCGGCAGCGTGAGGAGGTGGTCGACCCGGTGCGCGGCGTGTGCTTGCGCGAATACCCCGCGCCGCCCGGCCGCTACCGCTTCCATTTCGACAACCCGCACAACCTCCGGCCCGAGTGCCAGCGCGTGCTCTTCCACGTGCCCATCGAGAGCGACGGGGGCGTCCCTGTGATCGAGATCCGCTGCACGCCGCACCCCGACGGCGCGACGAGCGACGAGGAGTAGGCTTCGAACCCGCGATTCGCCCCCGCGCGTAGGGGTCTCGCCATGCGCTCGCTCCTCGCGCTCGCCCTCGCTGCCGCCTGCGTCCGCAGCCCCCCGCCGCCCGCGAGCCCCGTGGACGTCGCCGCCGCCCGCGCCCGCGGCGCCCGCCCCCTCGTCGCCTGGCGCCCGTGGAGCGCCGCCAGCTTCGCCGCCGCCCGGGCCGATGGGCGCCTCGTGCTCGTCGACGGCGCCGCCGCGTGGTGCCACTGGTGCCACGTCATGGACGCGACCACCTACGCCGACCCGAGCGTGGCCGCGCGCATCGCAACCCGCTTCGTGCCCGTTCGCTTCGACGCCGAGGCGCGCCTCGACCTCACGGCGCGCTATCGCGAGTGGGGCTGGCCCGCGACGGTGATCCTCACGGCCGACGGCGTGGAGCTCGTCCGCCACCGCGGGTACCTCACGCCCGACGCGCTCCTGCGGCTCCTCGATGAGGCCCTCGCGCGCCCGACACCGCCTGCCACACCACCACCCGCCGCCGAGGCGCCGCTCGCCGACGCGCTCCTCATCACGGCGGGCCCGTGGATTGCGCGTCAGCTCGACGCCGTCTACGACCCCGCCGAGGGCTCGTGGGGGACGCAGCAGAAGCTCGCGATCGGCGCCGACGTGTCCTTCGAACTCCGCCGCGCGGCCCACGGCGACGAGGCCGCGCGCGCCCGGGCGGTGCAGACCCTGCGGGCGCAGCGGGCGATCTACGACCCCGTGTGGGGCGGCGTCTTCCAATACTCCGCGGGGAGCACCTGGCGCGACCCGCACTTCGAGAAGCTCATGACGTGGCAGGCGCCCACCATCGAGGCCCTCGCCGACGCCCATCGCGTGCTCGGCGACGCGCAGCACCTCACCGATGCGCGGGCCATCGCGGGCTACATCCTGCGCGTTCTCCGCGACGATCGCGGCGCCTTCCTCGCGACGCAAGACGCCGACGTGAACGGTCACGACGCCGACGCCCCCTTCGTCGACGGTCACGTCTTCTACGCGGCCGACGACGCAGGCCGACGGCGCCTCGGGATGCCCCGCGTCGACCCGCACGTCTACGCTCGCGAGAACGGCCTCGCCCTCGCCGCCCTCGCCGCGCTCCATGAAGTCTCTCCCTCGCCGGAAGTGCTCGCCGCCGCGCAGACCGCTGCCGCGCTGCTCGCCCGCACGCACCTCCGCGACGACGGCGCCGTGTGGCACGAAGAGGGAATCGACGCGGAGCGCTACCTCGCCGACGCGGCGGCGCTGGGGCGCGGGTACGTGCGGCTCGCGGAGGTGCTGCCGATGGGCGACGCGACGCGGGCGCAGCACGTCGAGCGGGCGACGCGTATCGCCCGGGAGATGGTGCGCGCCTTCGCGGTCGACGGCGGGGCGCTGCGGGGGAGCACGGTCGAGCCCGGTTCCATCGACGCGCGCGAGACGCCGGAGGAGGAGAACATCCTCGCGGCCCGCTTCCTCACGGGCCTCGCACGGGTGACCGGCGACGTCGCGTGGCGCGAGCGGGCGCGGCGCATCCTCGCGGTGATGGCGCTCCCGACACACGCGGCGGCGCGGGGGCGCTTCGTCGGCGACCTACTGCTCGCGCTCGACGAGTGCGGGCTCTGGCCGTGGGACGCGCTCCGACCCGGTGGCTTCACCCGCGCGCAGGGCGACGCCACGGTCGACGCCCGCGTGGTCGATGGCTCGCTGCGCGTCACCGTGACCCCGCGCGATGGCCTCCACGTGAACACCGGCTTCCCCGCCGCGCTCTCGCTGGAGTCGACCCACGCGGGAGTGCCGACGCGGCTGCGACGTGCGGAAGCGAGCCGCGTGGCCGACGAGGCACTGGAGTTCCGCACGCCGTTCGCGGCGGGGGCGGTGCGGGGCGTGGTGGAGTTTGCGCTCTGCGGGGAGACGAGCTGCGACGCCGAGGCGCGAGGGTTTGTCGTGGTGGCGCCGTAACCGCCTTTCACAGCGGGCGTAGCAGCACACAAGCCCCCCGTCAGCGACGCGCTGCAATTCCAGTTTACAGGCCGACGGGTTGGGGCGTAGTCCACCCCCAACGCCCACGCGACGCCCGCCGCCACTCCCCCTCGTTCACCCTCTCGCCACGAACCCCCTCGCGCATGCCCACGGTCACGGGAATCGGCCTCGGACTTCGACCGTCGCTCGCGGCGTCCATCGCGACCCGCGCGCCCGCGTCGCTCCGCTGGCTGGAGGTGTCCCCGGAGAACTACATGGGCCGCGCGGGGGGCTACGTCCGTCACCTCGACGCCGCCCGCGAGCGCTTCCCCATCGTCACCCACGGGCTCACGCTCTGCCCTGGCAACGTCGACCCCCTCGACGACGCCTACCTCGCCACGCTCACGGCCTTCCTCGCGCGCGTCGGCAGCCCCTGGCACAGCGATCACCTCTGCTTCGGCAGCTACGGCGGCGTCGCGCTCCACGACCTCCTCCCCATCCCCTTCACCCGCGCGTGCGCCGAGCACACCGCGTCGCGCCTCCGTGACGTGCAGGGCCGCCTCGACGTCCCCTTCGCCGTCGAGAACATCAGCTGGTACGCGCACCCCGGCGCGGCCGAGATGGACGAGGCCGACTTCCTCCGCGCGGTGCTCGAGACGTCGGGAGCGTCGCTCATCCTCGACGTGAACAACGTCTACGTCAACGCCCGCAACCACGGCTTCGACGCCCGCGCGATGATCGACCGGATGCCGCTCGACCGCGTGGTGCAGATCCACGTTGCGGGTCACCTCATCGCCGCCGACGGCCTCCGCATCGACACGCACGGCGAGGACGTCTGCGATGACGTCTACGAGCTCCTCGACCACACGCTGCGCCAGACGGGCCCTGTCCCCGTGCTGTTGGAGCGCGATCAAAACTTCCCCACCTTCGACCGCCTCGCCGCCGAGCTCGACCGCCTCGACGCGATCTGGCAGCGGGCCACCGGGGTGACGCTGCCGTGACTCTCGACGACGTCCAGCGCGCGCTCGCCCGCGTGTGCCTCGCCCCCTCGCCCGATGGCGGCGACATCGCTTCCCTCGGCGACGCGCCCGCCCGCTGGCACCTCTACCGCGCGCTGGTGCGGGGGCGCTTCGTGGAGACGCTCGGCGACGCGCTCCCGGGCACCCGCCGCGCGCTCGGCGACGCCGGGCTCGACGCGTGCGTGACGGCCTGGCTCGACCGCGCGCCCCCGACGACGCGCTACGTCCGCGAGCTCTCCATCGACTTCGCGCGGCTGCTCGATG
>JBILLV010000115.1:0-25791 GCA_044375895.1 Polyangiales bacterium | reverse complement strand
GTGAGGCCGACGAGGGGGCGCGGCGCGAAGCCGGTGTCGGTGAAGAGCGGGCGGCCGGATACGTTTACGGTGACCCCGAGGCCCGCGCAGACCACCTGCGCGGAGGGGGTGATCACGCAGGCGCGGTTCGGTCCCGGCGCGTGCTGCTCGGCGAACGGAAAGCCCGTCTCGGTCCACGAGCGAAACGGCCCGACGGCCGAGACGCCGAAGGTGCCGAGCCCGCCGCCGCCGGCGCACCAGACCCGCCCGTTCGCGTTGAGCGCGCAGGTGCCGTCGCTCGTGGCGCGGAGCTGGGTGACGGTCCCCATGGCGCCAACGCTCTCGCGCGGGAGGGACGAGCGCTCGGTGGACCCGAGGCCGAGCTGCCCAACGGCGTTGAAGCCCCAGCACCACACGCTGGGATAGGTCCCCTCGCGCTCGACGAGGCCGCAGGTGTGAAAGCCGCCCGCGGCGAGCTGCGCCACCCGGCCCAGGCCCGACGGCGCCACGGGGAGGTACGACCGGGTGATCCCCGCGACGCCGAGCTGGCCGGTGGTGTTGTCGCCCCAGCAGAGCGCGTCTCCGGCCTCGGTGATCACGCAGGCGTGCGCGGCGCCGGCGGTGATGGCCCGCGCGCCGGTGATCCGCTCGACCGGCGTGGGTCGAAGGACGAAGCTCTGCCGTGAGGCCGTGCCCGTCTGCCCGGCGTCGTTGAAGCCCCACGCGCGCACGGTGCCGTCGGCCATCAGCGCGTACGTGGTCGCCCCGCCGACGGCGATCGCGCGCGCCGGGATCCGGAAGTCTGCCGTGAGCGAGGTGCGACTGTTGGGCACGAACACGAGCTGGACGTCCTGGAACGCGCCGCGCACCAGCGTCACCGTCCGCGGATCGGTGACCCACGAGGGCGTCGCGCCGACCCCCTTGGGGCAGCCGTCGTTCCACGCGACGCCGGACACGGTGGCCGCCCCGGGGGAGAGGACCCCAAGGTCGATGCGGGACGCGGCGCCGGGGGTCACCTCGGCCTGGGCCCCCTGGGTCGACCCGTCGGGGTAGCGGACCTCCACCCGGATGCACCGTACGCCCGCCGGGGTCACCGCGATGCGCGCCACGGCGCGCGCGGCCTCGGGGTCATCGGCGGGGTCTCCAACACAGCTCGCGAGGCTCGCCGTCGCGAGCGCGATCCAGACCGTACAGGCGTTGCGAAACATGGAACTCCTTGTGGCAGTCCTGCGGTTCGTCGCGCGCCACCGCGGCGCGGCGACGGGCGCCACCTCACCCCCGCGCGTAACCTCTCACGTTACGACGTAACGACCGGCGCCGCGCACCCCGACGAGAGCCTCGCGCTCGTCGGAGTGTTCACGCACGAGGAAGCCATCCTCGCCTCCGCCGAGCGCTTCGACCCGACGGCGCGCTGGTCACCGCGCGCTGCGGCCCTCCCTATTGGCACAGCCCCAGGTCGCAGCGGCCCTCGCAGCACTGGCTCGTGGTCGTGCAGCGCTGGAGGCGCCGGAGGCACGCGGTCTGTCGGCAGGTGGTGCCCCCGCACACGCCCGAGCAGCAGTGTGAGCCCAGGCGGCAGGGGCCGTCCACGGCGCTGCAGGCGGTGTCGCAGCGCCCGCTCCGGCAGCGCTGGTTGCAGCAGTCGACGTCGCCGCTGCACGCCGCGCCCGGCTCCTCACAGGCCGACTCGCAGCGCGAGCTGAACGAGCACCGGGCGCCCGCGCAGCACCACCCGGTGTTCAAGCAGAACGCGCCGTCGCCGACGCAGGCCACCTGACGGCAGACGCCGAACGAGCAGCTCCGGGAGCAGCAGTCAGCGCCCACCGCGCACGCGGCCCCCTCGCGCGCGCAGGTCGCCGGGGTGCGGCACACGCCGCCGGTGCACGTCAGCCCGACACAACAGCCCGCGCCGCACGACTGCCCGAGCGTCGCGCAGGCCGCGGGCGCCTGACAGGTGCCGCTGGTGCAGGTGAGCCCCGCGCAGCAGCCCGCGCCGCAGGGCATCCCCGCGGCGCCGCAGGTCGTCGTCGGCGCGCACACGCCCTCGCGGCAGCGGGAGCCCGCACAGCACTCGCCGTCGTACACGCAGCGGCTCCCGTCGCCCCGGCACACGCAGCTGCCGCCTGAGCACACCATGTACCCGCAGCAGTCGAGCGCGCTCCCGCACGCCCGGCCCGCGGCGTGGCAGCAGATCGGCATCGTGGGGGAGGGCTGGCAGTCGAGCCCTGCGCAGCACGCGCCGTCACCCGTGCACGCGGAGCGCTGGGGCAGACACGCCGCCACGTCGGGGGCGATCACGACGTCCGGGCGATCCATCGCGACAGGGAGGTCGAGGGGCGCGACGTCACTCCGGTCCGTGCCCGCGTCGACGACGTCGGTCGTGCCCGCGTCGACGACGTCGATCGTGCCCGCGTCGACGGCGTCCGTCGGGGCTACGTCTGCAGCGTCGATCGTGCCCGCGTCTGCGGCGTCGATCGTGCCCGCGTCTGCGGCGTCGATCGTGCCCGCGTCTGCGGCGTCGGTTGTGCCCACGTCCGCGGCGTCGGTCGTGCCCACGTCCACGGCGTCGGTCGTGCCCACGTCCGCGGCGTCGGTCGTGCCAGCGTCTGCGGTGTTGCTCGTGCCTGCGTCTGCGGCGTCGCTCGACGCATCCACGGTGTCCGTCGCCGCGTCGACGGGGCTCGCGTCGCGCGCAGGCGTCGGGGGGCCCTGCGGGTCGGGCGACGAGCATCCCAGCAGCGCGAGCACCATGGACACCGAGCGAAGTGAAGGGGAGCGCATCCCCCGGAGCGATATCTCGCTGGTGGCGGCCAGCGCAAGTTCGGGGGCGGTCGCGCAGGAGCTGACCGCGTCCGATCGTCTCCTCCAGGGCATCACCCGGCTCGCCCGCGAAGAGAGTATCCCCGCGCCGCCGAGCCTCCAGCGTCCGACGACGGCGACCTCAGCGATCGCGCCAGCCTCTGGCAGGGCGGCCGGTCGTTCAGGGCGCGAGCGATCAGAACAGGAAGCCCGTCTGCACGGAGGGCTCGAAGCGCCACGCGTCGGCGGGCGTCGGGCGGGGCGTGCCACGGAGCGAGTCCTGCGCGCCGAAGGCGAGGACGTTTTGCACCAGCCGGAGCTCGGCGAAGAACCGTGAGCGACCCGCCCGCGCGGAGACGAAGCCGAGCTGGCCCTGCACCGCGAAGGTCGTCACCCGCGTGTCTTCGAAGAAGAGGGCCCGCACCTGGACGCCCGCGCCGAAGTAGGGCACCCAGCGGTCGGCGGAGCCCAGCAGCCACGCGTGCCCGGCGTCGAGCGTGAGTCCGCCGGACTCGCCGTCGAGCGCGCTCTGGAGGCCGACGCCGAAGGCGATCATGCGAGTCGGCGACGCGATGCGCATGTCGACGGCGCCGCCGAGCTCGGGCGCGAGTCCCGGCACCGGCACCGTCACCGAGAGCCGCGGGCCGATCAGGAACTCCGCCGACGCGGCCGGCGTCAGCGAGAGGGTGGCGAGGGCGAAGAGCGCGGCGGTGATGAGCGGCTTCATGCCTCGGAGCCATCGCAGCCGCCGTGCCGCGCGGAGTTCCCGGGGATCCGTGCGTGGTGCTGTCAGCGCCGCCGGACAGGGGCGCGGCGACGGGTGTCCGCTCGAGCCGACAGTCCCATCAGCGATCGCTCGATGGCGGCGGCGCGCGAGCGGGGTCCTCTGTGGGTGGGGGTATGGGGTATCCAACGCCCCTTCGCGTCAAGACCGTCGACCCATCGCCCGCCCCGCCCAGAGGAGATCGCCAGTCGTTGGCTTCAACCCGATCGCCCGCATCCAGCCGAGCGGCAACGCGTGCAGTGTCGCCGTCGTGGCACCACCTGCGGGAAGGTGCTCGGCTGCGACCTGCCCGTCACTGGCTGCCGCTGACGTCGGCGCGACGGCCTTGCCGCGAAGGGGCGCTGCGGTTGTGCCGCCCAGGCGCACCTCCGTTCGCGGCGTTCACACCCGGAGTGCAGAGCGCCCGCGTGGGTCACGCCGGGCGGGGGCCCGCCGCGGGGGTGACGCCGTCGCTCGCGCCGAGGTGCTCCGCTAGGAAGGGGACGGCGTGGGCTTCGAACACGTCGGGGCGCTCCTCGTGGACGAAGAGGCGCGCGCCGGGCACGGCGACGAGCGACGCGCCGCCGGGGAAGTCCTTCAGCATCGCGCGGGCCTTCGCGACGGGGAAGAAGGGGTCGTCCTCGCCCCACACGCAGAGGACGGGGCAGCGGATGCGGGCGTGCGACGCGCGGAGGCGCTCGAGGGCGCCGACGTCGAGGCCGCGGAGGAGCTCCATCTGCCCGAGGGCGACCTCGCGGCGGGTGAGCGGGCGGACGAAGAGGTCGTTGAAGTCGCCGTCGGCGTAGCGCGGGTCGCCGAAGCAGCCGCCGAGCCCGAGCGCCGAGCGCCGCACCACGCCCACCTGGAGCGCCCCGCCCAGCAGCCGGTGCGCGGCGGGCAGCTTCGAGAGCGCGATGAAGGCCCCGAGCTGCCACGCGTGGTGCCCCGGGATCTCCGTCCCCGCCATCACCATCGCCTTGACCCGCGCGTCGTCGGCCGCGGCCATCCGCGCGAACATCGCCCCGCTGTTGTGGGCGATCACCCCGAACGACGTGAGCCCGAGGTGGTCGATGGCGGCGCGGAGGGCGGCGACGTCGGTGTCGATGGAGGCGCGGCTGTTCCAGCGCGTGTGGCCGGCGCCGGGGAGGTCGACGAGGTGCACGGTGAAGCGCCGCGTGAGCGCGGGGAGGAGCCGGCGGAAGGTGGCGGCGTGGAGGGGCCACCCGTGCACGGCGACGAGGTCGGGCCCCGCGCCGAAGCGGTAGTAGGCCATGCGCCCGCCAGCGAGGGCGAGCGTCGCGTGGGGGGCGTCGAAGGCGCGGGTGAAGTCCGTGGGGGCGTCGGTCATGGTCGAGGGCTCCTTCTGTGTGGGCCAAGGCGTAGGGCGACTGGGGGCCGTCGCTCAATTCCCTCGGGAGGTAGGTGCGCGCGACGTCGCGGCCCGCGTAGGCTCCTCCCTCGTCGTGAACCACCGCACCCCCGCGACCGGACTCTTCCCCGCGCTCCTCCGTCACTGGCGGGGGCGGCGCGGGCTCAGCCAGCTCGACCTCGCCACCGCGGCCGACGTCTCGCCGCGCCACCTGAGCTTCCTCGAGACGGGGCGCGCCAAGCCCGGCCGCGAGATGGTGCTCCGCCTCGGCGCCACCCTCGACGTCCCCCTGCGCGACCAGAACGAGCTCCTCCGCGCGGCGGGCTTCGAACCCGCGTTCGGCGACGGGCCCGCGCCGGACGCGCTCCCGCCGCTGCTCGACGGCGTCCTCCAGCGGATGATGGCGGCGCACGACCCCTTCCCGCTGGTGGTGCTCAACCGCCGCTACGACGTCTTGCGCGCGAGCGAGGGGGCGCTCTGGCTGCTCGGCCGCTTCGTCGCCGACCCGTCGGCGCTGGGCCCGTCGCCCAACGTGTTCACCGCCCTCTTCGACCCGCGGCTCGCGCGTCCCTTCGTGGTCGACTGGCCCCGCGTGGCCCACGCCCTCGTCGCGCGGCTCCACCGCGAGTGCCTCGCCCGCGGCGCCGACGAGGGCCTCCACGAGCTCCTCCGCGCGGTGCTCGCCGCGCCCGACGTCCCCGCGGCGTGGCGCCAGCCCGACCTCTCCGCGCCGAGCGAGCCCGTCCTCGCGCTCCGCCTCCGCCGCGGCGACCTCGCGCTGTCGTTCGTCACCACCGTCACGGCCTTCAGCGCGCCCGGCAACGTCGCCGCCGAGGAGCTCCGCATCGAGAGCTACTACCCGCTCGACGACGCCACCGCCGACGCCTTCGCGCGCCGGCCGTAGCCCGTCACGACGGCAGGTCGACGTTGAGCGTCGCGCAGAACGCCGCCGCGCGCGGCCGCGTGGTGGGTGCCACGACGGGCCGCCGCGCCTCCCGCGTCCGACGACGGCGACCTCAGCTTCGTGAGCGTCGCCCGCTCAGCGCGCGGCTGCTCGTCGGGAGGGTTGCAGGAGCGGAACGCCGAGGCTCTCCTCGAGCCGGCCGAGCGTCACGCGCACTACTCGTCGTGCGGCTCGCGTGGTACGAGGCACGGCGTGAACTACGCAGCATGGCACTCGGGCGGCGAGCGAATGCAGGTAGGGAATCGAGCGGTGTTCGTCCGCGTCGAGGGCGCGGGTCCTACGCTCATCACACGCTTTGCAGAGAGGCACGCGCGATGAAGGCCGCCACGTTCGATCGCTATGGGAGCACGGAAGTCCTGTCGATCGCGGAGGTCCCCGATCCACGGCCCGGCCGTGCGCAAGTCCTGGTGCGCGTCCACGCCGCCGCGCTCAACCCGAAGGACGTGCTGATTCGGCGAGGGAAGTTCCCGCTGTTCGATGGCGTCGGGTTCCCGAAGCGCGTCGGCTATGACTGGGCCGGCGTGGTGATCGGGCATGGCGCGGGCGTCTCGGCGCCAGCGATCGGAGCCCGCGTCTTCGGAATGATTCAGTCGTGGACGGCGGGGGCGTGCGCCGAGCTGCTGGCGGCCAACGTCGACGAGCTCGCCGTGATCCCCGACGGGCTCGCGTTCGAGGACGCGGCCGCGATGCCACTCGCCTCGCTCACTTCGCTGCAGGCGTTGCGCGACCTCGCCCGCGTACGCCCCGGCGATCACGTCACGATTCACGGCGCGTCCGGCGGCGTCGGCGTGTTTGCGATCCCAATCGCGAAGGCGCTCGGCGCGCACGTCACGACCACCAGCAGCGACGCGAACCGCGCGCTCTGCGCTTCGCTCGGCGCGGACGTGGCGCTCGACTACCGCGTCGACGCGTTCACGGCGCCCGGCCGACGCTGCGACGTCTTCTACGACGTGTTCGGCAACCAGAGCTTCGCCAAGGTGCGCCCCGTGCTCGCCGCCCGCGGTGCCTACATCAGCACGGTTCCGAAGCCTCACGTGTTCTTCGCGCACGCTGCCACGCTCCTGGCGCGCCAGCGCTGTCGGCTCGTCGTGGTCCGCTCGCGCGCGGCCGACCTGCAGCAGATCGCGCGCTGGGCCGACACCGGCGCGCTCCGCGCGGTGATCGACTCACGCTTCGCGCTCGCGGACATTCGCGAGGCCCAAGCCCGCGTCGAGACGCGCCGCGCGCGCGGCAAGGTCATCGTGCGAGTCCTCGACTGAGTGTGCCCGGGCGTGGCGCCGGGCGTCCGCGCGAGGGCCTCGCGGGCCTCCGCGAACCGCCCCGTCTTCGCGTAGAGGCACCCGAGGTGCCCCTGGCAGACGCCCTCCGAGCGCGCGTCGCCCCGGCGGCGCGGTCGAGCCACGCGCCGAGCGTCGCGGGGGCGTGTGGGGTGACCTGTTCGAAGTCGTCGAGGATGAGGAGGCAGCGGCCGCGACCCGCGATGGCGTGGCCGAGCTGCACCTCGGCGTCGCCCTCGCCGAGGGGGAAGTCGAGCGCGCGGGCGGTCGCGCGGAGCTGCGCACGCGCTGGCTCAGCCAGGCGGAGCCCACGGATCGGCGTCCGCGATGGGACGCGAGCACAGGTCGGACACGGCGCGAGGACACATCCCTCGTCCCGGAGCGACGGCCGTTGCGCGGCGGCGGGAGGCGACGGACGATGCGGGTGATGACGCTCACCCAGACCGAGATCGAGGGCTTCATGCGCGAGGCGCTCGCGGAGGGGCGCAAGGCGCTGCCCGGGTGCCTGCCCAACCCCCCCGTGGGCTGCGTGCTCGTGCGCGACGGCGCGGTGATCGCGCGCGGTCACACCCAGCCGCCGTACCAGCCGCACGCCGAGCCGATGGCGCTCGCGCAGGTGGAGGGCGCGCTCGGCGACGTCGCGGCCTTCGTCACGCTGGAGCCCTGCGCCTTTCACCAGCGCACCCCGTCGTGCGCCCGCGGGCTCATCGCGCGCGGCATCGGGCGCGTGTACGTCGCCCTCATCGATCCGCACCCGAAGAACCAGGGACGCGGCGTCGAGATGCTCCGCGAGGCGGGCGTCGAGGTGGTGACCGACGTGCTCACCCACGAGGCCGCGCCCGACCTGGAGCCCCACCTCGCGGGTGCCGCCGCACCGCCCGTCGGGTGGTGACCGCTTCTCCGCGTAGACCTCGCGTTCGCGCCCGATGGGCGCCGCTTTCTCGGCCCGCGGCGGCGCTCGACGGGGCACTCTCCGCGCGCATGAGCACCTCCTCGCGTCGATTCGTCGGTCAGACCGTTCTCATCACCGGAGCGTCACTCGGCGTCGGCCGCGCGGTCGCCCACGCCTTTCACGCCGAGGGCGCCAACGTGGTGATGGTCGCCCGACGCCTGGGCCCGCTCGAAGAGGCCGCGAAGGGGCTCGACCGCGCGCTCTGCATCGCCGCCGACGTGGCCGACCTGAGCGCGCTCGCGGGCCTCGTCGAGCGCAGCGTCGCGCATTTCGGAGCGCTCGACGGCGTGGTGAACAACGCGGGGCTGCACCACCGCGGCCCCGTCGAGCGCAACGCGGCGGACGACCTCGCGGCGATGGTCGACGTGAACCTCCGCGCGCCCATCGCGCTCACGCGCCTCGCGCTGCCGCACCTCCTGGCGCGAAGGGGGTTCGCGGTGCAGGTGGCGAGCCTCGCGGGCAAGGTCCCGCTCGACGGCGCGGCGACCTACTCGGCGACGAAGTTCGGGCTGCGCGCGTTCAGCATCGCGCTCGCGCAGGAGGTGGGTGAGCGCGGGGTGCGGGCGAGCCTCGTGAGCCCGGGCCCCATCGACACGGGCTTCATCATGGACGAGATCGATCGGGTCGAAGACATCGTGTTCAGCCAGACGATGTGCACCGCGGAGGACGTCGCCCGCATGGTGCTCGACTGCGCGCACGACGGACGCGTCGAGCGTCAGTTTCCCGAGGGTGGCGGCCGCCTCGCGACGCTGGGGTACCTGCTCCCGGGGCTGCGCAAGCGGCTCAAGCCGCTGCTCGAAGCGCGCGGACGCTCGGTGAAGGAGCGGCTGCGGCGAGAGCGCGGGCGGTGACCGATCTCATGGCGGGCGCCCTGGTCGACAACACCGCTCATCCCGCAACCGTTGACGTGACGCTCCCGCGCGTCAGGGCGAGAGGTACCCCACCAGCGCCAGGCCGAACGACGCCCCCAGCGCTTCGTCGCGGGCGACCAGCGGCGGGTTGACGCTCTCGGTGGCGAACGTGAGCTCGCCGGCGAAGCGGGTCCGTCGCACGACGCGGGCGGTCGCGAGGAGGCTCACCTGACGGCCCAGGCGGAGCTCGGCGCCGATGCCGCCCGAGAGGTCATAGAACATCATCGCGTCGCCGGGGCAGTCGCCGGGCGCGACGCTCGGCGTGAGCGACGACGACGCCGACGCAAACCCGAGCCCTACGCCGCCGAGGGCGAAGAGTTGGAGCCGGCTCCGCGGGTTGAGGTAGAGCCGCGCGTCGAGCGTGGCATCGAAGGTCGCGAAGTTGTCGACGCCCCACAGCCGACGCCAGCGCCCGCCGCCGAAGCCGATGCCGGCGTCGAACGCGAGGTGTTCGAGGGGGCGCAGCGTCACGCCGACGTAGCCACGCGTCTGCCACACCCCCGCGGTCGGGAACACCATGTGGTCGAGGCGCAGCCCGAAGCCGCCCCCCGTCACCGACGGCGTGGGGGTGGGCTTCGTCCACGGGGCCGTCTGGGCGAACGCCGTCGCGTCGCCGAGGAGGCAGGCCGCGAAGGCGAGGCCCGCGGCGAGGCCGGGCGCGTGGCGGAGCGAGCGAGGCGGCGGGTGCTTCATCTGAGCGGTCTCGTGGGGGGCGAGGGGAGAGGTGTCAAGTGCGGCAAGGCGCCACCCATCCCCCCGCCCCCGCGCCACTTTCGGCCGCTCGGGTGTTGCCGGGCCTCGGGGCGCCGGACTAGCGTCGAAGCCGATGGCGAACGCGGCGCACCAGCGATTTCAGGGCCTTCGGCGTCGCGACCTGACGTCCTCGCTGTGCGCGCTCGGGGCCGCCGTCATCCTCACGGTCGGCGTCGCCGCCAGCGCGCAGGACGCCGGGGTGGCGCCCCGCGCGGACGCGGCTCTGCCAGACGATCCGACCCGCGGGCTGACGCTGCGCCAGCGCCTCCAGGGCTACTTCCGCGACATCCCCGGGGCAGGGAACGCGCAGCGCCGCGACGAGGGCGTCGCGCGCGCGGTGGAGGCCCTCTTCGTGCTGATTCGGCCGATGGCGCACAGCCGTATCACCGAGGCCAACCCCGTCTTCCCGACCGTGCGGATCGCCTTCTACGACGGGATCATCGACGTCGCCACGCCGCCGCTGGCCGCTCGCTCCCCGGAGACCGGCGCGCGGGGGACGATGCGGGGCATCGACGGCGAGACCAACCAGCTCGTCCAGGCGTTCACCTCCGACGCGCTGGTGCAGACCTCCTGGCGGGAGGCGGGCTCGCGCACCACCCGCTTCGTGCCGAGCGCGGACGGGCAGCGCCTCACGCTCCACGTCCAGATTCGAAGCGGCCGGCTCCCCGTCCCCGTTCGCTATTCGATGAGCTACGCCCGCGCCGCGCGCTGAGCCTGTCTACGGCTCCGAGCGGCCCACGCACAGTCGCGCGCTCACGGGCGCCGCCGCGCCGCCCCGCGGGCACGGGAACGCCACGCGCCCCAGCGCCGCTTGCAGACACTCGGCCACGCGGTCGCCGCTCCCGTCCGTCGGCGCGGTCTGCACGGCCACCGCGACGTCGCGCGCGGCCCCATCGGGTGCGATGGTCCACGACGCGCGGTAGCTCCCGACGCCGCCCTCGCGGGTGGCGCAGGCCACGAGCGCGTCGCGCGGCGCGCTCTCGTCGTCGCTCCGCAGCGTGGCGCCGACGCGCAGCCACGGGTCGCTCTCGCCGTAGCCGAGCACACGGAACACCTCGCCTTCGCCCCCCATCAGCGCGCCGAGGAGTCCGCCCACGCTCGCCTCCACCCGCGGGTCGCCGAGCTGCGCGGCGGCGGCGACCCAGCGCTGCACGTCGGCCGGGTCGCCCGTCACGTCCACGGCGCGGTTCGGCGGGAGCCCGTCGCGGTCGCCGCTCCCCGCGCGGTGGAAGACCACTGAGAGCGTGCAGTAGCCCCGCTCGTGCGCGCTCGCGCCCTCTCCCTCCTCGATGGTGCCGCACCACGTCTCGACGACCCCGACCACGAGGTTGGGGTGCCGCGCCGCGAGGAGCGCCGCCAGCGGCGGGGGCTGCCCGCACGCGGGTCCACCGGCGCGCCACCGGCGCTGCGCCACGAGCGCCTCCATCGCCGCGACGTCCGCCTGCGGGACGAGTCGGACGCCCGCCAGGCGCGCCACGCCCGCGCGCACCGCCGTGAGCAGTCGCGGCCGCGCCGCCCCCTGGAAGCGGTCGCCGCGGTACGTGAGCACCACCTCGCGCGGCCTGCGCTCGTCCGGCGGCGGCGCCTCCGGGTCGGGCGCGGCCTCGCGGAGCTCGGGGCCGTCGCACTCCGGGGGGATCCTCACCACGCGACGTGGCGGTGGCGACGGCGGGACGACCGACTGCGGTGCGGCCGAGAGCTGCTCTCCCAGCGCGCGCGCGCGCTCGGCGCACACCGGCCCCCACGGGCGGAGCAGCGGGGAGGCACGATCCGCGATGGAGGCGCAGTGCGCCCAGGCCTCCCGCGCGTGGCGCGCCAGCGGGGTCGACTGGGCGTCGCGGACGCTTCGAAACGCCGCGGCCTGCTCCGGGGCGAGCTCGCGCGGCGCGGGCAGCCTGCGCACGCCCTCGCGCAGGTCTTCGGCGACGGAGGCGTAGACCACGTCGGCGAAGAGGGCGTCGTCGGGCGAGCGGCGCGAGAGCGCGGGGACGCGCCGCGCCAGGTCGGTGAGGGCCTCCGCGCGGTGGCGCAGCCAGGGGCCGAAGGCGACCCGGATCTCCGCCGCGGACGCCTCGGCGGGGACGGCCGGCGCGACGTCGGCGCGCTGGTTGCGGGCGAGGTTCCAGTACGTGGCGGCGTCGCCTCGGGGGGCGCCGACGTACACGGGGAGCCCGTTGAGACGGGGCGCGTCGGCGAGGGGGTCGACCGGGCGAGCCGCCGCGCAGGCGGTGGTGAGGGCGACGACGAGCGCGGGGTTCACGAGGCGCATGGGCGAGGTGGTACAGTGAAGGGCTGCCCATCCGCTAGAGGCGTGAAACGCGGCCCGCGCGCCGCCGGCCGCCCCCCTTCCTCCTCCATCACCTCCCTGATGGTACCCTCCGCGACCATGCACCGCTTCGCCTGCTTCGCCCTTCTCGCCGCCTGCTCCACCTCCTCCAGCGCACCGGACGCCGCCCGCGACGTCGCCCCCGACCTCCCCCCCGACGTCGCCCCCGACCTCCCCCACGACGCCCCACCGCCCGACGTCGTGCCGCCCGCCGAGCCGGCGCGCGACATCGCGATGTTCCACGGCAACCGCGCGCGGCACGGCTGGTACGCGCGCGAGTCCGCCCTCACGCCGGAGCGCGTGCGCGGCGGGTTTGGCCCCGCGTGGTCGACCGCGCCCTTCGCCACCGCCACCGTCGACGGCCGGGAGTGGCCCGCGCACGTCTACGCCACGCCGCTCTACCTCGACCGCCTCGCCGTCACCGCGGGCGATCACCGCGGGCGCGTCGTACGAGCGGCCTTCGCGGCCACCAGCAACGCGGACGTCTACGCCGTGTGCGTCGAGGCCATCGACGGCGGCGCGCCCATCGCGCCGGGCACCGTCCTCTGGCGCCGTCGTCTCACCACGCCCGCGCTCGCCGACCTCGACGGGCGCCTCCCGCTCGGCGTGCTCGCGACGCCCGTCATCGACGCGAGCGCCTCGCCGCCCGTGATGTACGTCACCTCGATGGACGCGGCGGCGGGCTGGCAGGCCTTCGCGCTCGACCTCGGCGCGGGCGACGTGAGGCCCGGGTGGCCCCTCACGCTCGACGCCGCGTCGGTGGGGGCCGTCAACACCAACGGCCCCGCGCGCTTCGCCCCCGCGCCCAGCATGGCGCAGCGGGGCGCCCTCGCGCTCTCGCTCGACGGCGCGACGCTCTACGTCCCCTTCGGCACCTACGGCTACGCGGCGCCCGGTTGGATGGTCGCCGTCGACACGCGCGGGCGTCGGGTGGCGCGCTCGTTCGCGTCGGCGCCGTCGATGGAGGTGACCTCCGCCGGGGGCATGTGGGCCTCGGGCGGCCCGGCCATCGACGACGAGGGGCGCGTGTACATGACCACCGGCAACGACGCGCGGCAGCCCGGAGCCTCGCCGGGCGCGTGGGGCTCGTCGCTGCTCCGCTGGCGCGCCGACCTCTCCCTCGAAGGCACCTACACCCCCTTCAACTACTGCGTCCTCGACGCGCAGAACATGGACCTCGGCGGCTCCGGGCCGATGCTCCTCCCCGCGCAGGAAGGGGCGCGCACGCCGCGGCTGGTGGTGTTCGGCGGGAAGCAGGGCGTCGCCTACCTGCTCGACCGCGACCGGCTCCCGGGGACGCTCCGCGCCCGCCCCGCCTGCCTCACCGACGCGAGCCGCGACCCCTCGCTCCTCAACCCCGCGCCGCAGGCCCAGTGGGGGACGCGCGGGCCGCTCCTGCTCTTCCCCCCGTACACCGAGCGCTACGGGCAGTACGACCACGCGCGGATGCGCACCACGCCCGCCCTCTTCCGCGACGAGCAGGGCGTCACGTTCGCGTACTTCGCCGGGTCGAGCCGCCCCCGCGAGGAAGACCCCACGCCTGTCCCGCCCGGCCTCGCGCGGCTCCGCGTGGTGGCTCCCGCCGACGCGCCCGCCCACCTCGCCCTCGACGCGCGCGAGTCGGAGACCACCCTGCTCCTCCCCGGCTCGGCGGTGGTGACGAGCGACGGCCCGCGCGCCCCGGTGGTGTGGGTGCTCGACGCCAACCAGCCGCGCAGCGCGCCGCTCACCGGCGCCAGCGTCGCGCGCCCGATGCTCTACGCCTTCGACGGCCTCACGCTCGCGCGCCTCTGGCAGACGCCCGCCGGCGCCCTGGAGGTCGGCGGGAAGTACGCCTCGCCCGCCGTCGCGCGGGGCGCGGTGCTCGTCGCCACCGACCGGCTCCGCGCCCTCACGGCGCGCCCGCCCGCCCGCTGCGCCGCGGGGACGCTCCTGTCGGAGGGCTTCGACAACGACGCCGCGGGCGGCCCCCTCGCGCGCGGCTGGACGGGGGTGGCCATGGCGGAGCGCAGCGCGGTGCGGGTGAGCAACGACGCGGAGGGCGAGGGCGACCGGTCGGCGCGCTACGTGATCCTCACGAACAACGCCGCGGCGGGTCGGGCGACCCTGCACGCCGAGTCGCCGACCCTCGACGCCAGCGGCTGCGAGGCCGCGACCGTGGAGGTGTCGGTGATCGCGTTCAGCATGGAGGACGGGGAGATGGACGCGGCCTGGGTCGAAGCGCGGGGCAACGGCTGGGACTGGGTCACCCTGGAGCGGGTGTTTCCTTCACGGCATTTCGGCGAGGACATCACCTGTCGTCCGGGGCGCCAGTCGACCGGGTGCACGCGGTGGGTGACCCTGCGCTACGAGCTGCCGCGCGCGCTCGTCGGGGCGGGTCTCCAGGTGCGGCTCCGCGCCAACACGCACACCACCGCCAGCGACGCGATGGGCCTCGACCGCGTCACCGTCACCGCGCGGTGAGTGCGATGCGCGCACGCCCGCGATTCACGCCGACCTGAGCGGCCGTCGACGGCGGCTCTCCGCGGCGTCGTCGTGGGCTTCTCCTCCGCCACCTGGAACTTCGAAACGTGCCACGCCGGTGGGCTCCTCCCCGGGGCGCAGGGCAGCTTCTTCGTGGTGGGGCAGGACGGCCGCGGCGGCACCGTCAGTGAGTTCCGGAGGGCTTCAACGACGTGTTCGAACGGCTCGACGACGGGCGCGCTCGGAGCGACGCCCGGCTCAGGGCGCGCGTCGGAAGTGGTAGCGCGGCCAGAGCGTCTGTCCGGGCACGTCGGTTCGCGTGAAGCCGACGGTGAGCACGTCTCCCACGAGGCCCCAGTCGAAGCGAACGGGGGGGCCGCTCGACGGGCACAGCGAGGGGCCCACGCTCGGCGACGTCACGCCGTCGAAGGCCACGCGGAAGCTCTGACGGCTCGGGCCGCCGAAGCGCATCCCCTGGCCGATGAGCACCACCGTGTCGGTGGACACATCGAACACGAGCTGGCCCGACTGCACGATCACCTGCCCCCGGGCCAGCATGTAGCTCGCGGCGAAATCGAGATTGCCGATCGGCGTCGGGCCGCCGGTGCCGAACATCTCGACGCCCGAGAGGGCCCATCGACCGTCGGGCACGGCAGACGGTGTGAGCGCGGGCGGCGTCATGGTCTGCGTCCAGCCGCCGCGCGCGACGGGCGGGTCGACCGGCGCGCCCGTCGGGAGGCACGCGCCCGGCACATACGCGACGTCGGCGGGGCGGTCGGGGTTGCCGTCGTCGCAGTACAGGCTCGACGGCGGCGGCGTGGCGTAGATGAAGTTGTTGCACATCTCGTCTTCGGTGTTTTCGCCGAAGCGGACCGTGCTCGCAGTGGAGTTGAAGTACGTGCAGGTGGTGTCGATCGTGTCGCCGGGCGCGAGCGTCGTCGACAGGTTGTAGAAGAGCTGGCTTTCGAAGCGCCACCCGGTGATGTGCACCAGCGACTCGCGCGCCCCCGACACGCGCGTCAGGCGCTGGTCGAACTCGGTGCCCAGGCCGTGCATGTGGGGCATCCCCGCGAGGAGCGTCATGGGCGCGCGCACGGTGCATCGGGCCGGCACCGCGGTGCTCGCCCGCGGCGGCAGCGCGAAGCTCGTGGAGCCCACGGAGAACATCCCGTACTCGGGCCCCTCGGTGGGGCCGAGCAGCAGGCGCACCCCCGACCCGTCGCGCACGTTGGGCAGCCGCGCGCCGTTGTTGTAGTGCACCTGCACGATGAAGCGGTCGCCGCGCGAGACGCGCACGCCGCCGGCGGGAAACTCCAGCGCCGACTGGCCGGGCGCCCAGGTGTAGAGGTACTCCGCGCCGGGGAAGAGGCCGGCGCCCGCCGAGCAGTCGAAGTCCGTCGCGGGCGCGCGCCGCTGCACGTCGCGCGAGAGGATCACGTGGTGCAGCACGCGCGTCTCGCCGTAGACCATCTCGAAGCGCCGCACGAAGCGCGGCGACGCGATGTCGGGCTCGAACACGAAGCAGCGGTACTCGTTCTGCACGTCGGGGCCGACGGGGTAGGCGCGCGCCACCAGGTCGAGGGCCTCGAGCCCCGCGGGGCCTCGCGTCGGCGCGATCAGCGGCGGGGCGCTCGACACGACGCCCGCCGCGGCGGAGACCTGCGCCGCGCCGCAGCTCGCCCACCCCGCGATCGCGTTCGCGTCGTCGAGCGGCAGCCGCGGCATGCCCGTGGGCGGCATGCTCCCGTCGACGAGGCGGGCGGCGACGCGGTCGACGAGGCGCGTGCCGTCGGGCCGCACCGCGAGGAGCGTCGGCGCGTCGAGCAGCGACACGGTGGCGCCGAAGTTGGGCGTCGCGCCGTGGCACGCGCCGCAGTACCGCGCGATACGCGGCCGCACGTCGGCGACGAACGCGGCCTCGGCGGGAGCACACGCGCGCGCGCCGTCGGGCGGACTCGACGCGTCAGTCGGCGTCGACGCGTCGGCGCACGCCGTGGGCAGCGCCAGCAGCGCGAGCCAGCGCTCGGAACTCATCCTCATGGGGTCACCTGCTTCGTGAGATTCGCTGAGTGTTCGATCAATGAAGCGTCCGACGCGAGGCCGCGCCAGCACTGCTCGCACCAGGCCTCGGCGAAGGCCGCGGCCTCCCTGCGCCACTTCGCCGGGGGCAGGTCTCGCTGCTGGAGAAAGAAGAACGAGAAGCCTCCGAAGAAGCCCACGACGGCGGCCGCGAGGGGCGCCGACGCGCGCAGCTCGCCGGCGCGCACGCGCTCCGTGAGAATGGCCACGAAGAGCTCGAGCACCACGGCGTTGCCCGCGGCGATGTAGCTCCGAAGGGCGGGGTTGACGTGCGCCTCGGCGCTGACGAAGCCCACGAACGCGGCCTCGGCGGGCGTCACGTCGGCGTACCCCCGCCCGATGGCCTCGAAGAGCGCGCGCGCGGTGCCGCCCTGGTGCTGCTGGAGCAGCGTGGCGATGCGCCCCGCGAAGGTGTCGCGGCGCGCGAGGAGCGCGAACAGGAGCGCGTCTTTGCTCTCGAAGTAGTGAAAAATAAGCCCCTCGGTGACGCCCGCCGCCTCCGCGATGCTCCGCGTGCTGGTGCCCGCGTACCCGTGCGCGGCGAACAGCCCGAGCGCCACCGTGAGGATGTGCTCGCGCCGCATCGCGGCCTTCGCCGCGCGCATCGTCGACGCGGGCGACGCCGCCGGGGGCGCCTTCTTCGATCGCTGAGTGGTCACTCAGCGAAAGTAACAGCCTCTCGGTCGCGCGCAAGACCTTTCGAACCGTCACCCGTGCCGTACTGCGCGGCGTACAGGGACAGCAGGCCAAACAGCCCGGCAGCGACGCATCGGGGCGGCGCGCTTCTCGCGGATGGACTTCGCAGGGCGCGGACGCCGCCAGTGGCGACGCGACCGCGGCGCAGTTCCCCTGCGGGCCGACCGAGCGCTGCACGGTGGGCACGCAGGTCTGCCGCACCCCGAACGCGCCGGGGCTGTGCCCCGCGATGCCGACCCCCGAGAACTGCCGGCCGGGGTGCCCGGGGTGCCCGGCACTGCCCGATCCGACCTGCGTGTCGGTTCCCCCGGCGTGCGCCGCGACGCCAACCTGCGCGTGCGTCGAGGGCGCGCTCTGCACGTCCATGCCCGGGCTCATGCACACCTGCACCGAAGCGGGGGGAGGCATCGCGCTCCGGTGCACCTCCCCCTTCTGACCGTGTCGACGGCGACCGTCGCGGGCCTTCGCGTCGCGTAGACACAACGCGGAGGCGCCAGGGGCGTCGGCGCGCGCCGAGGGGCGGACGGGTTCGGGTCGAGCGCCCCGCGCGCCTCGCCGCGTCCGGCCTGCTCGCGGTGCTCAGCGAGCCCATCGCGCGCGATGACCTCGCTACCCGACGGCTCGAGCGACTCCTGCCGACGTGGGAGATCGCCCCGGCGCCGGTGTGGGCGATCTACCGCCGCGAGCTCCGGCGCAGCCGCGTGGTGGCGGCCTTCGTGGAGCATCTGCGCGCAGCGTCGCCCCCCCGACGCGGCGCCAAAGACTATGGCGCCATAGGCTACAGTGGCGTTGGAATTGGCGGGGCCGTGCGCGCCCTCACCGCGTCGTCGTACGTCGCCCGCGTTGAAGGCGGCCACGTCGTCTGCGATCCCGTCGTCCCGGAGTCGCGAACGGCCGCACGACGCGCTTCTGCGCCTACCGCTTTGACGGGGGGTGCCACACGTGCCTCGGCGCGGGGCACACTGTGATGCCATGGGCGTCGAGCCCGGCCGCTCGCGCGCGCTGGTCGAGGTACTGAATCGCGAGGATGTCCGCGCCCTCATGCGTCGCCGCTTCCAGGAGCGACTCGTAGGTGGCCTGATCGAACGTCTGCGTTGCGATCGCGGCGTCGACGCGGTCTTCGAAGGAGGGAGTCGCGCGGTGCGGGGGGGTGAGCGGTCTCATGCAAGCGCCTTGGGTTCGCAGCATATCCCGAACAACGTCCGCGCCCTCCGCGTCGAGCCGCTCGAGTTCGTCACTTAAGGCCGGTCGGATGCGCCACGGTCGTCCGGTGGGAGGTACCCACGACGAGCGCGCGGGTGCGGGCGATCGACGCCTTCCGCGCGTCGTGACCGAGCGACCCTCCGGACGGACCTCCGTCCGGCACGCGCCATCGTGCTCGTTGACACCGCTCCGCCAGTCGCGAAACCATCCCCGGGTGGTCGACACGAGCAAACCCCCCGGCGCGCCGCTGGACGACCTCATGGCGCGCGCCTTGGCCGACGACGCCCCGTTGCCGCCGCACGCCGACGAGCGGCGCTTCACCTTCGACCTGACGCTCGCCGAGTCCATCGAGGGCTGCGCGCGCGACCTCTCCTACCGCCGCCGCGTCCGCTGCCCGGTCTGCGACGGGACGCGCTGCGCCCCGGGCACCTCCTCCCCGATGTGCCCCGACTGCGGCCGGAGCGGGCGCCACGTCCGCCAGCGCGCCGCGGTCCGCGTGACGACGCCGTGCGGGGGCTGCGAGGGGCGCGGCGTCCTCGGGCCCGGCTGCGCGGCCTGCAAGGATGGCAGCGTCGCGCGCGACGAGGCGCTCCGGGTGACGCTCCCCGCCGGCGTTCGCGACGGCGCGACGCGGCGCCTCGAGGGGATGGGCGACCTCGGCGCCGACCTGGCGACGGCCGACGCGCTGATCGAGGTCCGTGTCGCGACGCCGATCGGCATCACCCTCGACGGCGACCACCTCCACGCGACCCTCTACCTCAGCGCCGACGAGCTGCGCGGGGGCGGGCGCTTCCAGGTGGTGGGGCCCCTCGGCGACAACACGGTGGAGGTGCTGGCGGGGTCGCGCGACGGCGAGGTGGTCGCGCAGCGGGGCGGCGGCCTCCCCTCGCGCGAATCGCCTTCAGGTGACGGCGGCTACCGCGCCCACGTCGGCCGCGGCGACTTCCTCGTGACGCTCCGCGAGCGCCGCGCGCCGAGCCCGCCGCCGTCGCCGCTCCGCATGGCCGTGTGGGCGCTGGGTCTCGCGGCGATCGCGTGGTTCGCGCTCCGGCACCTGTGACCGGTTGGATGCCCCATCGCCCGCCGCCAACCTTCACGGCCACGTCTCCAAAGATCGCGCGGGGCGCGGCGCGATCCCGCAGGCCGAGCCGAGCGTCAGACTTCCGCTGCGACCCATCCGCAGCACGCGCACGCGCGGCACGGGAACTCACCCGCGATGCCCGGCGCCAGCGCGGCGAGGCACGTGCCCTTGCACGTCGGGCACACGACGGCGCCCGCGGGCGCGGCCGGCAGCAGCGTGAGCAGCGCCGCGAGGCCCGTCTTGCGTGCCCCCACCACCAACGCAGCGCGCGCGTCGCGGCCCGTCACCTCCACCACGCCATCTCCGTCCCACCCGCGCTCGTCCCAGAGTACGCGCCCGTCGGCCGTCAGGTACGCCATCGGGCCCATCCCCGGGTCGAGCAGGAAGGCGTCGTGCGCGCGCTCGACCTCGTCCTGCCACGCGTCCATGGAGTTCGCGTAGAGCGCCCCTGCGTCGGCCGGCGCGCCTCGATTGAAGATGTTGCCGAGCACGCCGAGAAAGTTGTCACCCGGCGCGGCGGAGGGCGCGGCGAGCGCGCGGCGGCGGCGTTGCTCCTTGCGACGGGCGCGCAGGGCGGCGAGCAGCGGAGCAGGGACGTCGAACGCCATTACGTCCGCAAGGCTCCTCCCGGCGACCCCGCGCGGTCAACCGCCGCGCGTCGTGATCCCTTCGGCCCGATGGACACGCGGCCCCGAGATCGCGCAGAGTGCCGGTCGGAAGGAGGTGACGCGAGGTGATGGCATCACGCAACGAGGAGGGGGGCGCGGCTGCGGCGCGATGGGTCGGCCTGCTCGCGGCGAGCGCCCTGTCGTGCGGCCCCGACCCGGCCTGCGACTGCGGCTTCTCCCGCTGGGAGAACCGCGACACGCGGTGGCTGGAGGCCTGCCACGCCACCGTGGTCGTCGAGGGCGAGACCATCGCCGTCGAGATCGCGAAGCTCGCGCCGCGCGAGGGCTGCCTCCTCCCGACGACGGCGCGCCTCCGCCTCGTGTGGGACGGCGGCGACCGCGTCGTCCAACGCACCGAGCCGTCCCCGCCGCGGGCCCGGCGCCTCGACCAGCGATCCGCGGACACCGGCTTCGGCTACGTCTACCGCGACGCGCTGCCAGGGCGCTCCGTCGAGATCCGGCCCGGCGCCCTCTGGACCACCATCGAAGTGGTGTTCTCGAGCGGCGGTCGCTTCGTGCCGCTCCGCTGCGGAAGCGACCCCGCCCTGACGTGCGAGTAGGCTGGCTGTTTCGCCTGAAGACCGTCAGCCGACGCGCGGCGGCACGGCGAACGACCACGCCTCGGCGAGCTGCTCCGCGGGTTGGTCGGTGATGGGGTCGGCGTGGGCCACCAGGATGCGCTGGAGCGGCAGCGCGCACATCCGCGCGAGGGACGCTGCCGCGGCGGCGCTCGGGCGCGTGGCGATCCGCACCTCGGGCGGCGTCCCCACCTTGCCGTAGCGGCCGAGGGCGCGGGCGGCGAGGCGCCAGGTCCAGTGGTCGCGGGCGCACGCGGAGAGGAGGAGGTCGGTGGCGATGAGCGTTCCGCTCGCTGCGTGGAAGAAGACCGTCTCGTCGAGGAAGGGGACCCCCTCGAACGGCACCGCGCCGAGCTCGGGCGTGGCGCGGGCGTATGTGGGGTCGTCCGCGCGCAGAGACCGTGGGACGTTGGGGTTGCGCGCTCGGGCCGTCTCGGGCGCGACGACGACCGCGCGGGGGTAGCGCGCCGCGGTCGCCGCGGTCTGCAGGTGGTGGAAGCGGTTGGGCACGACGATCCAGCGCACCTCGCCGAGCGCGTCGAGGGCCGCGCACGCCGCGTCGGTGGGCTCGCCGGGGCTGTGGACCCACAGGGCGCCGCCCGCGAGCCGGACGACGGTGGTGCGCGAGCGGAGGCGCACGCCGGCGAACCACACGGGGCGTTCGCTGACCCAGATGGCGTCGGGGACGACGGGCTCGAAGACGGCGGCGGTCATGCGGCGGGGTCCTGGTGTCCGGGCGATCGCAAAAAAAGGGACCCTCGAAATTCACGACCCTGACGGGCCGGGCAGCGGTTGCGCGATGCCGCTGGACAAGTGGCAGTCGTACTGCCATAAGTCGCCGATGCACGGACGGACGCACCCTTCGCACCCTCTCCAGGTCGGCGTGGCTCTTCTCCTCGGCGCGCTCGCCGCGGTGGTGGGCTGCGGGGGTGATGGCTCGACACCGGACGCGGCCGCTCCGGTCGATGCATCGACGCGCGCCAGCATCCGCGGCAACCGCTACTGCGAAGTGCTCGTCGCCTTCCTCTCGGGCGGGTCGATTCGTGCGGAGGTGTGGGGCACGCAAGGCATCAACAGTTGCCCCGCAGCGGACTGGGCGACGGTGAACGCGGCCACCACGCGGACGGAGCTCAACGCGACGGCGGTCGTGCTCAACGGGCCGCGGTATTGGGTCATCGATGGCGCCACGGGTGTCCTCCCGAACGTTCCGCCGCGACGCTTTGGGACGCTCGAGATGCGCCAGCTGGCCACCATCTCGCTCGCCCCTGGGGCGGTGACCTCCATGCCCTACGTCGAGCGGACGATCATGCGCGACTCGGAGTTCGAGTTTTACGCGGGCTCGCAGGTCCATGAGCTCGTCGCCGCGGATGGCTCCGTCTACGTGATGCAGTCGTACGCGCAGATCGCCGACCCCGCGCTCCGCGAGGCCGACCTCGCCGGGTTGGGCACGCGCCTGCGTCTGCCCATGGGCTGGGCCTATCGGACACGTCGGCTCGCCGCCGACCTGCGCGTGCGCACGCCGGGCCAGGCCACCGTCGTGCAAGACGAGCTGCAGAACACGTACTCCAAGCTCCCCGCGCCGTGAGTGCGGGCGGGAGCGCGCGCCCGGACGGTCGAGCCCAGCGCAGCGCGCAGACGCAGGCGCTGATCACGCGGTCTGTCTACGAACTCGTGCGCGCCGAGAGCCGGTTCCCCACGGTGCAGGAGGTCGCGCGGCATGCGGGCGTCGGGGAGCGTACGGTCTTTCGTCAGTTCCGCGATCTGGAGACGCTGGCGGAGAGCATCCACGCGCTGGTGGTGCCGGAGGTGATGCGTCTCGCCCGCCTGAGCCCGCCCACCGGTGAGATGGAGGCCGACGTGGTCGAACTCATCGGCCGACGCGCGCGCATCTTCGAGTTCATCACGCCCTTCCAACGCGCGGTGCGCGCCTACGGGGCGGGCTTGCGCCTGGCGAACGAGCAGAACGCGGCGCTGGCGGCGACCCTGCGCGCGTCGATCGAGGCCGTCGTCGGGCCGCACCTCGGCGAGAGCCCGCGCGACACGCTGGAGGTGATCGACCTGCTCTTGAGCTTCGACGCGTGGGAGCGCCTTCGCGCCGTGCAGAAGCTCGAGGCCGCGCCCGCGCAGCGGGTCTTGCGCGAGGCCGTGCTCGCGTTGTTGCGCCGCTGAGCCGAGGCGGGAGCCGTTGGGGCGGGGCGACGGTGTTGACGCGGTGGGGTGTGGGTCTGGTCGATCCACCCGGTGTGTCTCCCGCACACGGAGCGCGCCCGCTCTCCTTCGCACCTTCGTCACCCACCCCGTACACCCCGCCGCCGCCGTGTGCAGTCGCCTGTACGCCCGCATGCACGGCGCTGCACGATCGCCGCGCGCGACCCGCCGACCTTGCGTCGCGCCTGCTCTGGATCGGCGATTGCTGGGGGCGACGCCGCGGCGCGGAAGGTCGCGCCGCGCAAACACACAGGGAGCAACGATGAGAGACTTTCGCTTGGTGGCGGTGATCGCGGCGCTGGCAGCCTGCGTCGGGCAGGAGGACGCCGCGGGCACGCTGGGCGCGTCGGCGCGCGACGGCGACTCCCGCGCGCGCTCGCGGATCGCGCTCGGCGACGCGCACGGGTGCGTGATCGACGCGTGGGGGGCCGTGTCGTGCTGGGGGCGCAACGACCTCGGCCAGCTCGGCAACAACAGCGTCACCGACGCGCGCACCGCCGTGGCCGTCACCGGGCTCGCCGCCGCCACGGAGGTCGTCGCCGGGAGCCTCCACACCTGCGCGCTCCTCGCCGACGGCACGGTGCGCTGCTGGGGCGACAACACCTGGGGCGAGGTGGGCGACGGCACCGCCGCGCTGCGCCTCACGCCCGCCGCCGTGTACGGCCTCGACCAGGTGACCACCCTCGCCGCGGGGCTGCAACACACCTGCGCGGTCCGCGCGGGCGCCGTCTGGTGCTGGGGCCAGAACGGGAGCGGTCAGCTCGGCGCGGCCTCTCCCCTCTACGCGCCGATGCCCCGCGCGGTCGCGGGTGTGACGGACGCGGTCGCGCTGGCGGCGGGCGACCACCACACGTGCGCGCTCCTCGCGAGCGGGCGCGTGCGCTGCTGGGGCAACGACAGCTTCGGCCAGCGCGGCGACGGGCCGGGCGCCACCGCCACCACCGCGGCCCCGACGCAGGCCGCGGGCCTCGTCGACGCCGTGGCCATCGCGGCGTGCGGCGCGACCACCTGCGCCCTCCGCGCGGGCGGCGCCGTGTCGTGCTGGGGCTCCAACAGCGCGGGCCAGATCGACACCAGCGCCGCGGGGATGCGCGAGGCGCCGACCGCGGTGGCGGGCGTCGAGCGCGCCACGGGCATCGCCGTGGGCGCGCTCCACGCGTGCGCGCCGGTGGCCGACGGCACGGTGCGCTGCTGGGGTTCGACCGCGTCGGGGCGGCTCGGCTCGACCCTCGCCAACGGCGCCCGCTCGGCCCCGGTGCTGGTCGGCGTCGTCACGGGCGCGGTCGAAGTGGCCGCGGGGGGAGCGCACACCTGCGCGCGCAGCGCCGACGGTGTGGTCCGCTGCTGGGGCAGCAACCCGCGCGGTCAGTTGGGTGACGGGACGACGCTCGACCGCGCGCTCCCGGTGACCACCGCCGGTCCGCGCGCGGGCGGCGCGGCGTCCATCGGCGCGGGCTGGGGGCACACCTGCGCGCTCCGCGGCAGCGGCCGCGTCGTGTGCTGGGGCATCAACAGCAGCGGCCAGCTCGGCGACGGGACCACCGTGTCGCGCGACCGTGGCAACGTCTACACCAACGTGTCGAACGCCGCCGCCCTCGCGGTGGGCCGCGACCACACCTGCGCGCTCCTCGGCGACGGCACGGTGCGCTGCTGGGGCCAGAGCACCTCGGGTCAGGTGGGTGACGGCTCGCTCGTCGCGCGCCCGCAGCCGGTGGCCGTGTACAACCTCACCGGCGCCACCGCGTTGAGCGCGGGGTCGTCGCACACCTGCGCGCTCCTCACCGATGGCACGGTGCGCTGCTGGGGCGCGAACAACGCCGGTCAGCTCGGTGACGGGACGCACGTCAACCGCGCCACCCCCGTGACGGTGGCGGGCCTCGTCGGCGCCCGCGCCATCGCGGCCGGCGGGGCGCACACCTGCGCGCTCCTCGGCGACGGTACGGTGCGCTGCTGGGGCGCGAACTCGAGCGGGCAGATCGGCGACGGCAGCACCACCTGGCGCGACGCGCCCGTCGCCGTGGCGGGGCTCGACGGGGTGGCGGCGCTCGCGGCGGGGTCGTTCCACACCTGCGCGGTGCGCCTCGACGGACGCGTGCGGTGTTGGGGCGCGGACAACTACGGCCAGCTCGGGAGCGGCGACCACGCCGGCCTCCAGTCGCTCGTCCCGGTGGCCGTCGCGTACCTGGTGAACGCGGTCTCCCTGTCGGGCGGCTACCTCCACACCTGCGCGACCCTCGCCGACGGCGGCCTGTGGTGCTGGGGTCACAACGGCACGGGTCAGATCGGCGACGGCACCACGACCGGGCGTACGCTCCCGGTTCCTGTGGGCGTGTCAGGCGTCGCCGCGGTGGGCGCGGGCACGTCCCACACCTGCGCGGCGCTCGCCAGCGGCGCGATCCGCTGCTGGGGGAGCAACCAGTTCGGCAAGCTCGGGCTCGGCGCTGGCGTGGGCGACCGCAGCACGCCCTCGATCGTGTACAGCCTCTAGCGCGCGGCGAGCTATGCTCCCGCGCGATGGGCCCTGCCTCGCCCCCCCTGGTCTCGTCGTCGCGCACGCTCTGGCGTCAGACCGCATGGGGCGCGCTCTTCGCCCTGATGCTCGTGACCGCGCCCCTGGCGGTGCGCACGAGCTTCCGCGTGCCCGCGCTCGCGGATTGGGGCTGGTCGCAGGTGCTCACCGAGGGAGCCTTCGTCGTGGTGAGCCTGGTCGGCACCACCGCGG
>JBILLV010000434.1:0-6763 GCA_044375895.1 Polyangiales bacterium | reverse complement strand
ACCGATACGAGCCCAGGCGTGAGCTCCTGCGAACCCTGGGAACGCTTGCCCCACGCAGGTCTTTGGCATTGGCGCTAGACGCTGCTCGGGCGACCCACCAAGAACGAACCCGGCACCTCCACGAGGCGCCGGGTCGTCCTTCACGCACGCATCACTGACCCATTGGCATCAGAGCATCAGCAGGCTGCTCTGTCCCGCCCGGCCGCGCTGACCGGCCTGACCGCCGCCGCCGCCCGCGCCCCAGATGTTCGCGCACGCGCCGCCTGCGCCGCCTGCGCCGCCGTTGACCGTGGCGCTGCCGTCGCTGCCGCCGACGCACGCGTAGCCCGCGCCGCCCGTGTTCGCCGCGCCGCCGTTGTCGCACGACCCGCCCGACGACCCGCCGCCGCCGCCCACGGCGCCGCCGCCGCCGTTGGACTCGCCGTTGGCGCCGCACGTACCGCCGCCGCCGCCGTCGCCGCCGTTCGACGCACCCGCGGTGGGGGTTCGGCAGACCGTCCGCGTGCCGCCGCCACCGCCGCCGCCGCCGACCCCGCCGCCACCGCCGCCGCCTGCGCCGCCACCGTCGCCCGCGCCGCCGCCACCACCGCCGCCGCCGTCGCCGCCGCTGACGAGCGGTGCGCCCGTCCACGACGAGGTCCCAAAGCGCACGTACACGGTGCCGCCGGCCGCGCCGTCCGCGCCGCCGCCGCCACCGCCGCCGGCCGCGCCGTCATAGCCGCTGCCGCCACCGCCGCCGCCGCCCGAGCCGCCGACGCCACCCGCGGCGTTGAGCGAGCCCGCCCCCGTAAGGCTCGACGCGAACACGAGGATGAGCCCGCCGCCGCGCCGCCCCGCGCCACCCGCGCCACCGCGGGAGAAGCTCTGGCCCGCAGTGCCCGCGACGCCGTCGGCGCTGCCGCCGCTGGCCGCGTAGTTGGGGCTCAGGTTGGCGCTGAGCCCGCCCGCGCCGCCGCCGCCGCCTGCCGCGCTGCCGCCGCCGAGCGTGAGTCGGTTGCTCGACACGTCCGACGCGTTGACGCCGCTCGCGTAGGGGGCCGCACCGCCGCCGCCGGAGCCGTGGGCACCGCAGCCGTTGTCGTCGTCGGACGAGCCGCCGCCGCCGCCGCCACGCCCGCCGCCGCCGCCCGGGAAGGCCGACGTGCCGCCGGCGCCTGCGCTGCCAGTGCCGCCGCCGCCGCCACCGCCGCCGCCCATCGTCCCGTTGCCGCCCCCGGCGCCGCCCGTGGTGAGGTTGCGGTTCACGGCGCTCTCCGGGCCGACGCCGCCGGGGACGCCGCCGCGGAAGCCGCGCTGCGACACGTCGATGCCGCCGCCGAGCGTGAGCACGCCGCTCGCGAAGAAGGCCACGATGCCCGTGTTCACGGGGAGGTTCATGGGTGCCCCCGCGAGGCCATCCCACGCGGTGGCGGTCACGACCCCGCCCGGCGCGATGGTCACCGTGCTGTACTGCGGAACGCGCTGCAGCACGACCCGCTGGTTCTCGAAGCTGGTGCCGCCGTACGCGCCCGCGATCGTCTGGAAGACATTGACGGTCGACCCGCTCACGCTCAGCACGTCGAGCATCTCCCAACGGCCGACGCTCGCGGTGTCGCCAGGAGCGCCCTGGAGGTTGATCAACAGCACACGATCACCCGCCACGATGGCGCCGCTCGGCGTTCCAACGACGGTCACCGCGCGTCCCGTCGGGTTGGTCGCGACGCGGTAGGCCACGCCGTCCGGGAACATCACCCCGTTGCGGTCGACGCTCGCGCCGAGGCTCTCGCGGTTGAGGTCGCGCGTCGTGGAGACCGTCGCTTCCCCATCCGCGCCCGAGCCGTACCGGGTCACCTGACAGACCCCTGCCATGCACGCGCCCGGGCACACCGTCCCGCAGGCCCCGCAGTTGCGCGCGTCGGTGGCGGTGGCGACCTCGCAGCCGTTGGCCGCGTTGCCGTCGCAGTCGGCGAAGCCCGCGTTGCACGTGAAGGCGCAAGCCCCCGCGGCGCAGGAGGGCGTCGCGTTGGCGAAGGAGCACGCCCGACCGCAGGCCCCGCAGTGCATCACGCTCGTCCGCGTGTCGACCTCGCAGCCGTTGCCCGCGTTGTCGTCGCAGTTGGCGAAGTTGGCGTCGCAGCGAATCCCGCACGTCCCCGCCGTGCAGGTGCGCGTCGTGTTCGAGGGCTCCGGGCACGCCGTCCCGCAGCCACCACAGTTGGTGACGGAGGTCGTGAGGTCGATGCACGAACCCGCGCAGCGCGTCTCCGAGGCGGCGCAGCCCGAGATGCAGGTGCGCGCCCCGCTCACGAGGCTGCACACGGGGAGGGCGCCGGCGCAGGTGGTTCCGCAGCGGCCGCAGGTGGCGGGCGCCGTCAGGTCGGCTTCGCAGCCGTTGGCCGCGTTGCCGTCGCAGTCGGCGAAGCCCGCCGTGCAGGTGATGCCGCACGTTCCCATGGCGCACGTGGTCGTCGAGTTGGCCCGATCGGCGCACGCGTTGCCGCACCGCCCGCAGTTGCCCGTCGTGGCGAGGTCGGTCTCGCAGCCGTTGGCGGCGTTCATGTCGCAGTCGGCGAAGCCCGCCGCGCAGGTGATGCCGCAGCGGCCGGCCGCGCAGGTCGCGGTGGCGTTGGCGCCCGCGGGGCACGCCGCACGACACGCGCCGCAGTGGGCCTCGCTCGTCGCGGTGTTCACCTCGCAGCCGTTCATGGGATCGTTGTCGCAGTCCGCGAAGCCCACCGCGCACACGAGGGTGCAACGACCGGCGGTGCACCCCGGAGCCGCGTTGGGCCGGACGGGACACGCCATCCCGCACCCGCCGCAGTGCATCACGGCGGTGGAGGTGTCGGTCTCGCAGCCGTTGGCGGCCATGGTGTCGCAGTTGCCGAAGCCGACGTTGCACGTGCCGACAGCGCACTGCCCGCCAGCGCATCCCGGGGTGCCGTTGGCGATCGTGCAGGCGCGGCCGCAGGCGCCGCAGTTCATCGCATCGGTTTCGATGGGGAGGCAGGCGTTGCCGCAGCACGCCTGGCCCATCGGGCACATCCGCGCCGCGTTGCACCCGGGCACGCAGGCTTGCGTCGGGCTGCAGAGCGAGCCCGCGGGGCACTGGTCGTCGCGCGTGCAGGCCACGCAGACGTGCCGCATCACGTCGCAGGTGAGCGTCCGGCCGCCCTGGGCGCAGGCCGCGTCGTTGTCGCACCCGAGCTCGCAGCGACCGGAGGCGGCGCAGTACTGTTCCGTGGTGCACGCGCCGCGGTCGGTGCTGGTGCACGCGACGCACATCGAGGTGGCCGTGTTGCACACGCGGAGCCCCTGCGCGTTGGAGGCGCAGTCGGCGTTGGTGCGGCAGCCCGTCGTCGGCAGGTCGGCGGGGATGACGTCGCCGGGCCGATCCATCGTCCCTGAGTCCGTGGTGGCGTTGCCGCCCGATCCGCCGCAGTGCACCAGCGCGAGGCCCACGGCCCACAGCGCGAACCATCTTGTGTGAACGAGACCGCCACCGAGCGTCAGCGCTTTACCCATCGGGGGATAACGCACGCGGCGCGAACGGCCGTCAAGACCTCTCGCGGACGGCCCCGCTCAGCCCTTGAGCACCCGATCGTAGAGCACCACCGTACCCGCCATCGCAACGTTGAGC
This sequence comes from Polyangiales bacterium, assembly GCA_044375895.1. Lineage (GTDB taxonomy): Bacteria > Myxococcota_A > Polyangia > Polyangiales > CAISKJ01. Next base: position 3,147 of record JBILLV010000434.1, on the reverse strand, counting down.
GGGTACGCGCCGGGGAGAATGAGCGTGTCGTGCGCCCGCATCACGTCGCTCGGGAGCGTGCCGTCCTCCGGGCCGAGCAGGTACACCGCCCGGGGCGGGTGCTGGTACCCGCGGATGTCGAGCGCCCCCGGCGTGAGCTCGACGCACACCAGCCGCGCATTCACTGGGATCGACGCAATGAAGGCCGGGAGCGTCTCGAAGTGGAAGACCGGCAGCGTGAGCTCGGCGTGGGTGGAGCTGTTCTCGTGCGGATTGCGATTGCCCACGCTGAACACGAAGTTGGCGCCGAACACCCGCGCCGCGCGGATGAGCGCGCCGAAGTTGTGGGTCCGCTTGACGTTGTAGATCCCGATCCCCACGTAGCCATTGTCCGGGTTCTTCATGCGTCTCTGCGGCGGGGACAGTCGCACATTCGGGGCGGCCGCACACGATTCGAAGCGAGCGACGCCTCCCGCGCATCTCAGCCGTACGATGCAGCGAGTCGCGACCGAGTGTGAAGTGGCGATCGTCGGCGCCGGGCCGGTGGGGCTCCTCCTCGCGCTCGCCCTCACCGACCTCGGCGTCCACGTGCGGGTGTTCGAGCGGGGCGCCGCCACCAAGCGCGACCCGCGGGCCGCGATCGTGTGGCCCCGCGTCGCCGAGGTGCTCCGCGCGGTGGGCGCCATCGACCGCTTCGAAGCCGCGGCGTGTCGGCTGCGGCGGGCGGCCTTCTGCGTCAACGGTCGCTACGCCGGCACCATGACCCTCGGCGGCCTCGCCTGCGAGCACCCCTTCCCGCTGATGATCGAGCAGCACGAGACCGAACGTCTGCTCGTCGAGCTCCTCGCCGAGCGCGGGGTGGCCGTGGCGTGGGGCCACACCGCCAAAGACGTGCGGGTCGACGACCGCGGCGCCGAGCTCTCCATCACCGACGCCGAGCAGCGCGCGATGACCGTCGCGTGCGCGTGGGTGGTGGGCTGCGAAGGTGCCCGGAGCCTCGTGCGGCAGCGCCTCGGCATCGCCTTCGACGGCGCGCCCCGCCTCGGCCTGGAGTGCCTCCAGGTGAACGCCATCCCACGGTGGCGACACCCCGACGACCGGGAGACGGGGTACTTCTTCGTGGCGCCGGGGCGCACCATGCTCGCGTGCCCGCTGCCGACGGGGGGCTACCGCTTCGTGTGCTTCAACGCGGGGGAGGGAGCCATGCGGGAGGGCGCGCCGACCCTCGACGAGCTGCGCGACGCGGTGGCACAGACGTGCCGCGACGACGACGTCACCCTCACGCCGGTGGAGCCCCAGTGGTTCAATCGGGCGCGCTTTCAAGACCGGATCGCGGAGACGCTGGTGCGCGGACGGGGCGTCCTCGCGGGCGACGCGGCGCACATCTGGGCCCCCGTCGGCGGCCACGGGATGAACGCCGGCATGCGCGGCGCCCACAACCTCGCGTGGAAGCTCGCGGCGGTGGTGCGCGGCGAGTCGCCCGCGTCGCTCCTCGACACGTACAGCGACGAGCAGCGGGCGACCGCGCGGGCCGTCATCGAAGGCATCACCCGCATGAAGACCGAGGAGCCTTCGCCCGCGTGGCTGGTGGGCCTCCTCGGCATGGTGTTTCCCCACGCGCTCGCGGCGGTGTCGCGCGTGCCGCAGGTGGAGGCGCGGCTCACCGAGCTCGACGCCCACCACCGCGCGAGCCCGCTGTCGAGCCCCTACAACGCCGCCGCGAGCCTCCGCGCGGGCGACAGGGTGCCCGACGTGCGGGTGCGGGCCGACGGGACCGAGGGGCGCCTGCACGGGCTCCTAGGGCTGCGGCAATGGACGCTGCTGGCCCACGGCGCGCGGGCCGACGGCGAGGACGTGGCGCGGCTGCGGCGCGTGGCCGAGCGGTACCGCGCGAGGGTGCGGGTGGTGGCGGTGGAGGGCGCGGACGCAGCGGCGACGGCGGCGCTCGGGGGCGTCGGGCGGGCGGTGCTGGTGCGGCCCGACGATCACGTCGCGATGGTCACGCGGGCGCACGACGGGGCGGTGCTGGCCCAGTACCTCGACGGGTGGCTGACGCGGGCGGCTTGAGGGCGCTCAGCGGGTCGCGGGGGTGGTAGCGTCGCGGGCGTGACGACGGTACATGCGACGCGGCGGGTGACCGTGCGAGAGACCTTTGCGCGCCTCGCGGGGCTGTGCGCGCTCGCGTTGGGGGTGTTCGGCATCGGGCTGGCGTGGACGGGGCCGCTCCACATGGCGAACGGTGACCTGGGCGTTGTCCTCGCGGCGAGCGGGGCCTTGGTGGTGGCGTTGATGGCCGCGCGCACGTCGGGGAAGCGGGCGGTGGCGGTGCGTGCGCTCGCGGCGTCGGCGGTGGTGGGGGGCGCGGTGGGGGCGATGGTGATGGGCGCTCCTCACGGGCCGGTGGCGGGGTGGTTCGTCGCGTCTGGGGTGTTGGTGTGGCTCCTCGCGTCGACCGTGCGGGCGGCGTGTGCGCTTCCGCTGATGTGGCTCGTGCGCCGTGATGCGCCGGTCGCTTCGCTGGACGCGCTCGATCGGACGATGCTCGCGTCGGCGTTCTGGCTGCTGGCCGCGCTCACCGAGGCCGCCCTCGTCGTGCGGAACACCAGCAACGTCTTCACGGGATTCGCGGGGCCAGCGCTCGGCGTCGCTCTGCTCTCGCTCCTGGTGCTGACGGGGCTGATGGGCTTCGCGGCGCTGGTGCGCAACCTGCGGTGGCTCGGGCTCTGGCGCCGGGTTGTGCGAGGCGACGGGTGGCGCGTGGTGAAGGTGTTGACGTGGAGCGGTCCTGTCCCGGACGAGGCGTGGTTCGAGGGGCTGGGGGAGAGCGATGGTGTGGTGGTGCGGACGGTCGCGCGCGACGGCAGGGCGTACCGCGACGGCGACCTGGAGGTGGCCCACGGACGGGTGCCGCGCGATGTCAGGCGGGTGACGCGGGGGCTGGCGAAGCGCGCGGCGATGGCGTTCGCGCTGCTCGTGGCGCTGGCGGCCGCGGCGGTGGTGCTGGTCGCGCCGCTGCGGTGGTGACGGGGCGCTCGAGCCAATGCCGGTCAGTTCTTCGGGGGGCCAGCGCTATCGGAAGTTCCCAGGGTTCGCAGGAGCTCACGCCTGGGCTCGAATCGGATCGCCCCGCAAAGCCGGGCTCCCTCGTCGCAGACCCTCCTTGATTCT
>JBILLV010000433.1:0-6794 GCA_044375895.1 Polyangiales bacterium | reverse complement strand
CGACGACCGCCGTGAGCGCGCCGCCCTCCTCCACCGCCGCCGCAGGGGCAGCGGTGGGACGGGCGGCGACGGCGGCTTCCGAGGGCTTCTTGCAGGCGGGGAGGGCGAGGAGGAGGAGGAGCGGGAGGGCGCGGCGCATGTGACGACTCTACGTCGCCCGCGGCGCGATCGGATCACATCGGGCGGGTGGGCTCCTGGCGGTGGACGAGCAGGGCGTCGCCGCGGAGGGGGATCTGCACGTACGGGAAGGTCGCGCGGTACGGCGCGGGGTCGGTGCGGCCGTTGGGTCCGGCGTTGCCGTTGTCGTTGCCGTCGACGCCGTCGCCGAAGGGGATCGCGTTGATGTTGCCGAGCGTGTTGAGGACGTAGCGCTCCTCGATGTCGACCACGTCGTCGAAGAGGCGGCGGCCGTTGGGGAAGCCGCCGAGGTCGCCGCCCGCCGCGCTGAGGCGGCTGCGCCCGGTGCCGAGGGTGGGGTTGCCCGCGTTGGTGGGGAGCGCGCTCGGGGCCGTGCGCACGTTGAAGCGCAGGAGGTCGGCGGCCGCGAAGCCCGCGGCGGGCGTGCCGGGGATGATGCCCGGCGAGCCGACCACGAGGGCGAGCATGTCGTTGTTCATCACCGTGGCGGTGGTGACGGGGCGCGTCGGGGCCATGTAGCCCGCGGCGGCGCGGAGGCCCATCGGTCCGTAGAGCACCTGCGCGTAGGTGGGCAGCGAGGGCGCGAGGATGTACTGGCCGAAGATGCCGGCGTCGTCGGTGGGGGCGCCGGCGTTCCACGCGTCCTTGAGGCCGAGGGGGATGAGCACTTCGTTGACGAGGGGGATGCCGAGGCGCGACACCTGGACAAACTGCCCATAGCCCTGCGAGCAGTTGCCCGACGGGACGGGGCGTCCGGCGACGCGCGCGTCGGTGACGCAGTTGCGGCGGAGCGTGAGGCGCGGCCGGCTCGCGGTGGCGTACGCGCCGATGACGTTGCCGCGGTTGGCCGGGTCAGCGGGCGTCCCCGCCGCCACGAGCTGCGAGACGGGCACCTGGAGGGCGATGGTGTGGACGTTGTAGCCAGCGAGGTAGTCATACCCGCCGCCGCGGCTGCCGAAGCCCATCACCGAGTCGCGGAAGGTGACGTCGTCGAAGATCGAGCCGAGGTCGGCGAAGAAGGGGTCGTCGGTGGGACCCGCGAAGACGCGGCCGCCGCCCGTGAGGTTGGTCACGGCCGACTGCCAGATGCGGGTGTAGTTGGCGTCGTCGGTGGCGGGACGGCCGCCGGCCCCGTAGGCGAAGCGGCCCACGTAGGTGGGGGCGACGGGGATGTTGACGCCCACGTCGGTGCCGCCGCGGCCGCCTTCGATCCTCCGCACGTTCATCGTCTGGGCGACGAGGGCGCCGTTGAAGTTGGAGGGCGTCGGGAGCGCGCCGATGTGGCCGACGTTGTAGAAGAACGTCCCCGCCGGGCCCACCGCGCCGCCGACGCCCATCGCTGCGCCGCGGTTGTAGTGCGTGGTGAAGTTGAACTGGTAGACGATGTCGTTGGCGCGGCCGTCGCCGTTGTTGTCGATCTTGATCTCGTAGAGGACGTCGTCCGAGAAGCGGAGCCAGTTGGGGCCGCCGCCGGGCTCCTCCAGGCCGATGTACATCGCCAGGAAGGTGACCGAGGTGGGGTCGTCGGGCGACGTGAACACGTAGAAGTCGGTGTTGTCGGCCGAGGGATCCTCGGAGATGAGCGGGGCTTCGCGGTGGCTCGACGCCCATGCGCTCGTCGGTGCCAGCGCCGTCGCCAGCATCATCGTGAGCCCTGTCGCGCCGAGTCGAGTCTTGGAGATCATCACGCCATCGCCTTTCGTGGGGGAGTCATCGGTCCGTGCCTGGCGCGAGCCACCCGAAGGGACCCTTCGCGCGCCGGGACGCGTCATCCCCCCCTACGCCCCATCCCCCCGCGCTGGATTTGCCCTCCCGCCAGCGAATTCACCCGCGCGATGCGGTCGATTTCGCTTCCCTACCGCGATGGCCCGTGCTTCTCAGCCGAGCACGCCGTGAAAGAGCACGCGGCCCGCGACGCGTTCGAAGAACCAGAGCACCGCGAGCAGGCCGAGCACCACGCTGGCGACGCGCTTCACCCCGAGGGGGTAGCCCCAGCGGCGGGAGAGCACCGCCAGCAGGGGTACGGCGCCGCAAAGGACGATCGCGAGGGTGCCGCGGGCAACCCCGGCCTGGGCGAGGAAGGCGAAGGTGGCGGCGAGGCAGGCGACGGCGAGGGCGACGGTGGGCGCGGTCCAGCGGGTCTGACCGAGCGCCGAGAGGACAGGCAGCGCGCAGGCGACGAGGGCGAGCTGACCCAGCTCGACGCCGACGTTGAAGGCGAGGAGCGACGGGACCATCCCCCGCGCCGGGAGCCCCTGCTCGGCGAGGACACCCGCGAAGCCGAACCCGTGGATGAGCCCGAAGGCGAAGGCCAGGGCGGGGCGGCGGCGGGGCTCGCGCGGGAGGAGGTTCTCGACGGCGATGAAGGCGATGGAGGCGGCGATGGCGGGCTCGACGACGGCGGGCGAGACGCGGACGAGGCCGAGCGCGGCGCTCACGAGGGTGATCGAGTGGGCGAGGGTGAAGCTGGTGACGATGGCGAGGACGGCGCGGGCGCTCTCCCGGCGGGCCTTGTCGCCCACCGCGAGCAGGAGCCCGACCAGGAAGGCGATGTGGTCGTACCCGAGGAAGATGTGGTCGACGCCGAGCGAGACGTAGGTGGCGAGCTGTCGGCCGAGGGTCGAGCGCGCGTCGAGGGTGAGGTCGCGCGTCGCCTCGCGGAAGACGTGCTGCGCGTCGCGACCGGCGAGCGTGACGGTGGTCATCCCCTGGTGGCGCGGGTCGACGTCGAAGAAGAGGTCGTAGCGCAGCGAGAGGGCGTCGACCGCGTGGGGGCACACGTACGTGAGGCGGAGGACGAGGACCCAGGTGTCGCGACGGTCGACGGTGCGGGCGCTGTGCTCCCCCGCGCGACAGGCGGCTACGGCGTCGCGCACATGCAGGCGCGCCGCGGCGTAGGCCGCCACCCGATCGGCGCCGGCGAGGGCCTCCTCGCGCGAGAGCGTGCGGGCGGCCGGGACGCGCATCGCCTCGTTGAGATCGACCGCTTCGATCTGGAGCTCTGCGTGAACCTCGCGCCCCTCCGCGGTGACTCGAACGTGGGTGACGGAGTCCTGGTGGGCCTCGGCGCTCCCCGCGGCCAGCGTCGTGAGCGCGAGGGCGAGCGCGACGGCGCGTCCCTTCACAGCGCGACACCCGGGTGGAGCGCGCGCGCGACGGCGGCGACGGCCTCGGCGTAGCGCGGGCCCTGACGCCGCACGAGCTCACCGTCCACCCGGACGATGGGCGGCAGCGCGGGCGGCGGCGCGGCGTCGTCGGGCAAAGGCGCGATGGCCGCGGCGACGGTGGGGGTCGACTCGGGGGCCGTGAGGTCGACGACGATCGACGGCGCCCAGGCGATCACCTGGTCGGGCGAGATCAACGGGTACCGGTTGGGGCTCTGCGCGGCGTTGTCGCCGCCCGCCGCGCGCAGCACCGAGTCGACCCACGAGCCGGCCCCCGCGACGACGAGCGGCGAGGCGTTGCACACCATCAGCACCTTGGGCCGAGCGCGCCCCGCGACGGCCCGCTCGACGCGCGCCGCCCCATCGGTGAGGCGCTGGCGCAGGGTCGCGGCGGCGGGTGGAGCTCCGACGAGCGCCGCATAGGCGTCGAGCGCGTGGACGTACTGCTCGTAGGTCTCGGCCGGGGGAAACACCCGGCGCAGCACGGTTTCGAGGACGGGCTGGAGCGTCGTGGTGGCGATGGGTCCCTCCACGCCGACGAGCGCGTCGGGCCGGAGCGCGAGGATCGCGGCGACATTCGGCGCGACCATGGTGCCGACGTGCGGGAGCCCGGCGGGGCCGTGGCACAGCGCGGAGACCCCGACGAGGCGGTCGCCGAAGCCCAGGGCCACGAGGGATTCGGTGGCGGTCGGGGAGAGGGAGACGATGCGGCGGGCGGGGATGGTGGCGGGCGCCGGGGCGGCGCGGGCCGCGGAGGCCGCCCGGCTCCGACGGCATCCGAGGCTGAGGAGGGCGAGCGAGAGGAGCGAGCGGCGGTCGAGGGTGGTCATCGCGGGGCCGGTGGACACTACGCCAACGGGGGCTCCGTCGGACGTGCCTTGTGGCGGCTGCGTGCTCCTGGCGGTCGCGTGTTATCGTCGCCGCATCATGAACGCCGCGGCCCGTCGTGCACCGCTGTCTCGCTGGTCTGCCCTTCTCTTCGCCCTCGTCGCGGTCGGCTGCGCGGAGGCCACGCCCGACGTCGACACCCTGCGCGACGCCACCGTGAGCGACGGCGGCGAAGACGGCGCGGTGAAGCCCGACGCCGCGCCGATGAACCGCTGCGCCACCAACGAGGAGTGCGCCGCGTCCCCCGCGGGTCCGGTCTGCGACACCGTCACGGGCCAGTGCGCCCAGTGCACCCCGTCGCAGGACAACTGCCCGCCCGGCCAGGTGTGCGACCCGATGAACAACACCTGCCGCGTGGGGTGCTCCAACGACACCGACTGCGGCGCGATGCCGGGCAGCCCCGTGCGCTGCGACCTCACGACGCGCCGCTGCGTCGGGTGCACCGAGGACGTCGACTGCGCCCTCGGCACCGTGTGCCGGATGGGGACGTGCGTGCCGGGCTGCACGCCGACCCACGCGTGCGGGGTGGGCTCCACCTGCTGCGACGGCCAGTGCCACGACCTCCAGGCCGACGCGATGCATTGCGGCGCCTGCGGGAGCTCGTGCGGGACGGGCGGGGCGTGCTGCGCGGGCGCCTGCCAGCGCGTCGCGAGCGACACCAGCCACTGCGGCCGCTGCGGCAACGTGTGCATGGTGAACCGCGGCTCGCCCGTGTGCACCGCGGGGGCGTGCGCCGTGGGCACCTGCGACACGGGCTACGGCGACTGCGACCGGATGGGCGGCAACGGCTGCGAGGCGGACTTCCAGAGCGACCCGATGCACTGCGGCGCGTGCGGCCGGGCCTGCGCGGGCGGGCCCAACGCCACGGGGCGCTGCGTGATGGGGGCCTGCGTCAACGAGTGCGCCGGGGGCTTCGGCGACTGCGACGGCAACGCCGCCAACGGCTGCGAGACGCCCCTCACCACGAGCCCGGCCCACTGCGGGATGTGCGGCCGCGCGTGCCCGTCGGGCCCCGGCGCGACGGCCACCTGCGCGATGGGCGTGTGCGGGATCCAGTGCGCGCCGGGCGCGGGCGACTGCGACAGCGACCCGAGCAACGGCTGCGAGACCGCCACGGCGACCAGCGCGACCAACTGCGGGGCGTGCGGGGTGGCGTGCGCGTACCCCAACGGCAACCCCGCGTGCGTCGACGGGCGCTGCGCCCTCGCCGGGTGCCGCGCGGGCTTCGACAACTGCGACGGCGACGGGATGAACGGCTGCGAGACGCCCGTGAGCTCGGACAACGCCAACTGCGGGCGCTGCGGCAACCGCTGCCCCGCGGGGACGGCGTGCTCGATGGGGGCCTGCGGGTCGATCTGCGGGGGCGGCACCACCTTCTGCGGCGACCGCTGCGCCACGCTGGAGACCGACGCGCAGCACTGCGGGACGTGCGGCCGCGCGTGCCCCGGCGGCGCCAACGGCGACCCGGCGTGCCGCGGCGGGGTGTGCGGGCTCACCTGCAACGCGGGCTTCGGCGACTGCGACAACGTGGCCTCGACGGGCTGCGAGACCAACCTCCGCGCCGCCATCGAGCACTGCGGGGCCTGCGGGCGCGCGTGCCGCCTCGCCAACGCGGCGACGGTGTGCGCGGACGCGAGCTGCCGCATCGGGGCGTGCAACGGCGGCTTCTCCAACTGCAACGGGGTCGAGGCCGACGGCTGCGAGACCAACGTCGGCGCCGACGTGAGCAACTGCGGGGCGTGCGGCCGCGCGTGCAGCCTGCCCAACGCGGGGGCGTCGTGTGCGGGCGGCGCGTGCCGGCTGGGGGCTTGCTCGCCGGGCTTCGACAACTGCAACGGGAGCGAGGCCGACGGCTGCGAGGTCAACCTCTCCAACAGCAACGTCAACTGCGGGCGCTGCGGCGTGAGCTGCCCCCCGGGGACGGCGTGCTCGGGCGGGTCGTGCGGCTCCATCTGCGGCGGCGGCACCACCTTCTGCGCCGGGGCCTGCGTGAGCACGGCGAGCGACGCCCGCAACTGCGGGTCGTGCGGCAACGTGTGCGCCGCGGGGCAGACCTGCGTCGGCGGCGCGTGCCGGACGGCGGGCCCGGCCAACGACACCTGCGGCGCCGCCCAGGTGATCTCGCTCGTGTCGACCAACCAGACGCTCGCCACGACGACCGTCGGGGCCGTGAACAACCTCACGCCGCCGTGCGGGGCCGCGGGGGCGGACGTGTGGTTCCAGTTCACGCTGGGGCAGCGGGAGATCGTGTACGCTGACACGATCGGGACGGGCTACGACACGGTGCTTTACTTCGCGTCGAGCTGCTCGACCCCGATCACGGCCCCCGCCCCCACGGGGATGGCCTACTGCAACGACGACATGGGCAGCGCGGGCTGCGCGTCGGGCGGGCTCCAGTCGCAGGTGGTGGCGCTGCTCAACCCCGGGACGTACTACCTCGTGCTCGCGGGCTACGGCAGCGCGACGGGGCCGGCGACCGTTCGCTTCCAGCACCTGCCGGCGGGCAACGGGGCCGTGACCCTGACCAACCCCGGCACCGGCACCTACAGCGGCGTGACCAGCGGGGTGGGCGCGGTGACGCAGAGCTGCGGCGGCGGCGGGGCC
>JBILLV010000432.1:0-6805 GCA_044375895.1 Polyangiales bacterium | reverse complement strand
TGTAGGCGAGCTGCGGCGCCGTCAGCCCCAGGGCCTTCCCGTGGGCGAGGGACTCGGCCGCGCGGGTGGCCTCCGCCAGCGGGACGCACCGCGCCACCGCGGCGGGCTCGTACGTCGGCAGGCGCCCGGTCTGCAGCGCGTCGGCGAGGGCGCGCAACGCCTCCACCGACAGCCCTTCGAAGTCCGCCGTCACGTGGCCTCGTCGACGAAGAACTCCGCCCCGTGCTCCTCGACGGTGGCCACCACGAGGGCGCGGTCGAGGTGCTCGTTGCGGCGCTCGCACGAGGTCTCGCCGATGAGCAGGCAGCCGTGGCAGGCGGCGCCGTGGAGGTAGCGCTCCTCCTGCTGGTTGTCGGGGCGGTGCTGGGCGCAGACGGGGTCGTTGCTGCACAGGCGCGCGAGGTCGAGCGCGTTGTGGAGATGCTGCCCCACGCGGCGCCCGGCTTCGACCAGGCCGCCGAGGGTGCCCTCGGCGTCGAAGCTGCCTGTGTAGAGGAGGATGCCGCAGCCCGCGTCGGTGACGTAGATCCGCTCGCGGATGGCCGACGAGGAGTAGCCGCAGTCGAGCGCGATGGCGGTGATGAGCAGGTGGGACAGCGAGTGGAGCATGACGTAGGTCGCTCCGGGGAACCGCGCGGTGCTGCCGGGGTGGGAGCGCTGCCAGGCCTTGAAGCCCGCTTCGAGCTGGCCGACGCGGGCGCGCACCCTCGGCCGGGCGAGCCAGTCGACGAGCGCCTTCTGCTTGAAGGACAGGAACACCCCTTCGCCGCGGTTCTCGATCGCGGGGAGCCAGGTGACCTCGCGGGCGAGCTCGGCGCGGCGCACGTCGAGGGCCAGCTCGCCGTCGATGTCCGCGACCGAGGGCTCGAAGCGCGTGAAGCCCACCTGCGCCATCACCTCGCGCAGCCGGTGGACCAGCACCACGCGCTCGATCGCGCCCACCGGGCCGACGTCCGCGTCGGGGGGGACGAAGCGCCGCGCGAAGAAGTCCCCGTCGGGTCGGTCTTCGCCGAGCTCGTCCCGGCTGGCGACGAGGGTCTCGAACTCCTGCGGCTTGATGCGCTTGGGCTCCGCGGGGGTGTCCCCCTTCTGCCGCTGCACCTCGGCCCACACGGCCTCGGGGGAGTGACCCGCGAACTTCTGCTTGTACTTCTTCTTCCCGATCTCACGGGCGACGTCGCCCTCGTCCTCGGCCTCCTCCAGGTCGCTCCAGGCTTCCTTCACGGCCTCGCGGAGGGCCGCGTCGCCGTCGGGGATCGAGATGACGCTCAGCACCTGCGGGAAGTACGCGTTGCTCGCCGAGCGCACCAGGAGGCGGTTGGGCTGTCGCGGGCCGACACTCCCGCCGCAGGCCTCGTCGCTCTGGAGCCCGAGCCACGTCCGCTCGCCGTTGCACATCCCGAGGGGGACCTTCCCCTCCGTCACCTGCGTGGCGATCACGAGGGGCTGGCGCGCGCCGCACTCGCAGCGCACGCGGATGTCCGCGAGGTCGCCGCTGGTGCCCTGCTCATCGAGCCACAGGGGGCGTCGGCAGCTCGGGTTGCCCTCGCGGTGGGCGAAGGCGTACCAGTTGAGGTCGGAGATGTGCCCGTTGATGCACGCCTGCACGAAGCGGATCGGCAGCACCTTGTAGAGCTTCTTGTCGTCGGCGCGGTACTTCCCCTTGCTGTCCTTGATGGTGCGGAAGCTCACCAGGGGGCGCGAGCGCACGCCCTGCTTCAGCATCGCCGCGTCCTCGTACTGGGCCACGAACCACCCGGGAAACTGCCACGCCCGCATCCCCTGCGTCTCCCGCTCGGGGTCGTCGCTCTCCGCGGGGGGCATGAAGAGCCGCACCTTGCGCCCGTCGAAGAGGGTCGAGAGCTTGGCGACGAGGCGCTCCTCCAGCACGGGTTCGAAGCCCTGCTGCTCCGGGTTGCCCCAGAGGTCGAGGCCCGCGATGAGCACCCCTTGCGTCGGGAGGTCCATGAGGGCGCCGGGGCCGAAGGTGGTGATCACCTGGCTGCGGCGCAGGTAGCCGTGGGGCTGCACGGGCTTCTTGCTCATCGGCCTTCCTCCTCCGCGTCCATCTCCACGCCGTCGAGGCGCTTGACCCAGAGCTTCACCTGCGGCTCCACGTCGCGCAGCGAGCGCCGCGCGCGAAACTTCTTCTCCTCCGTCGAGCACTGCGGCAGGTCGGGGTCGAGCGGGTCGCGCAGCAGTCGCGCCGTCGCCTTCCCCTTCACCTCGCGCTGGTACTCCATGGGGGCCCCGGCGTCGTGGTTGAGCGCGGCGAGCTTGGCCCAGGCGTCCAGGAGGTCTTTGGCGCGTCCGCGGAGCTTCGCCCGGAGCGCGGTGCCCTCGGCCGCGGACCCGCTGGCGTGCGACGCGGCCCGGTCGCCCACCACATCGAGCACGAAGTCCGCCGCGGCGCGCTGCGATCGCATCTCTCCGGCCCCGAGGGGGGGCGTCAGCTCGGCCCGGCCGTGGCGCGCGAGGGCCACCACCACCGCCGCGAGGCCGCGGTCGACGGCGCGCGGCGAGAACGGCGTCACGCTCGTCGCCTCCACCGCGCGGTAGAAGGACGCGTGCCACGCCTCGAAGCGCTCGTAGTGGGAGCGGTCGCGGGGCCGGTGGATGTTGAGCAGCGTCACCACGAGGCCGGGGCGCCCGTCGTCGCGGCCCACGCGGCTCGTGGCCTGGATGTACTCCGCCGCCATCTTGGGTTGCCCGAGCACCACCATCAGCCCGAGGCGGGTGATGTCGAGGCCCACGCTGATCATGTTGGTGGCGAGCGCGACGTCGACCCGCTCGGGGGTGGTGAAGTCGTGCGCGAGGCGGTGCTTCGCGAGCGACACCTTCGCGGTGGTCTCGCGGCTGGTGAGCTCCACCACCTCGCCGATGGAGCGGGCCGCGAAGGCGCCGGGGGCCTCACCGACGCGCCGCCGTCGGTCGTACACCCGCAGGCGCGAGGTGACCTCGTCCTCCACGATGCGCCGGCTCCCGCCAAGCTCGCGGAGGCTGTTGAAGTACCCGAGGAGGGACATGTACGGGTCGGCGGGGTTGGGGACGGTCTTCGCGCCGCCGAGCGCGTCGTAGCGGCGCTGCGCCGCGGCGAGGAGCGCGATGTACACCCGCAAAAGCACCACCTTGAGCGAGCGACCCTGCGCCGCGACGCCCACGTAGCGCCGCGCGTTGCGCTCGGTCGGCGGGACGGTCTTCGCGAAGAACGAGTCGCGGCGATCGGGGCCCGGCGGCGGGAACACCTCCACCCGCGAGCGCGCGAACAACCCCTGGATCTGTTGCTGCGCGCGGCGCACCGTGGCCGTCGAGGCGACGATCTTCGGACCCACGGCGGACTCGCCGACGCCCCGCGTGCAGAGCCAGTCGAGGGCGGTCTCGTAGAGGCCCACCATCGTGCCGAGGGGGCCGCTGATGAGGTGGAGCTCGTCCTGGATGATGAGGTCGGGCGGGGGGAGCGGGCCGTCGAGGGGGTCGCCGTGGTGCGGGTCGCAGGGGCCGTAGAAGCCGTCTTTGTCGTGCCGGTCGACGCGCCCGAAGAGGGCCCCCGTGCGCCCCACCCACGGGAGGTTGGCGAACTTGTCGACCGTGGCGATCACGAAGCACGGCAGGCGGCGGTAGAGCGGCTGATCGACCGCGACGACGGGGAGCGCGTCGTTGCCGGTGAAGGGGCAGCGATCGGGGCCGCGCTTGCGCGACACGCAGGCGACGACGAGCTGCGTGGGCTTGTCCTCCTGCGGGGCGAGGCGGAAGGAGGCCGCGGTGAAGGGGGTGGCGCACCAGGGACACACCTCCAGCGGGATGGGCGTGGGCTTCTTCGTATCGTTCTTGTAGGCGATGGCCTTGGCGCGGGCGGTGTCGTCGCGGCCGTCGCCCTTCTCGCCCATGTCGTTGGGGGTGGCCCCCTTGCCGACCCAGAGCCCGATCTCGAAGGGCCACGTCCCCCAGGTCGCGGGGTCGTCGCGGCGCTCCAGCTCCAGCGCGCAAATGAGCGTGGCCGCGCGCCCGAGCTGGTCGAGGGTGAGCAGGCGGAGCGTGTAGCGCATGAGCACGCTCACCCCGGCCGACGACACCCCCGGGTGACGGCGGCGACGGAGCAAGAGCGTGAAGGCCGCGAGGCCGAGGTACGCCTCCGTCTTGCCGCCGCCGGTCGGGAAGAAGAGCAGGTCGACCATGCGCCGCTCGGGGTGGGAGGGCTCCGTCACGCCCCGGAGGTTCATCAGCACGAAGGCGAGCTGGAAGGGGAACCACGACGGCTCCGAGCCCTTCGCCGTGTAGCGCTCGGGCGTGCGCTGCCGGGCGCTCCGGGCCATCACCTTGTTCATCACGCGGAAGGCGCGGAGCACCTCCGGGTCGTCGAGCAGCGCGAGGCCCGCCGCCACGCGCTGCCGCACCCCCTCGGCGCTGTCGAGCAGCGTCGTCGCCACCGTCGCGCGCCACGGCGGCGAGGTCACCGCCGCGCGCTGGGCGGTGATCCAGGCGCCGTACGCGTCCACCAGCCCGCCCACCGCGGCGCGCACCGCGGGGGCGTCCGTCAGGGCCGCGAGCGACTCCATCCCGAGCTGCACGGATCCACCCGCGATGGCGCCCGGCACCACCTTCTCCACCTCGGCGCTCGGCACCCAGGTGGTCTCCACCGCGCGGCAGTCGCCCGGGTCGTCGCAGAGCGCGCGCGTCGACACGCCGTGCCCGACGGCGTACTCGAACACGTCCCGGTGCTGCAGCTCGGCCACCTGCTCGTCGGGGTCGTCGGCCTGACGCCCGCGCAGGTCGGGCCGCGCCACGAAGGCCCGCTCGCTCTGCACCACCAGCCGCGCCTGGAAGACGAAGCCCTCGTCGCGCCGCTGATCCTCCCGCGGCACCCGGTGGTTCACCAGGAACACCGACACCGCCCGCGTCCCCTTCGGCACCAGCGTCTTCGGCTCATCCGCGGGCGTGCGCACAGGCCGCACCGACACCACCACCTGGAGCCCGCCGCTCCCCGCGACCTCGTGGCTCTGGCGCCCGCGCTTCACGACCGGGACACGCAGCGTCTCCGCGTGGGGGACGCGGCGCCAACGCTCCTCGCGCTCGTGCTTGCCCTCGGGCTTCGGCTCGGGGGCTTCGTCGGCGGGCGCGTCGGCGGCGACGGCCTCGGGGCGGTAGTCGCCCCAGGTGACCGTCACCGCGAGCTCCTTCGCGTCGGTGGGGACGAGCACGCTCACGCCGAGCGAGGACGGGAAGAAGGCCCGTCGCGCGGAGGCCTGCTCGGGCGCAGCGGCGTCGTCGCCCGCCGCGTGACCGCCCTCGTCGCCGCCGACGTCCAGCTCCTCCTGGCCGTTGGCGTCGAAGCGCTGCGACTCGGGGGCCTCGTAGGGGATCAAGAAGCCCGTGAGGTACCAGCGCGACGGGGGCTGTGGGAGCAGCTCCTCTTCGTGCGTGTCGAGGGGGCCAATGAGGTCGCGGCGGAGCACGTCGACCAGCTCGTCGCGGACTTGAACGGATGGGGTCATCAGGCCGACGACGCTATCGCGCCGGGTGGTGCGGAGGACAGGGCGAAGCGAGCGGGGGTGGGAGGCTCACGCCGCGCCGCGCGGAAGCGGTGGTACTCCGCGCCGATCGCGCCGAGAAGTGGCGCTTGCCCCTCCCGTCACGCTACCCCCGTCGCGATGCCCGGCCCCGCCCACGAGACGCTGGTGGCGCTCCTCCAGCAGCGCCCTTCTCTGCTCAACGAGATCCTCCGCGCGCTCGGTCGCCCCGAGGTGGCCGCTGGCCTGGAGGCGCGCGACTCCGCGCTCCGCCTCGTCAACCCGCTGGAGGTGCGGCCCGACGTCGTGCTCCTCGACGCCCACGAGCGCGGCCCCTGGGTCATTGTCGACGTGCAGCTCCGGGAGGACGTCGAGAAGCAGCGCCGCTGGCTCGCCGCCGCCAGCGTCCTCCTCGACACGCGCGGGGTGATGGGCGACGTGCTGGTGATCACCCACGACGCCGCCGTCGCCCGCTGGGCCAACACCATCGCGCGCGTGCGGGGTCCCGCGGGCACGTCGCTGTGGCTGCGCCCGGTGGTCGTGCGCTTGACCCTCGCGGAGGTGAAGGCGCTCCTCGCCGCCGGGAGCGCGGAGCTCGCCGTGGTGGCCTCGTGGGCCGTCCACGACCAGACCGGCCACCGCGCGAAGGCGGTCGTGCGTGCGGCCGTGAAGACCATCACCGCCGCGCCCGACACCACGTTGCGCCAGGAGATGCTCCGCGCGATGATCAGCATGCTCGGTGACACACTCGCCCGCGAGATCGAGGACCTCCTCATGACGCCCCTCAACATCAAAGACAGCCCCGTCTACACCCGCATCGTCACCGCCCTCGAAGCCCGCGGCGAAGCCCGCGGCAAGGCCCTGGGCGAGGCCCTGGGCGAGGCCCGCCTCCTCCTGCGCACGCTGGAGAAGCGCGGCGTCGCCGTCGATGAGGCCACCCGCGCGCGCGTCACCGCCTGCACCGACACCGCCGTCCTCGATCGCTGGTTCGACCGCGCCCTCACCGCCACCTCGCTCGACGAGGTGTTCGCCGACGCCCCGTAGCGAGCCGGGTGAGTGGCGTAGCGGCGTGGCGGCGTGGCGGCGTGGCGGCGTGGCGGCGTGGCGGCGTGGCGGCGTGGCGGCGTGGCGGCGTGGCGGCGTGGCGGCGTGGCGGCGTGGCGGCGTAGCGGCGTGGCGGCGTGGCGGCGTGGCGGCGTAGCAGCGTAGCGGCGTAGCCTCCCACCCCCGCTCGCTTCGCTCGCGTTCTTCCCCTCCCTCCGTCGCCGCGGCGGCGCCAAAGGGAGGGGCCATCCGCT
>JBILLV010000431.1:0-6816 GCA_044375895.1 Polyangiales bacterium | reverse complement strand
CCGCGCTGCGTCTGCACGATGGGGAAGCGGTACTCCACGTTGGCGAGCTGAAACTGGCTCCCCACGCGGGCGTCGGGCTTGTACCCCCGGAGCGCGATGCCGCCGCCCACGCCGCCGCCGCGCAGCACCTCGAGCAGGCTCGCGGGGTTGAAGGTGGGGAAGCCGCCGAGGGAGAAGATCCCGCGCTCGCCGCGGTCGGAGGTGCCGATGCCCGCGCCGAGGTGGAGGGCGAGGATGTGGCGCCGCCGGTCGACGCCCCAGGGCATCGGGACGTAGGCCGACGCGCCGGCGGAGAACTCGATGCTGCCCACGGCGCTCCCGAGGATCGCGTCGGACACGCGCGCGGTGGCGAAGAGGTTGACGCCCTCCTGCGCGGTGATCGAGTAGGCGTAGCGCTGCGCGCGGGCGTACCACCAGGTGGCGCGGAGCCCGGTGATCCAGCCCTGGAAGGGGAGCACGGGCGGGGCCTCGTTGGGGTCGAGGTAGCGCCCGAGCTCGGGGAGGCCGCCGTAGGCCCGCACCCACGCGGCGTCGTACGTCAGCGCCACGGTGTGCGCGTCGAAGCGCCCGGGGAACACCAGCGACACCTCGCTCTCGCCGCCGACGCGCTCGGCCACCCACGTCGGTGTGCGCCGCCCGATGCGAAATCCGCTGCCCGCGTCCACCGCGCGGAAGGCCCGCAGGCGCAGGGTGGGCCGCACGCCGCGGTACACGTACGTGAGGTCGACGCTGGGGTCGCCGCGCACGAGGCCCACGCCGACGCGGACGTTCCACGCGTGGCGGTTGAGCACGTCGGCGCCGGAGACGCGGAGCGCGAGTTGGGGGCCGAAGCCGTCGGCCGTGAGCTCCGCGGTGAGGATGCGCGGACGCACGGAGCTCCAGGGGTTGTAGGGGTAATCGCGGGTGGCGAAGGTGTCGATGGGACGCCGCCCGTGGCCCTCGTCGTCGGGGGCGCGGTCGTAGGGGTCGCCCTCGGGCGCCACCGGGTCGCGCCAGCGGGCGGGGTCGAAGGGCATCCGCGCGAGGTCCCAGCCGCGGTGGCCGTAGGTGACGTACACGAGCGTGCGTCCGTCGGGCGACACCGCCGGCTGGAAGGCCCCCGACACCACGTGGGTGATCTGCCGGAGCGGGCCGAACCCGTCGGGCGTCACGGCGCGGGCGACGAGGTTCATCACCCCGCTGCGGTCGGACGACCAGACGAGGAAGCGGCCGTCGGGCGTGAAGGTCGGCGAGAGGTCGAGCGCGGCGTCGTCGGTGAGGTACTCGATGCGCCCGGTGGCGCGCGTGTACACGCCGATGTCGCGGCGGCCGCCGTCGCGCCAGTGCGAGAAGGCGATGCGCGCGCCGTCGGGCGAGTACCGCGGCGCGTACACCTGTTCGAAGCGCCGCGGGCGAAAGAGCGGGCGCGGCGTCCGCTCGGCGAGCGACATCTCGAAGAGCGAGGTGGTGCCGCGGTGGTTGACGGTGAAGGTCACCCGGTCGCCGTCGGGGGAGACGTCGGGCTGCTGCGCGCGCCAGCCCTCGGTGAGCCGCTCCTCGCCGTCCACCGCGAGCGCGCCGGACGCGTCGCGCGTGAGGCGCCAGCGGAAGAGGTCGTGGTACGCGTAGAGCTCGCGGTGGATGGCCGTGTCGCTCACGATGAGCGCGTCGTCGCCCGCCACCCCGAAGGCGGAGGGCCCCGCGAGCCAGTCGAGCGAGCGCGGCGTCGGGAGGTGCTCCGGGTCGGCCGCCGCGAGCGAGGCGGCGTCGATCGCGCGGAGCTGCGCCATCGACTGACCGTCGGCGCTCTCGTACACCAGCGTCCCGTCGGGGAGAAAGCGCGGCGCCCGCACGATCTCGCCCTGGCGCGTCACCCGCACGCCCTCCTCCAGGCCCGCCGCGCGCAGCCGTCGCTCCTGCTCGCGGAAGCGCGCCGTGAGCGCGTCACCGAAGTCTTCGTAGAGTTCCTCCCAGGTGCGCCCGGTCACCCGGTGGAGCACCCGGTTGAGCTGCCACGGGGCCGCGGTGGCGCCGTACTCCGACGACAGTTCGGCGAGCGCCTGACGGCCGAAGCGCTCGGCCAGGTACTGCATGAAATAGCTGCCGTAGAGGTACCAGAGGGTGCCGTGGGGCCAGCGGTTGGGGCCCGTCGCGAGCTGGTCGAGCGTGGCGAGGTTGCCCGCGAGCGCGTCGGCCCGCATCGACATCTCCCACGCCGACGAGCGGAGCCGACCGCCGTGCGTGTGGAGGCTCTCCTCGTACGTCGCGAGGCCTTCCAGGATGAAGCGCGGCTGCACCTGGTTGGGGGCCCACTGCTTGCCCGCCACCGCGTTGAGGATCGCCGCCACGCCGGAGATGTTGTCGGTGTGGAGGATGTGCGTGTACTCGTGCGTCACGAGGGTGGTGAGCCAGTCGTCGTACTGGTTGAGCACCGAGAGGTCGTCGGGGGCCGTCACGTAGAGCCGGACGATGTTCATCGGGACGGCCGTCGCGCTGCCGTTGGCGTCGTCGGTCTCGTCGGAGATCACCACCTGGACGGGCGACGCGGGCGCCCACCCGAGGGGCCCGTGGAGCCGCTCGACCGCGCGCTCGGCCACCTCCGCCACGCGCCGCGCGATGGGCGCCATGTCGTTGTAGTAGTGAATGCGGAAGTGCGGCGTCTCCAGCGTGCGCCAGACGAGCCGCGGGTCTTGCGGCTGCGCGCCCGCCGCCGAGGGGAAGAGCAGCGCCAGCGCGAGCGCGAGGGCGGCGGCGGCTCGGCTCATCGATCGGGCGCGGCGCCGGCGTCGACGGCCGCGGGCGCCGCTTCGTCGGCGGCCTCCTGA
This sequence comes from Polyangiales bacterium, assembly GCA_044375895.1. Taxonomy (GTDB): domain Bacteria; phylum Myxococcota_A; class Polyangia; order Polyangiales; genus CAISKJ01. The sequence goes on along the minus strand of JBILLV010000431.1, from coordinate 4,012 downwards.
CGGCGCGCGCGCTCGGCGGAGAGCCACGTGACGGACGCGAGGCCGCGGAAGGCGTCCTCCTCGTCCTGGTCGACGGAGAGCTGCACGTGCGGCCCGTCCCGCCAGGCCCAGCGCGCGGTGAGCTCCGACTGCTTCGACGCGAGGCAGAGCGCGAGGTGACCCGTGCAGCCCGCGCCGATCGTGCGGGCCTCATCCGAAGGCGGGCCGAGCGCCCCCACCACCAGCGCGTGGAGCTGGTCGAAGTGGGACGCCATCGCGGCCTCGTCGCGCGTGGCCGTCGCGTCGATCGCCACGCCGCAGAGCCCCTCGCCGCAGAACTCGTAGGTGACCACCACGGGGAGCGGCACCTCGGTGAGCGCGCGGCGGCAGAAGATGTACTCGCGCGAGTCGCGGCACTCGATCGACGCCGCGCGGTGGGCTTCGAGCACGGCCGCGCGCGTCATCCCCCAGCGGACGCCGAGGGCGCCGTCGGGGGCGGGGCGGTCGGCGACGTAGCGGATCCCGCGGCGAGGGCGGGAGCCGGAGGCCGTGCGGCGCGCACCGGCGCCCGCGTCGAGGGGCCCAGCGCCGCTGCGCACGAGGGGCGTGACCGCGCGCGTGTCGACGCGGTCGCGCGGGCGGCAGGCGGCCAGCGAGGCGAGGCCGAGGAGGAGGGAGATGCCGGTGTGGCGGCGGGCGGGCATGCGCGTCGCGCGACGCTATCACGAGACCGGCGCGTAGAACCGGCTCGAAAACTCCCCGCGCCGGGGCTACGCTCCGCGCCCCCTATGCTCGACCTGCGATACGTCGTCGATCACCTGGAGGCCGTCGAGGCGGGCCTCCGCAAGCGCCACAAAGACCCGACGGAGCTCGGCTTCGATCGCATCAAGGAGCTCGCCGACGCGCGCCGTCAAGCGATCCGCGCCAACGAGTCCCTCCGCCAGGAGCAGAACGAGGCGAGCGCGAAGTTTCCGAAGCTCCCGAAGGGCTCGCCAGAGCAGAACGAGCTGCGCGAGCGGGCGCGGCGCCTGGGCGACGAGGCGAAGGTCTTCGAAGCGCAGAAGGACAAGGCCGAGGCGGAGATCGAGGACATCCTCCTGCGCGTCCCCAACCTCCCGGACGACAGCGTCCCCGAGGGGGGCGACGAGACCGCCAACGTGGAGGTTTCGAAGTGGGGTGAGAAGCCCGCGTTCGACTTCAAGCCCCGCGATCACCACGACCTCGGCGAGTCGCTCGGCATCCTCGATTTCGAGCGCGGCGCGAAGCTCTCGGGCGCGCGCTTCACCGTCCTCTGGGGCGCAGGCGCGGCCCTGGAGCGCGCGCTCGTGAGCTTCATGCTCGACCTCCACGTGCACGAGCACGGCTACACCGAGGCGTACCCGCCCTTCCTGGTGAAGGGCGACGCGCTGCGCGGCACCGGGCAGCTCCCGAAGTTTGAAGCCGACCTCTTCAAGATCGCCGCCTCGGGCGAGCGCTCGTACGACCTCTACCTCATCCCGACCGCGGAGGTCCCGGTCACCAACCTGCACGGCGGTGAGATCCTTGACGGCGCCACGCTCCCGCGGAAGTACACGGCCTACACCCCGTGCTTCCGCGCCGAGGCGGGCACCTACGGCAAGGACACCCGCGGGCTCATCCGGCAGCACCAGTTCGACAAGGTGGAGGTGGTTCGCCTGGAGCGCCCGGAGGACTCGGCGGCCGCCCACGAGGCGCTCACCTGCGAGGCCGAGGCCGTCCTCCAGCGCCTCGGGCTCCACTACCGCAAGATGCTCCTGTGCGCGGGTGACATGGGCGCCTCGGCGCGCAAGACCTACGACCTCGAGGTGTGGCTCCCGGGCCAGGACGCGTACCGGGAGATCTCGAGCTGCTCCAACTTCGGTGACTACCAGGCCCGTCGCGCGGGGCTGAAGTACCGGCCCACGGGCGACGCCAAGGCGAAGCCGCGCTTCCTCCACACGCTCAACGGCTCGGGGCTCGCGGTGGGGCGCACGCTGGTGGCCATCCTGGAGCAGTACCAGCAGGCCGACGGGAGCATCCGCGTCCCCGAAGCCCTCCGTCCGTACCTCCGCGGCCTCACGCACATCACGAAGCGCTGAGCCGCCTCCGCCCCGCTCCTTTCGTTGCCCGGCCGGGCGTTCTGGGATATGCGTCCCGTCCCGCCATGCTCCCGCGCCTGACCGTCCTGTGCCTGCTCGCGCTCCCCGCCGCGTGCGCGACCACGAGCGCCGCGCGCCCCGGGGAGAGCGCCAGCGACGCGGCCGAGCGCGCCTATCAAGCCGCCATGGCGCTGTACCGCGACGAGTCGTGGCCCGAGGCGGCGGAGGCCTTCCGGGCCGTCCAGCGGTCGCACGGCACGAGCCGTCAGGCCACGCTCGCCGAGCTCCGCCTCGCCGACCTGGAGTTCAAGCAGGAGCGCTACACCGAGGCCCTCTCGGGCTTCCGCACGTGGCTCCGGTACCACGGGTCGCACGCCGAGGCGCCCTACGCCCGCTTCATGATCGCGCGCTGCCACGTCGAGCAGATGCCCGAGGACTGGTTTCTCACGCCGCCCTCGTGGGAGCGTGACCTGAGCGCGGCCCGCGACGCGGAGACGGCCCTCGCGCGCTTCCTCCGCGACCACGGCGACTCCACCCACGCCGTCGAGGCCCGCCGCATCCACGACCGCGTCCGCGAGACCCTCGCCCGTCACGAGATCTACGTCGCCAACTTCTACGGGAGCCGCGACCACTACGGCGCCGCCGCGAGCCGTCTGCGCGGCGTCCTCTCGCGCTACCGCGGCTCATCGCTCGAACCGCTCGCCCTGCTCCGCCTCGGCGAGACCTGGCTCCGCATGAACCGCATCCCCGAAGCCCGCGGCGCCTTCGAACAGCTCCGCGAGCGCTTCCCCCGGGCCGCCGAGGGCGAGGCCGCGGCGGGCCATCTCGCGCGCCTCGGGGCGGGTCCGTCCACGCCCGTCGTGCTCGACGACGCGCCGCCCGCGGATGACACCGGGAGCACCGAGGATGTGAACCCCTCCGCACGCCCCGCGGAGCCGGCGCCGCCGCGCCAGTAGCGACATTCGTTGCACACCGCGATCTTCCACGATGGGAGTGGTCGCGGCCCCGCAGGTGGTTTACCGTGCCCCCCGACGTCGCCCCTCGCGACGCCACTGTGAGCGCACCGTGAACGACCCCGTCCGTCAGCTCCTGTTCCTCGCGCGCGAGCACCTCGCCCGACGCGACCCCACGGCCGCGGAGACGCTGCTTCGCGAGGTGCTGCGCCAGCGCGGCGACAACTCCGAGGCGCACCACCTGCTCGGCCTCGTGCTGCACGCCCGCGACGACCTCGCCGGGGCGCGCGAGAGCTTCCAGCGCGCGCTCGCCCACGACCCTTCGCACGCCGAGGCCGCGCTCCACCTCGCCATCACCTGCAACGAGCTCGGGCTCTACGCCGAGGCCCGCGAGGTGTCGGGCTCGGTCTCCGCCTCGCGCAGCACGAGCGATCGGCTCACCGCGTTCGAGCGCGCGCGCCTCGCGGGGATGCACGCCGAGGTGGCCCGCTGCTACGAGCACCTGAGCCTCTTCGACGAGGCCGCGCAGGAGTACCGCAAGGGCATCGCGCTCCGCCCCGACGACGGCGAGCTGCACACGCGCCTCGGCGTCGTGCTGCGCTCCGCGGGCGACATCCACGGGGCCTGCACCGCGCTCGAAGCGGGCACGCAGCGTTGCCCCACGCACGCGCCGGGCTTCGTCGCGCTCGGGCTCACGTATTTCCGCCTCGGCCGCCGCGGAGACGCCGAGCGCGTGTGGCGCCACGCCCTCGCGCTCGACGCCTCGCAGCGCCCCGCCGAGGTGTACCTCCGCATGCTCGACGAGGACCCCGAGCACCTGCCGTCGATGCTCCCGCCGCAGCCGCAGCCGTCGCGGGGCGATGACGAATTTGCCAACCTCCAGGTCTCCGTCCTCGGCGACCGTCGGGCGTCGTAGCGACGCCTCGCGCACGACGCCCTTCCGTGGTCCGCCGTCCGTCGGCTACCGTCCGCTCGATGAACCTC
>JBILLV010000114.1:0-26061 GCA_044375895.1 Polyangiales bacterium | reverse complement strand
GCGATCGCGACGGGCGCGACGAGCGCGGGCACCGGTGGGGCGGTCGCCACGACCGCGACCGCGACCGCGACCGCGACGACGGGGACGAGCGCGAGGTCTGCGAGGAGGACGGTGGCGTGGCGGGCAGTGGGTCCGACGGGGGCGTACCGACGGGCGATGCGGGCGGCGCCACGACGAGCGACGCGGCGGGCGCGGCGACGGACGCGCGGGGCAGCGCGAGCGACGGAGGCGTCGGCGCCGACACCTGCGTCCACCCGGCGCAGTAGCCCGACGCGCGCGCTGCCCGTCATGGGCCGCGGGGAGGTATCGCCCTGTCCTCGGTGTTCGAGCTCGCCCACTGCGCCGACGTGGTGGAGGTCGGCCTCCATCCCCCGCCGCGCCCCTCCATTGGATCTGCACCCTTGTGCCCTTCCAGCACCTCGTCGCCCCACACCTCCAGGCAGCCACTCCAGCAACACTGCGCGCAGTACCGCAAGAGTAGGCCAACCATCCGTTGTGCGCCGGTGGGTTCTGCGTCGACGAGGTCGGGGGCGCGCGACGGCGAAAGGCTGACAAGGGACTGTCAGGGATGTCCCCGCGGGCGCCGCGTGTCGATTGACCCGAAGCGCGGTCGGAGCCACCGTCCCGTCTCCCAAGAGCCCGCGCTCCGAGCGCGCTCACACACGAAGGAGCCCCCTCATGAACACCATCGAAATCGCGAAGAAGTACGTCGAGCTCTGTCAGAAGAACGCGCACGCGGAGGTCCTCGCGACGCTGTTCTCGCCGGACATCGTCAGCGTCGAGGCCGGAGCGCCCCCGGGCCAGTCGCCGGAGGTGCGCGGCCTGGCGGCGGTGGCGGAGAAGAGCAGGCAGTGGGGCAACGATCACGAGGTGCACAGCGCGAGGGTCGAGGGGCCGTGGCCCCACGGGAACAAGTTCATCGTGCGCTTCTCGTACGACATCACGAACAAGCCGAGCGGGCGCAGGATGCAGATGGAGGAGGCCGCGCTGCTCATCACCGAAGACGGCAAGATCGTGCGCGAAGAGTTCTTCTACACCATGGGCTGACGCACGGCCCCGGCGCCTCCCCGGAGGCGCTGCGCGACGCGCGGAACGAGGGCCAACCGCCCGCCCCTGCGGCGGGAGAGAGAGCTTGACACGCCCCACGCCTGGACTTGAAATCCTCGCCGATGTTGAAGCAGCCTGGAGCGTGTTGGGTGGCTCTCGTGGGAGTGATGTCGGGGGCCGCGTGTGGAGGCGGCGAGGGGAGGCGTTCGGACGCGGCCGCAGACGCCGTGTCGGCTGACGTCGGTGTCGACGCCGCTCCGACCGACGCGGGCTCGGACGCCGCTCCGACCGATGCGTCCGAAGGCCGGGACGGCGGGGCGTACCTCCCGACGCGCGTCTGGCCGATCGCCGTCCATGATGGGTATGTCGTGCGCGACCGCGGCCGGGGGATCGAGTTCCCCATCAAGGTGCGGCACCCGCGGGGGGCGACCGGGCCGCTTCCGCTCGTGGTGCTGTCCCACGGCGGACTCGCGAGCCCCCGCGGCCACGAGTCGCTGGAGGGGTGGGGAGAGGCCTTCGCCCGCTCGGGCTACGTCGCCATCAACATCGCCCACGTCGGTGCCGACGCGATCACGGCGATGTGCACCGCGCTCCGCGTGCCGACCTCCGAGTGCGAGCTCGAGGACTACATGCGCGAGGTGTCCGCCGGCGGCTCGCTGCCGCCGCCGATCTACTTCCGCCCCTTCGACGCCCGCGCCGTGCTCGACGACCTCCCCGGGATCGAGGCCGCCGTGAACGTGCGCATCGACCGCGAGCGCATGGGGCTCGGCGGCCACTCGGGGGGCACGCAGTCCCCGATGCGCGCGGCCGGCGCCGTGATCGACGTCTCCCCGTCGGCGCGGGCGGTGCGTGACCCCGAGGCCCGCTTTCGCGCCTTCTTCGCGGCTTCACCGCAGGGCGCGGGGCGGCTGGGCTTCGGCGCCGACTCCTGGGCGATGATCCGCGCTCCGATGCTCATCCTCACCGGCTCGGCGGACGCGACATCGGGCGAGGAGGCCGCGGCGCGTCGCGACGCCTTCCGCGGCATGCGCGGCCCGGACAAGTACGAGCTCTTCCTCAACACGCCGGGGTCGACCCACGGGCTCTTCTCCCTCGGCAACGAGGTGGAGAGTCAGGCGACGCTCGGCCCCATCCTGGCCTCCACGGGCGTCGCCTTCATGGACGCCTACCTCCGCGGCAGCGCCGAGGCCCGCGCGTGGCTCACGAGCAACGCCGTCTCCCGCTGGACCGGCGGCGTCGCGACGCTGTCGATGCGGTGAGGGTCACGACCCTCGCGGCGTTCGTGGTGACGGTGGCGGTTGGCGGGGTCTTCGCGGCCGGGTGCGGTGCAGAGCCGCGGAACATCGTCAACCCGCCCGCCGGTCGACGGTGGCGCGAGCGGCGACGTCCCGGGCGGGGGGTGAGCGTTAGAGCTCGGGTACGTTCGGGTCTCGCGGCGGCCGGTGGCTGGGCGGATTGCGGTGAATCTCCGGTCGGCGGGGACGCCGTGGCCGCGGCACGTGAGGCGGGCTGGTCGTGGGGGGAGTGACCACGGGCGGGTTGCAGGTCGACTCGGTCACCCTCCACTGGTGCGTGCTGGCGTCGCAGACCGCCGTCACCGACCAGCCGTCGCCGCAGGCTCGGTAGCCGCACGAGAGTCCCGCGGGGGCGCAGCGGGCGCCGGACGGGGGCTGCGTCGTCGGGCACCCTGGCGGGCGCGGCGGCGGGTCGGCGCAGGCGGGCGAGGCCGCGAGGAAGGCCGCACCGAGGACGGCGATGGAGACCACGGCGGGGCGGAGGGGGCGCTGCTTCATGGGGGGTCGAGGGTCATTCGTCGCGTGTGGTGATGACGGTGTCGGCGACCTCCAGCGGGTCGCCCGTCGCGAGGTCGTAGAAGTACGCCCGACGCCAGCGGAGGTCGAGGACCGCGCAGGTGTGGCTGTCGCGCGTTCGGCCACGGGCGACGGAGCCGGGGTTGACGATCCAGAGGTGCCCGTAGCGCAGCGCCATCGGGCGGTGCGTGTGGCCGAGCAGCATCACATCGCCCTCGTGCGACCGCAGCTCGCGCCGGAAGCGCTTGGGGACCTTCTCCGGGAACACGTACTCGTCCATCACGGACGGCGTCCCGTGGGCGAGCGTCACGCGGGCGCCGTCCCACCCGTACGCGCGCACCCGCGGGAGCGCGTCGAGCCACGCGACCGTGTCGTCGCGCAGGGGCGGGTCGCACCAGCCCTCGCGGGCGGCGCGCACCGCGTTGTCGTCGTGGTTGCCGCGCACGCACACCACGGCGTTGGCCCGCAGCGCGTCGACCACGCGGTCGCCGTCTTCACCTTTCTCCACCGTGTCCCCCAGGCAGACGACCTTGTCGGCGCCGCGGCGTTCGAGGACTTCGAACGCACGCTCGAGCGCGGACGCGTCCGCGTGGAGGTCGGAGATCACACCGAGCCTCATGACACACCTCACCTTCGGATTCTTCAGGGGCGGGAATCGTGCGGAAGGGAGGTCAGTGCATCGGGGGCGCTCCGGCGGGGCAGCGGGTGTATCACGGGGTAGCGGGAGGCTCCAGGCGGACGACGCGGCCGTCGGGTACTGGGGCAACCCACTGCCCTCGTCGTCAAGACCGCCGCTCCCTCGCGAGCGGGCCGCGCGTTCCGCGTGTACCGCGCTCGGAGCGCGCGGGTATCCTCGCCCGACGCCGATGGCCCGACCCAAGACCCTTCGCATCGCCCCCGAACGCTGGTGGCAGCACCCCCACCGCGCCTCCGTGTGGGCCCTCGCCACGCACCCCGACCACGACGCCCTCCTCGTAGGGGGCACCCTCCCGGCCGGGTCGCTCTGGGCGCTCGACGGGCCCCTCGCCCGCGCGCTCGGCGACGCCCCGGACCAGCTCCGCGACGCCGCGTGGGCGGGCGCCTCGCGCGTCGTCCTCGCCGTCGAGGACAGCGCCGTCGGTGACCCCGCGGGACCGCTGCGCGTGGTGGTGCGCGACCTCGCCGCGGGCGCCTCGGACCGCGTCGTGGCCGAGCTCCCCACCGCGGCGCTTCGCACCACGCTCACGGTCGACCGCGCGGGGGAGCGAGCGCTGGTCAACTCGCGGCGCGCGATGCACCTCGTCGACCTCGCGACCGGCGCCGTCCGCACCTTCGAGTCCGTCCAGGGCAGCGTCGATGCCGTCGTGGGTGGCGCCCTCTCGCCCGACGGGGCCCTCGCCCTCACCGCGCGCGACGGCCTCAACCGCGCCCACCTCTTCGACGTCGGCGCCGCGCGCTGCCTCATGAACCTCTCGGGCAAGACCGCCGGCATCGTCGCGGCGTGCTTCGCCCCCACCGGCGCCCTCGCCGCCGCGCTCACGCTCGACCCCGAGCGACGACTGATCGTCTGGAACCTCCCCGACGGGACGGTCCGCTTCGTCCGCGGGGGCCCCGCAGACCCTCCTCCCGCCCTCGCGTTCTCCCCCGACGGAGCGCGCCTCGCGGTCTCCGAGCACGGCCACAAGCTCGTGCTGCTCGACGCCGCCGACGGGTCCGTGGTCGCGACGACGAAGACCCTCGACGGCTACGCGTTTCGCCTCGCGTTCGCCCGCGACGGCGGCGCCCTCTACATCGCTGACGGCGCCGAGGTCCACGTCGTCCCGCTCGCCGGCGACGCGCCCGCCATACCGCGCGAAACGCCCGCGCCGAGGGCCTTCGAGACGCTGCGGGCGGGCAACAACTTCTCGTACCACACGGGCGGCTGCGTCGACGCCGCGGGCAACCCCTGGATCGTCGGACAGAACGGCCGCATCTCCACCTCCCGCGACGACGGACGCTCGTGGGAGCAGGTCGCCCTGGGCAAGCGACCGTACCTCCACGGCGCCTGCCAGGCGGCGGACGGGGCGCTGCACGCCTACGGGAAGCACGCGATCGTCGACCTCCGAGACGGCGCCGCGACCTTCGCCGCGCTGCCGGGCAAGCCCACGATCGTGGCGATGGCCTCGTCGGCGGAGGTCACCGTCGCGGCGAGCTACGACAAGCTCTACCGCCGCGCGCACCGCACCGAGGCGTGGGAGACCTACGACCCCGCGCCGCTGCGGGGAGGGTGGCACCACGCCCTGGACGTCGACGACCGTGGGTCGTTCTTCCTCGTGAGCGGGTCGCTCGGCAAGGGCTTCCTCGCGCGCGGCGACGCCCGCGGCACGGCATGGGAGCGGCTGTCCCTCGACGACGCCGGGGCCTTGTGGTGCGTGGTCTGCGAGGGAGCGCGGGTGTATGCGGGCGCGGACGCGGGGGCGATCTTCCGTTCGGACGACCGCGGGGCCCGCTGGAGGCGCCTGCCGACGCCGGTGCCGACGGGGTGCTGCCTGTCGCTCGTCGCGCGCGGCTCGGTGGTGTATGCGGCCTTCGACAGCCACACCGTCCACCGCAGCGACGACGCCGGAGAGCGCTGGACGAAGGTGCTCGACGCCGACGTGGAGAAGCTCGTGTGGACGCCGAGCGGTCGCGTGCTCGCCATCGGCGCCGGCGCGCTCTACGGCTGCATCGACCCCGGTCGATAGGGATGCGGGCGCAACGCCAGGCTGACGGGCGCTCCGAAGTGCGCGATATTCCGCGGCGTCATGCGCGCGATGGATTGGAGCTCGGGGCGGGTGATGGCGGGCCTCTCGCTCGCGGTGCTCGACGCCGCCCGCGGCGCGGGGGTCTCCCTCGACGACGTGCTCGACGCGCACGGCGTGGAGGCCGAGACCCTCACGCGCTCGGACGCGTATGTGCCGGTCGCGCTACACGAAGCGCTCTGGGCTGAAGGGGCTCGGCGGAGCGGCGACCCGCACTTCGGCATCCGCGCGGCGCAGGAGATCACCCCCGGTCAGACGGGCGTGGTCGAGTACATCCTCCGCAACTGCGCCACGATGGAGGACGCGGCGTTGACGTGGGTCCGCTTCGCCGCCGTGGTGAGTGACCGCATCGAGGGCGCCCTGGTGGAAGACGGGCCGCGGCTCCGGCTGGAGTGGCGGCTCGCGCGCCCGCCGAGCCCGGGGGTGGAGCAGTGGACGGTGTTCGCGCAGGCGCGTTCGCTCCGGCTGATGCGCGACGCGCTCGGCGAGCCGCGGCTGGCGCCGTCGGAGGTGTGGTTTCGCCACGCGGCGCCGCCCTCGTTGGACGCGTTGTCGGCGTACTTCCTGGCGCCGATTCGCTTCGACCGCCCGGTGGCCGCGCTGGTGTGGGACCACGCGGTGCGCGACCGCCCGCTCCGCTGGGTCGACCCGGCCGCCCGCGCCGCGCTGGAGGCGAGGGCCGAGCAGCTCCGGGACGCGCTCACCAGCGCCGCGCCCGACATCGCCGCGCAGGTGCGGGCGACCCTCGGCGAACTGCTCGCCGAGCCACGGCGCGACCTCCGGCTCACCACGGTCGCCGCGCGGCTGCGGGTGCCGCCGCGGACGCTCCAGGCGCATCTGGGGGCCGCGGGGGCGTCGTTTCGCGCGCTGGCCGAGGCGGTGCGGGCGGAGGCGGCGCAGCGGCTCCTGGAGGGGGAAGGGGTGACGGTCGCGGAGGCGGCGCGGCGCCTCGGGTTCGGCGACGCGTCCGCGCTGCGCAAGGCCCGGCGCCGCTGGCAGTTGACTCAGGGGCCGGGCCGGAAGCGCTGAACGCGCCGCGTGCCCAGCTCGGCGACGTACACCCGACCGCGCGCGTCGACCGCGATGTCGTGCGGGTCGGAGAGCTCGCCCGCGCGCCCACCGAAGGTGCCAAACTGCCCGAGCACGCGCCCGTCGCGGTCGAGCACGACGACGCGGGCCGCGGGGTGCGACGGGTCCTGGTCGCCGCCGTCCACGACGAACACCCGGTTCGCCACGACCGTCACGGCGAAGGGACGCCCGATCGTGGGCCCCGCCCACGTGGCCCGGTGGCGCCCGTCGCGTTCGAACACCTGCACGCGGGCGTTGTCGCGATCGGCCACGTAGACCCGGTCGTCCGCGTCGACGGCGACGCCGTGGGGGAGGTCGAGCTGTCCGTCCGCACGTCCCTGCATGCCCCACGCGCTCGTCACGCCGCCGCCGCGGCGGAGGAAGGCCACCCGCGCGTTGCGGTACCCGTCGGCCACGAGGGGCGTCCCATCGCGGAGGAAGGCGACCTTGGTGGGTCCGGCGAAGCCCTCCTCGGGGGCGCAGCCCACCGCGGCGAGGGCGACGACCAGCGCGCCGGCGAGGCGCTCAGCGCCCATCGTACACATGAAGAACCTCCCCGGCGGTGGTGGCCTCGACGACCTGGTCGAGGGTGGTATCCGTGAGCCAGACGTGATCGTTCGCGTCGATGGAGATGCCGTGCGGGGTGACGAAGCGCCCGGCCCCCCACTCGGCCAACAGCTCGCCGCTCTCGCCGTCGATCACCATGACGGTGGGGGCGGCGATCACGGTGTCGTTGTCGAAGCCCGCCCCCGCGCGGTGAAACACGTACACCCGGCCGCGCGCGTCGAGGGCGACGCCAGAGACCTGACCGAGCGTGCGGCCCGGCGGGAGCCGCGGCCACGTCTCATCGGCGACGTAGGCGATCGGCGGCGCGGGGCCGCGATCGACATCGACCTTGGAGGCGCAGCGGAGGCATGCGAACAGCGCCAGGGGCCAGAGGCCCGCACGCCGCGGAGAGGACCACGTGGGCATGCGAGGGAGGCTGCGACGGCGACGGGCGCGCGCCAAGGGTCCGGGGGCGCAAGGGGCGGGTCCTGTTGTGCAATGGGCGACGGCGCGTAGGGAGCGTGATAGCCACGATGGGCATGACCCTCTCCCCTGCCCGCACGATGAAGCTCCCGATGAGCACGGAGATGTCCCGCCTGGTGGGCGATCGGCTCGTCGCGACGCAGGCCCACCCCGACACCACCGCGGCGTTCGACCTCCGCACGTGGCCCCTCGTGGGTCGCGCGGTGCCGGGGTTCTTCGCGACGAGCCTCGCGGCGCTCAACGACGGACGGTGCCTCGCCGCCGCCCGCCACCACCACCCCAACCCGTACCGCCTGTACGACCTCGACGTCGTGTCGGGCGTGGTGACCAGCCTCCCCTGCGAGTCGTCGTGGCCTGACCTGCGCTCCGTCCGCGCGATCGGCGACCGGGTGCTCCTGGTCCCGGGCGGGACGCTCGGCGGGGAGGGCAGCGGGCCCGCATGGTGGCGCGACGGAGCGCTCACCCCGCTCGACCTGCCGCCCCCACCGGAGCCCGAGACCTTCGAACACGACGGCAAGCGCTACGCCACCTCACGCCGCGTGGACGGGTTTGACGTGGCCCCGCTGCCCGGTGGCGAGGCGCTCGTGCTGTGGTTCGAAGGGCTCTACCGCGCGTCGGCCGAGGGTGTGGTGCCGCTCTCCGACGAGCGCTTCCCCGCCGCGTGGGAGCCTCTCCGGGAGGGTCGCTACGATCGCCTCGACGACCAGGGGAGCGCCCTGATGCTCCTGAACCGCCGCCTCGTCGCGGTCGCCCGGGACGGGACGTGGTCGCACGCGGCGCCGGGCGCAGAGGCGCTGACGGGCCTGTCCGCGGGGCCCGACGGCACGTGGCTCCTCGTCGGCGACGAGACCCTCTCCGTGGTGTCACCGAAGGAGCGCTGGGTGATCGAGGTCGACCTGCGCCCGATGCGCCTCGCGCCGAAGATGCCGCTCTTCCTGCCGAAGGCCCTGTGGGTGCCGTCGCGCGGGGCGGTGCTGGTGACGAACGCGCACGACGCGTGGGAGTTCGACCTCGCCGCGCTGCTCGCGGAGAAGCGGGTGCCGATGGAGAAGCACGCGGCGAAGCTCGTCGCGGCGCGCCGCTCGGAGTGGAAGCGCAAGCTGAAGGGGGCGGGCGCGCCGGTCGCCATCGACGCGCTCTCGCCGCTCACGCGCGGGGGCGGGGCGGTGACGCACCCGACGTGGGGCGAAGGGGCCGTGCTCCACGCGTCCGAGATGCTGCACCGTGGGACGCGCTGCATCGCGGCGACGGTGCTCTTCGAAGACCGTCCGCGCGCGTTTGACTACGTGGGTGGACGCTGGGTGGAGCAGGCCCGAGCCGTGGCGTGAGGCGCCGCGCGGGCTACGTCTGGTAGACCCGCACCCGTCCGTCTTTGGTGCCCACGTACAGCCGCGAGTCGTCGGGCGAGAAGAGGAGCACGTTCACCTCGGCGTAGGCCCGCTCTCGAACGAGCGTGAGCTCGCCCGTGGTGGCATCGAGCAGCGCGACGTCCCCCAAGCAGTTGCCGAACGCGCAGAGCCTGTGACCCATCGCGACGCAGATTCCGACGTAGAAGATGCCGAGCTCGACGCATCGGACGAGTTCGAATCCCCCGTCGTACCGATAGACCATCGCCGCCGTCCACCCAGCGGTGTGGGTGACGCCCACGATGTACCTGCGGTCGAAGCTCCAGGCGAAGTGACCGGGCTCGCGTTGCAACGGGTCTCCAGGGACAGGCGCCGAGGGGCGAGCGGCCGGTGCTGGTTCCCTGGTGGAGAGCCTGCCCCAGTCCTCGGGCGACTGGAGGAGGTCCCCTGACCCGGGCAAGCGCGGTGGGATCTCGCCGCCGGTCGCCAGGTCCCACGCGACGACCGTGACCGGAGGCCACAAGAGCGCGCCGTACAGCGTCCTGCCATCGGGCGCGAAGGCGAGGTTGCGGTACCTCCTCATGCCGCTCTCCAGCGACCATCGCAGCTCACCCGTCGCGGCGTCGCGAACATGGACCGCCGGGTCGTCGCCCGCCGTGGCCAGGGTCGCGCCGTCCTCGGTGGTCGCGAGGGCGAACACCTCCCCGATGTGCCCCTCGGTGTGGAGCTCATCGCAGCGCCCCGTCACGAGGTCGAGCCAGCGGAGCGTGGCCCCGTAAATCATCAGCCCCCGACCGTCGGGGGCCATCTGCTCGGCTCTGGCGGACCACGCGAACGCGGTGGGGTCGACCTCCCCCCCATGCCCCACCGCGAACGCGCGCCCATCGAAGAGGAGCGCCGCGCGCCCATCGCGCGCCACGGCGACGATCTCCTCAAACCCACGCACTTCGCCCACCTCCCACTGCCCGAGCTCGGCGCCGGTGTTGACGTCCCACGCCCAGAGACGCTCGTCCCCTAAGCCCCAGAGCGTCGCGAGGTCGTCCGACAGTTCCGCTCTGCTTAGCCAGCACTCCGGCCTCGTGTCGAACTTGATCGCGCGGACCTTGGTGGCCGTGTCGTACAGCTCGATCAGCCCCGGATCCGTCAGCGGCTCCCAACTTCTATCGAAGCGAACGAACCAGCGGCCGTCTTGCGAGAGCGTAGTAGCGCGTAGACACGGCACATCGAAGCTCCAACGCCCGTCGACGACGATCGAGACCCCGCTGTGCCTCCTGGACCAGGCGTTGGACACGAAGACCCGACCATCGCGCGACACGGCATCCAGCCAGCAACCCTTGCGGAGGTCGGCCACCCACGCCAGCGACATCGTGCGGAGGTCGAGCCGCGCCATCCGTTGCCACGTCTCCGTGCGAACCACCATCCACACCTGGTCAGGATCGGCTGCGCGACGCGAATACTGCGTGATGCACCGCCCGTGGAGCAGCACCGTGCGGTCGAGCCGCTCGCCCGTCCCCAGGCTCCAACGCTCACCCACGAGGTCACTCCCGCGCGTGCCCAGTAGATAGAAGCTCCCCCGGTCGCTCCCGACGATGACCTGCGGTCGCATCAGCTCCGGTCGGCCCCGCGCCCCACCCAACGTCAGGAGCAGCCCTCCACGTTCAGCCATTGCGCGCCGACGCTACCACACCCCCGTCGGCGCGCTACGGCATGGGCAGCACGGCCACGGGCACGAGGCTCCGGGGCTCCATCGTCCCCGAGCCCAGCGCGCCGTCGGAGTTGCTGCCCCAGCACACGAGCGATCCCCCGCGGCGGCGGGCGCAGACGTGGAAGTCGCCCGCGGCGATCTCCACGGCGTCGTCGAGCATCGCGACCTCTGTGGGCATCACCTGATCGCGGTTGTTGCCGTTGCCCAGCGACCCGAGATCGCCCCTGCCCCAGCACTGGACGCGGCCGCTTTCGAGCCGCACGCAGGTGAAGCTCGCGGAGGGGGCGAGCTGTGCGAGCCCCGTGAAGGTGCCGAAGCGGGTGGGCACGGGCACGGGTTGATCGAGGCGGAAGGGCTCCTCGTTGCGGCCCCAGACCCAGAGCTCATCGGGTGCCGTGCGGGCGACGCTGCGCGTGGCGCCCGCCGCCACCTCCAGCGCGTTGCGCAGCCCCATGACGGCCGTCGGGGACGAGCGGTTGGCGGTGTCGCCGCGGGTGCCGTCGCCGATCTGGCCGGCCTCGTTGAAGCCCCAGCACACGACCGATCCGTCGCTGCGTCGGGCGCAGGTGTGGCTCCACCCGGCGTCGATCTGCACCACCGACGTGAGCCCCGGAACACGCGCGGCCCGACGATGCCCGCCCTCGGTGCCGTCGCCGACCTGGGCGAAGCGGTTCCACCCCCAGCACAGGACGGACGCGTCGCGGCGGAGCGCGCAGGCATGGCCGGCGCCTGCCGTGAGCTGGGTCACCTCGGCGACACCGGCCACCGGCGCCGGCAGCGGCCGATCGGCCCCCCGCGCGCCATCGCCCATCTGGGCTTCGGCGTTGGCTCCCCAGCACAGCACCGTCCCGTCGCGCCGAAGGGCGCAGGTAAACTGTTGGCCCGCGGCGATCTGCGTTGCATCGTCGACGCCCATCACCCGCACCGGAGCACGCCGGACGGTGCGCGTGGTGCCGTCGCCGAGCTGCCCGTTGCTGTTGCTACCCCAGCAGTAGACCGTTCCGCGGGCTTGCAGCGCGCAGGTGTGCCGCGTGCCGACCGCGAGTTGGACGACCCGCGGATCGCCCGGCAGCACCGGCAGATCGGGCGCGACATCGATGGCCGCCTCGGGCATCGCGGGGACATCGACCCTGTCGACGGTGGCGACATCGACCCTGTCGACGGTGGCGACATCGACGCCGACATCCTCGGGCAGTTGGGCGGCATCCTGCCCGGCGTCGAGGGGTCCTGCGTTGGGCGTCGCCGTCGAGTTGCAAGCCGCCAGGGACAGCAGCGCGAGGGAGCCACCGGCCCAGCGGGGTGCGCTCGGCCGCGGTCGCGGGTGCGTGGGGGGCGGGGGCGTGGGGCGCATGGCAGTGGGTCTCCTTTGGGTTCGGGTCGCGAGTCTTGGACCCGATGGGTCGCGTGGGTAGTGCCCATCGCGCGGAGACTCCCCGAGGGTACACAGCCGCGGGGCGCTGGACGAGCGGGGCCATCGGATGCCCTATGCCCCGCGTGCGTGGATGGAAGCTCACGCGCCGGCCCCGCCTCCGAGCTCTGCGATGCCCGCGCTCAGCTCTTCTTCACGAACTCCGATTTGAGCGCCATCGCGCCGAAGCCGTCGATCTTGCAGTCGATGTTGTGGTCGCCGTCGACGAGGCGGATGTTCTTCACCTTCGTGCCCACCTTCAGCGCCGAGGCGGCGCCCTTCACCTTGAGGTCTTTGATGAGGGTCACCGTGTCGCCGTCGTGGAGGACGGTGCCGTGGGCGTCGCGCACTTGGGGCAAGGCGGCAGGGTGCTCACGGCGCGGGATGGGAAGCGCACCGGCGCGAGGGTCAAGCGATTCGCACGGGACCCGCGACGCACGCCTCGGGCCCTGTGCGAGGATTCCCCTCCCCCAATGCCCCTCGATCAGGACATCGCCGCGACGCTCGCGGACTCTGGCACGCCCGAGCGCGCCGCGCAGGAGAAGCGCTACCTCAAGAGCGAGCTCACCCACTACGGGGTGACCGTCCCGGCGATCCGAGCCGCCGTGCGGGGCGCCCTGAAGGCGGCCGGCGCCGTCCCCCGCGCCGAGCTCCTCGCCGCGGTGCGCGCGCTCTGGGCGCGGCCCGTCCACGAGCTGCGCGCGGCGTCGGTGGAGCTGCTGGTCGCGCAGGTCTCGGTGCTCCAGGCGACGGAGCTCGCCCTCGTCGAGCGCCTCGTCCGCGAGGCGAAGACCTGGGCGCTCGTCGACCCGCTCGCGGTCCACGTGGCGGGCCCCCTCGTCGAGCGCCTCCCGGGCTGCGCAGAGGCCCTCGACCGCTGGGCGAAGGACGAGGACTTCTGGGTCCGCCGCGCGGCGATGCTGGCGCTCCTGGTGCCCCTCCGGCAGGGCGGCGGGGACTTCGAACGCTTCGGCCGCTACGCCGACGCGATGCTCGAGGAGCGCGAGTTCTTCATCCGCAAGGCGATCGGGTGGGTGCTGCGGGAGGTGGCGAAGCGGCGCCCCGCGCTCGTCACGCAGTGGCTCCTGCCGCGCGCGAGGCGGGCCTCGGGGCTCACCTTCCGCGAGGCGACGCGCGCCCTGCCCGAGGCGCAGCGGGCGCGGCTCGAGCGGGCCCGCGCCGTCGGCGCACGCCGCACGACGCCGTAGGAGACGACGGGCGCAAGGGGCGCCTCAAACCGCCAGCGCGGGCGCTCCATGGATGGGCGCGCGACGCAGCACCTGCGCCGGATCGTCGCCCTCCGCTCTGCGCACGAGCTCCGGCAGGCCCACACGGCGGAAGACGTCCGCACGCAGCGGGCGTCCCGCGCGCGTGTCGTTCACGAAGGCCAGCAACGCGCGCAGGTAGGGGCGCGCTCCCGCCGCGTCGCCCCGCGCGGCGAGGATGCCTCTCCGCGCGATCTGCTCCGCGCGATCGAGGTCCTCACGCCGCGTCCGCGTGTCGGCCCCCAGGTGGAGGTAGCCCGCCGCCGTGACGAGCGCGAGGTCGGCGCCGCCGACGTCCGCGAGCACGTCTTCAGCCGCGCCGTCGAGCCGCGCACGCAGCTCGGCCGCGGGGAGCAGGTCGATGGCGAGGTTGAGCTCAACCTCTCGGGCGAGGGCGTTCTCCGGGTCGAGCCGCCGGAGGCGCGTGATCGCGCCCCAGGCCGCCTCCCGATCGCCATGCACGATGTGGAGCGAGGCGAGGTTGAGCCAGGCCGCCGTGTCTCCGGCGAAGCGCGCGAGGTACGCCGCCAGGTCCTTGCGGATCGCGTCGCGCCGACGGGTGCTGCGCGCGGAGAGCGCCGCGGGCAGCTCAGCCAGATGAGGGAGCTTCTGTGAGAGCCCATCGAGATCGCCCAGCAAAGCTTCGACCGCGGGAGCGAGCCGGTCGAGGTAGGCGGTGCGGCGCTCGACGGGGAGATTCTCCGCGCGCTCCAGGACGCCAGGCCACGCGTCTCGCACGACGGCCGTCGCGTCACCCGCGTCCAGGAGGAGCCCGCAGCGCTCCACGGCCGAGCGCAGACGGGTCATCGGGTCGGCGTTGGGGAGCGAAAGCAGGGCTCGCCCCTCCGCGCGCGCGGCTTCGTGCAGGAGCACGGCGGCCTCGAAGTCCCCGTCGTCGCCCGCGCGCGCGCAGCGTGCTCAACTTGATCTGGCTGGCTTGCTCCAGGTGGGCTCGGTAGATCGGGTTCATCCGCGGGGCTTCAAGCATAGCGATACCCGAGGCGTCGCGCACCAGAGCGAGATCCATGCCTCGGCGACATCTTCACGCGCGGCCATCGGGCCAGACTTCTTCTCCTTCGCGCGACCACTGCGCGCGATGAGCACGTGCTGCACGAACTGGCGGCGGTCGCCGAGCGCCGTGCGGTCGAGGCGCAGGGAGTTCCCAGGGTTCGCAGGAGCTCACGCCTGGGCTCCAATCGGATCGCCCGCAAAGCCGGGCTCCCTCGTCGCAGACCCTCCATCGTTCTCCCTGAGCCCGGCTCTGCGGGCGATCCAAATCCAGCCCAGGCGTGAGCTCCTGCGAACCAATGGGAACGCTGGACGCGCGCCAACTGACCGGCATTGGGTGTAGCCCGGGTCGGTCCAGGCGGCGCCGCGGCAGGCGGTGATGGGGCCGAAGTGCCTTCGCACGAGCTCGATCGCGGCGGCGGGCTCGAAGTCAGTCGTGATCGCGATGACAGCGTTGTCGGGGACGTCGTAGCGCGCATCCGGTCGGCCTCCAGGAAGAGCCCGAGCTCCATCGAGCGGGCCGGGAGCATCTCGAAATCGTTGATCCGGCCTGCGCTGGTGGTGGCGTTGGCGTCGGCGCCGCGGAGCGCGAGGAGCCGGTCGAACTCACCCTTCGGCAGCTCACAACAGCAACCCTGCACTCGGTGCCGCTCGGCTGTGCACGCGGTCGCGAGCGTACACAGCCGCGGGGCGCGGGACGGGTGCTGCAAGGGCGCTTGACGGGCGGGGGCCATCGGATGCCCTATACCCTTCGGCCGCCGCACGAGGGCGTTCGCGCGTGAGTCGGCCGGCCCCGACGCCTCGTTCGAGGAGGTCGAGTTGTTCGTCGAGGCGATCCGGGCGGAGGTCGTCGCCGACGTGCTCCGTGAGGAACGAGCAGCGTCGGCCTCCAGCGCCCGCCGCCCGGGCCTGCACGAGCAAAGTCTCGACGGCGTTCCTCGCCGCGGTGCGAGACGAGGCCGCTCTACCACCCCATGGACCCTGTTCAAGTCTCGCGGCGCCACCTCGCCCGACGCTTCGCAAGACGCATCACAACTCCGGCGCGCGGGGTCACGCCGACACCCCTCCGAGCCACCGGGGAGCCGAACAGTCCGTCAGGCCCATCGGGGCTATTGAGTATGATGGGTGCGGCCCTGAATCCCATGGGGCCGCCAAGGTAGACGTAGACATGACCGGGCCTCGACGTTCCAGTATAGGCGCCCATGGCGACGTCGGCGAAGCCGTCACCGTTGACATCGCCCGCGCCGACGACCGAGAAGCTGAAGCCGTCACCTCCCTCGCGATGTATTTCAACGGGGCCATCGCGCGAGGTGACCGGCGTGCTTCCCAGACCCCTGACGCTGCCCGCGTAGAGATGCGTGCGGAAGGTCTGGGTGGGCTGCACGGTGCTCCACAGAGCCGCTCCGACCGCGAAGTCGCCGAAACCATCACCGTTCACGTCCCCTGCGCCCGACACGACGTGGCCGAACCACGTGAAAGGTCTGTCGAATCCGCGGAGCGTCGCGGAGGGCGCGGCCCCGAGCAGCGTCGCACTCCCCAGATACACGTGGACATTGCCATCAGCGCTCCCTTCGAAGGGTGCGCCGACGGCGACGTCGGTCAGGCCATCACCGTTCACGTCACCCGCGCAGGCCACGAAATCGCCGAAATCCGTATCAACCCCGTCATCTCCCCTGAGTGATGTGACGGCCCTGGTCTCAAGCCCCTCTGGGCTGCCCAGGTACACGTAGGCGTGCCCTGGAACCGTCAGTGTCCCCGTCGCGCCCACGATGACGTCTGCGAAACCATCGCCGTTCACGTCGCCTGCACCCGCCACCGAGCTGCCGAACAGGCTGGAGGGCTGGCCTGTGAGCGTGGTAGCGGGGGTGGCTCCGAGCCCTCTGACGCCGCCAAGATACACGTACGCGCGCCCCGCCTCCGACATCACGCCGGAGGCTCCGATAACGACGTCAGCGTAGCCATCGTTGTTCACGTCGCCCGCGCTGGAGACCGCGTGCCCGAAGCGTCCATGGGGCCCGTCCGGAGGGGCGAGCGTGGTGACGGGGGTGGTGGCAAGGCCCGCGGGGCCACCCAGGTACACGTATGCGCGGCCCGAGTTGATCGGCGCGTACCGCTGACCGACCAGGAGGTCCGCGTAGCCGTCGCCGTTCACGTCGCCCGCGCTGGCCAACGAGAATCCGAACTCGTTGTCGCCCCCCTCGGGCGCCATGAGCGCGGCGGCCGGCGTGCCGGTGATCCCGGCGGTACCGCCCAGGTAGATGTACACGCGCCCCGCCCCCGAGGCCGCGCGGCGCGCAGCCACCGCGAGGTCGGCGAACCCGTCACCGTTGACGTCGAGGGTCGTCCCCCACGAGGTGTCACGCGGTGCGCTCCGCGCGCCCACGGTGAACTGCCACACAGGGCTCGTCGCGCTCCCGACGCGGGCGTTCGTCGCCCCGCGAAGCCGCCAGAACACCGTGCCTGTGGGCAGGTCCCTCGGCGGCGACGCGCTGCTCCCCACCGCAACGAAGCTGGCGACTACGATCGTGCACGCGCGATCACGACAGAGCTCGACGTGCACGTCGGCCGCTCCCGTGGGCCGCGACCAGCGCAAGGTCGGGCGACGCGTGCTCACCGTCGCCGTCGAGAGCGGAGCGATCGGACGTGGAAGCGTGAGCGGAGCACAGACCCCCGCCGAACAGCCCTGGTCTCCCGCGCACGCTCCGCCGCAGCGTCCGCAGTGCTCCGAATCAACGGCCGTGTCGACGCAGCGACCGCCACAGGTCGTCCTCGGTGCGTTGCAGGGAGCGTCCGCGATCTCTGCGTCGGATGAACCTCCATCCGCGACCTTGCTGGCGCATGCGCCGAGTCCCAGCGCGACGGCGAGCCAGGGCGTTCGCAGGCGGCGCGGCGCGCACGTCGGTGGGTTCATCTCGCAATGATGGGCGCCAGATGGGGTCGCTCGTCAAGGCGCCGACGTGCCTGGCGCGTCCGAGGCGCGCGGGGTGCCGAGTGAATCTGCGTGGCGGCGTGCGACGGCAGCGACCCCGCGCGCTGGACGGTGGCGCTCCTGAAGGGCTGCGCGGCGCTCGACTTCACACCGCCGGTGCACATCACCGTCGGTGCGGTGGAGTTGGAGCTCGGTGAGGTCGGCGCCTGCCTCCGCGCCCTCAACGCCGCGGAGGTCGACGACTCCGCCATCACGCTGCTCGGTGGGTGCAGCTCCAATCGAGGGCCGCGGCGGAGGGGCCGAGCAGGGGGGTCGGGCCATCCGATGCCCTCTCCCATCCCACGCAATCCTCACCGACGTTGTATCCCTCCGCGGTCCGCGCCCCCTCCCCCGCCACCGCGCCGGTATCGCACGGAGGCACGCGCACCCTCCGGCGATACTGCACCCGGTATCGCACGGAGGCCCGCGCACCCTCCCGCGCTACCCCACGCGGTATCGCTGAAGGCCCGCGCCCCCTCCTGCGATACCAACCCCACCCCCGTGCCAACGCCCGCTGTCCGGCGCGCGACATGTCGAAATCCAGCACAGTTCCCGCGGCCGCGAAGATGCGCGATGGTCTCTCCTGCACGCCATCGGGCGAGAGAGGATCGAGGTCACATGAACGAAGAGCGTCGCAAGTCGTGGCTCCCGCTGGGGATGGTCCCTGGTGCCACGCCGTCCGCGCCCGCGGACGCCGTCGGGGTCGAAGAGGCCTGGGAGCGCTTCCGCGCGGAGGCCGCCGCGGTCGACCCGCGGGACGTCACCACCTTCACGCACAACACTGCGGTCGTGCTCCACAACGTCCGCACGGGCGTCGCCGCGGTGCTCGCCGAGCGCGCGTGGTTCGAAGCGCAGCAGGCCGACGGGCTGCGCGTCGACTTCGAGCGCGTGGCCGCCGCCGAGAGCGCCGCCGAGGCGCTGGAGTTCGCCGCCGCGCGCGCCGCCGCCCCCGCCCGCGTGCCGGGCACGCTGCGGGTGAAGATCAAGCGCTCGCGCGTCATCCTCGACGTGCTCCGCGCCAGCGCCGACCTGCTCGTCAAGGGCGGGGTCCTCTCCGCCGCCGACGTGCCCGCCGCGGTGGAGAACGGCCCGCGCGGCGTCGCCCGCGCCTGCGTCCGCTACGCCGCCCTCTTCCGCGCCAACCGCCAGCAGATCCGCGGCGCCACCACGGTGAGCTCCGCGCTCGTGAAGGAGGCCGCCACGCTCGGCAGCGAGCTCCTCCGCGAGGTGAAGCCGCGCGGCGTCGCCAAGGCGAGCGCCCGCACCGAGGCCGAGCGCGCCGCCTCCGCCGACCGCGACCGCATGGCCGTCGTCACCACGCGCCGCTACGACTACGTCGAGCGCGTCGCCGTGTGGCGCTGGGGCCGGGACTGCGAAGCGTTCGTCCCGCGGATGCTGACGCGCGACACCTCCCGCAGCGAGGCCGACGACGAGGACGTCACCGACGACGCCGACGAGGACACGACCGACACCGCCGTCGAAGAGACCGCCGACGAGAAGGACACGACCGACACGACCGCGGCCGACGACGACGCGGACGAGGGCGAGGACAGCGAGGTCACGGAGGAGCCCGTCGTGGTGGCGGAGAAGCCCGCCGCGAAGAAGACGGCCGCGCCGACGAAGAAGCCCGCCGCGAAGGGCGCGCCGACGGAGAAGCCCGCCGCGAAGCGCAAGGCCCGCGCGCGGTAGCGCCTCTTCTCCGCGCGGTCTCGACGGGATCGTTCGACGCGCTGCGTGGAGATCTGCGCAGCCCGGTGGCCCCGCGAGACGCCCCGAGTGAGCCAAACCGATCAAGCGCATGCACGCGGGGACCACGAACCTCGCAACGCTCCTCATCGTTCGAAGCACTGCCAGAGAAGTGGTTCCCAGCGAGGCGTTGCGCACCTCGGGGGCGTCGCCACGCGGTCGCGCCGCTACCGCAGCGGGTGGTACGACGCGCACGCGCCCGCCGGGCCGCGGCGCGACGACGCGATGCCCCCGTCGCCCACCCAACCCTGCCGCGTGCACTGGTACCACCGCCGGTCGGAGCTCGCCTGCACGCACGTCCGCCCCGACATCACCCGGCCGAGCGTGGCGCTGTGGCACGTGAAGTCTTCGCTCGTCGGCGGGGGCGTCGGGGCCGGCGGCGTGTTGGTGCACGCCGTCCCCTGCACGGCGCGGAGCAGCGGGAAGGGGTCGATGCCGGCGCTGTAGCTCCCCGGGAAGACGGAGAAGTGCAGGTGCGGCGTCGTCCCGCGCGCCGAGCCCGTGTCGCCGAGCGTGCCGATCGGCGTCCCCGCGGCGACGCGGCGGCCCACCGCGAGGCCCGAGGCCACGGAGTCGAGGTGCGCGTAGTAGTAGTACCAGCCGCAGTTGTCGCGGATGGTCACGTTGCGACCGCCGACGGAGGTGTTGGCGATCTGGTCGACGACGCCCCCGCGGGCGGCGACGATGGGCGTCCCCCGGCGGCCGAAGAGGTCGTTGCCGAGGTGGCCGTTCTGGTGGTTGGCGTCGCCCGCGCCGCGGTAGTAGTCGGTGTTGTTGAGGCTGTGCGGCGGGCAGCGGAACGTGGTCGCGGCCTGCGCGTCCCAGCCGCCGTTGTGCGGGCCGTTGACGGGGTAGCGCTCGAGGCGCGCGGAGCACGACGTGATGGCCTCGACGGTGTAGCCCTCGGGGGCCTCGTCGAGCTCGTCGGCGTCGGGGCTGCACCCGACCACGACCCCTGCGACCAGCGCGAAGCGAGCGACGAAGCGGAGCGTGGACATGGCCGTGGACCTCGGAGACACCGAGAGAGCAAGTCCCGCTCCACGACCGAAGAGGACGGCATTGCGGCGAAACGCGCGGTGCAGCATCCGCCCGGGGGTGGTCACTCGACGACCCGGTGGTCAGCGGAGCCCCTGTCCGAACGTCCGCCCGTCGGCCGCGCGGCGCGTCGCCGACTTCATTGATTCCAGGGACGGTCGCGACGCACATGGGCGTTGCGCCATGCAGCACTCAACCCGCCTCAGCCCCCTCCTCGCCGCCCTCCTCGCGTGCGCCGCGCCGATGCCATCGAGATCGTGTGCCCCGTCCCCTTCGCGAGCGCCCTCGAAGGCCCCAACGACTACACCCCGCGCGAGGCCGAGTATGTGATCCGGGTCGGCCTCCAGGGCGAGCGGCCGTGCATCGCCCACTGGAAGAGCGCGATCGCGTCGCAGGACGGCGTCCGTCAGCACGTCATCGCGCCCACCGCGACCGGCGCGACCTGGACGCTCACCGACACGCAGGGCTCGCGCGCGACGCGCCACACCTTCGCCTGCACGCGCGAACAGGCGCCGGACTGAGGATCCGCCGGACGTCGTCGGAGGTCACCGGGCGCGCCACCGAGCCCGGACAGATGCGCTCCGTGGGCACCGGCGAGAGGATTTCGAGGAGCGTCGACAACGCCGCACGACGCCCCCCGCGAAGCACGCCCCCCGCGCGCGGTAGCGCCTCCTCCCCGCGCGGTCTACGCTCGCCCGCGCATGCAGCCGCCCCCCAGCTCCCCGCGTCCGAGCGTCGCCAGCGCCGCGCTCTCCGTGCTCTGGACGGCGCTCATCGTCGCCGCGCCGCTCGTCGCCGCGTGGGTCGCCTCCTCGCTCGCCGCCCACGCGGGCTGGAGCGTCCGCGCCGCCGCCGCCTCGGGGCTCCTCGTCTTCCCCGCGCTCCCGCTCGCCTGGGAGGCATTCGCGGCGTGGCGACGGGCGCGCCGCAAGCTCCCCACGAAGCGCTTCCTCACGCTCACCGACCGCCTCGTGCTCCGCACCCTCGCGGTGAGCGTCGCGTTCGTGGGGGCGCTCCTCGCGAGTGACCCGCAGCGGGCCTTCGTCGCGCTCAACAGCCGCGGCGACTGGATGCTCGACGGTCGCCACGACGCGCGCGCCGAGAGCGTGCGGCGGGGGCTGTTCTGGACGGCGGCGAAGTTCCAGTGGCTCTATCGGGTGAGCGACGACAACCCCTTCCACGACGGGCGGAGCGCGCGGCCTCGGCCCATTCCGCCGCGCGATGTCACGGTGGTGGTCCCGCCGACGACCGACGCCACCCCCACGCCCCCTCCCCCGCCCCCGCCGCCGCCGCCGCGCGACCCGCACGCGTGGCCCTGGGACGACGCGCTGCACCCCGCGGTGGTCACGCTCCCGGCGTCGGTCGAGACCTCCCCCGAGTCCGTCGGTCGCTACCTCGCCACCCAGGAACACGACCCCTGGAAGCTCGCCCGCGCCGTCCACGACTACGTGGCCGACCGCGTGGCCTACGACGTCCCCTCGTACCGCGCGGGCGTCTATCCGCCGCAGGACGCGCTCACCACCTTCCGCACGCGGCTCTCGGTGTGCGCGGGCTACGCGGCCCTCTTCGAAGCCATCGGCCGCGCCGCCGGGCTCACCGTCGAGACCGTCGTCGGCCGCGCCCGGGGCATGAGCGCCGAGGGCATGGGCGAAGGCCACGCGTGGAGCGCCGTGCAGCTCGACGGCCAGTGGCACCTCGTCGACACCACGTGGGACGCGGGCTACGTCAGCGCCGACGGCTTCCACAAGCGCTACGGGACGCGCTACTTCCTCACGCCGCCGGAGGTGTTCCTCACGAAGCACTACCCCGACGAGGCGCACTGGCAGCTTCTGGCGACGCCGCGAACGCCCGGCGAGTACCTGCGCATGCCCAGCCTCGACCCGAGCTTCTTCGCCTACGGGCTCCGGCTCGTGTCACCCGACCGCGCCGAGAGCGACGCGCACGGCGAGGTGGTGGTGACCGTCGACAACCCGCGCGGCGTCTCCCTCATGGCCTCCGTGCGGCCTCAGGGGGCCGCGAGCACGCCGTGCCGGGTCACCGACGGCGCCGTCGTCACCGCGCGCTGCCCGCTCACGGGGGGCGACCTCCACGATGTGGTGCTGTTCGCCGCCGAGCAGCGCTTCACCACGCACTGGAGCGTCGGCACGCTGAAGGTGCACAACCGCTGAGCACGGGCCGCGCGCCCCTACGCGCGGCGTGAAGCGCTCCCGCCGCCCGCCGTCTGCTCCGCGGCGTCCTCCACCGCGTCCTCCGTCGTCGCCACCCGCGCGTCCACCCGCACGCCGGTCCCGCCGCCGTCGCGCCACATCACCCCGACGGGTTCGGCCTCCGTGCCCGACATCACCATCCGCTTCTCGCCGCGGTAGCCGCTCCCCTCGACGAGCTCCTCACGCATCGCCCCCACCACATCGACGTAGGCGCCGTCGGGGATCACCGCCGTCCAGGTGTCCCGGTGCAGCGCCGCGTGTTGCGGCGTCGCCCGACCGTCGACGACCGCGACGTGGCGCGCGTCGACCTGCACGGTGAGCCCCTCGTCGGTCACCACGTCGAAGACGCCACCGGCCCGCTCGATGGTGCGCGTGTCGATGGTCTCGCTGTCCGGGGTGTGGCGCTCCGAGGCGACGCACCAGCCTCCCTCCGGTCCGTCGATGACCGTGCGCGCCCGCACCCTCCCCCGCACGCGAACCCGCGCGCCGCTGAGGTCGCGTTCGCCCGACCACAACGGCGCCCCCATCGCCGCTTCCATCGAAGCCCGCGCCTCACGCCAGGAGACCGGCTCGCTCGTGTCGTGTGTGCCGCCACCCGCGGCCGTCGCGGAGACGAGCCACACGGCGATCAACGCCCCCCCGAGACAGACGATCCCCTGGAACACCTCCTGGGGACCGCCGAGGGCAGCGACGACGATCACCACGGACAGCAGCGCGAAGAAGACACCGACGACCTTGAAGCCGCTCTCCTTCGCGCGGACGGTGGCCCCGAGCGTCGTCGCGACATGAAAGTGCGTGTCCTGCCGCGTCCAGGCTTCGGCAACGGCGCATCCGGGCGGCGGGTCGGCGGGGGCGGAGGAGCGATCCACGGCGGGATCGTACCGCAGCTCACCGCACCATCGCGCGTGTCCCGTCGTCGAGGGGGAGGAGCCGCGCGAGACGTTCCTTCGTGGCGAGCCCGAGGTTGCGCGCCACCTCGCGCACCCCGAAGCGAAGGGTTGCGCGCGAAGGTGGCGTTGTAATCTCGACGCCCCTCGACACCTCCTCCGCGTGCTTGAGGAGCAGCCCGGCGAGGACGTGGCGCGCGCGCTGGGCATCTCCGCGGGGCACGTCGCGCTGCTGCTCCACCGCGCGACGCGAGCGCTGCGGGCGTGCATGAGCGAGCCGGTGGGCTGAGCCGCCGTCGCGCCGCCCGGCCTCAATCGTAGGGCCAATGCCGGTCCGTTAGCGTGGGGCAGGCGTCATGGGGAGTTCCCAGGGTTCGCAGGAGCTCAAGCCTGGGCTCCTGCGAATCCTGGGAACGCTGGACGCGCGCTAACTGACAGGCCTCACCCGTAGGGCACGTACGCCGGTCGCCCGTGCGCCACAAACTCCTGCACCGACGGCCGCTGCCACTCCCGCTCCGCCCACTGCTTCACCTTCCCGTCGACCGCGTGCCCATTGAGCAGCAGCCGGTGCAGCATGAACGCCAGGTCGCTGTCGGCGATCGACCACGCCCCGAAGAGGTGCCCGCCGTCGCCCGGCACGAGCGCCTTCGCCACCCGCTCCAGCTTCTCCGCGGCCTTCACCCCCGCGGCCGTGAGCGGCGCCGTCGCGGGCTCGTAGAACATCGTCGTCGTCGAGCGCTCCTCGCGGATGGGCATGAGGTCGCTGCGAATCCACGCCATCACCTGCCGCGCTCGGGCCCGCGCCTTCGCGTCCTTCGGCAGGAGGCTTTGTCCCTGAGGGAAGGCCTCGTCGAGGTACTCCGCAATGGCCGACGACTCGGCGAGCCAGAAGTCCCCGTGGCGGAGCGCCGGGACGCGGCCCGTCAGGCTCTGGTCGCGGAAGGCGGGGTCGTGCTGCGCCCCGGCGTGGAGGGCCACGTCCACGTACGTGAAGGGGAGCCCCTTCTCGCGCAGGGCCACGTGGCAGGTGAAGACGTAGGGGCTGATCCAGAAGGCGTCGCCGTAGAGCGTGAGGGTGTCGGGGGTCATCGCGGCGCGAAGGTAACGCATCCTTGTACGGTCGTCGCCCCGGTGGGAGTACACTCCCGCGTCGCCGCCATGAAACAGCCCCCTGAGCCTCCGCGACGCGCCGCGACCACGCGCGAGGCCATCCGTGAGGCGCTCCTCGTGACGCGCGACACCGGCGCCACCGCCACCGCCCGCGAGCTCGCCACGGCGGCCTCCATCTCCGAGATGGACGTCGTCGAGCACCTGGAGCACCTCGCGTACTCCCTGCGCCGCGAGGGATTCCGCCTCGACGTGCACCCCGCCGAGTGCCTCGCGTGCGGCTTCGTCTTCGGCGAGCGCGAGCGCCTCACCACGCCCTCCGCGTGCCCCAAGTGCCGCAGCGAGCGCGTGTCGCCGCCCACCTTCCGCGTGCAGGGGGCGTCGGGTTCCAAGCGCCCCAAGCGCATCCGCGCGCCCCGCGAGGAGGACGGCGGCACCGGCGGAGGCGACGGTGAGAGCGGTGCCTGACCGCGCCCGCGTCGCGCTCTCCGTCGCGGCCGGCGCGCTGCTCGTGCCCGCGGCGGGCCACGCCTGGAGCTACGACGCCTCGGCCAACTTCAACGCCCCCTGCCCCACCGCCCCCACCGGGCTGCGCGTCGAGCGCGAGGAGGTCACCCTCGACTGCGGCGCCAGCGACACCGACGCCCTCCGCTGCGCCCTCGTCGCGCGCTACTTCGTCGACAACCCCACCGCCGAGCCCGTCCGCACCACCGTGTCCGTCGACGGCCGCCACACGACGCTCGCCCTCGACGGCGGCGCACCGGCGCGGTCGGTCGAGCTCGTGGTGGCGGCGGGGGGGCGCGTCGCGTTCACGCTGCGCGACGAGCGAACGGTGGAGATCGAGCACCGCTGGCAGTGGCACAACCCCTTCGGCGAGGGAGCCCTCCGGCTGATGCACCCGCTCCTGGCGCAGGCGCGTGAGCAGTCCGTGCGGATGTCGCTCGACTACCAGCGGACCCGGCGCTGCGTGGGCGCGCAGGGCTGGGCCGCGGCGGGCGTCGCGACGCTGCGCACGCACGCGCCGCGACGCTGGGTGCCGACCACCGGCCTGGAGCAGCACGGCCTCTGCCGCGTGGGCGACGGCTACACGTGCTCGCAGGTCGACGAGACCGAGTCGTCGAGCATCCACATGAGCTACGAGCGCTCGCTCTCGGGCGACGTGCGCTCGGGCGGCGTGACGCTGGGCCTCGGGGGAACCACCGGGCAGGGCTTCCGCGCGCGGCTCGGCTACGAGTTCGGCATCGGTCGGCGCTTCGTCGGGTCGGCCTCGGTGGAGGTCGACACGAGCGGCAACGTGGTGCTCACCCCCGCGCTCGGCTACGCGATCCCGCTGTGGCGCGTGCACTCGTGGAATCAGAGCTGGTTCCCGGGGGCGGTGATCCCGTGGGTGGGGTCGCCGTTGGGGGTCGCTCCCGATCTGCGCGGGGGCGTGCGCGGGCAGCTCTCGCTGATCTGGGTGTTCGGCGGGCTCGACCTCGCCGTCGACCACTACCCCCGCGACGCGCGGACGGACGTCACGGTGATGGTGCGGGTCGGCATCTGACTCAGGTTTGGCCGTTGACGCATCGCGGACCGTGTGACGGTGCCGCTCGTCACGGCCCCCTCTCCGCGCTGCCGCGCGCCCTCACCCCCGCGGAGCGGGGGCAAGGGCTCCCTCGTCTGCGA
>JBILLV010000113.1:0-26076 GCA_044375895.1 Polyangiales bacterium | reverse complement strand
CGGCATCTTCCCCTCGACGGTCACCTCACCGCGCAGGGTGCACCACGGCGCCGCGAGCGTCACCAGCGCCGCGGGCCGCGCGACGCGCAGGAGGCGGTCGGGGCGGAGCTCGGTCGTCGCGATCTCCGGCGCGCGCTCGAAGGTCGCGCCCTGATGCGTCACCAACGGCGTCTCGTGCGCGAGCACCTGCTTCAGCCACTGGTCGGGGCGAGCCATCGGAGCCGCGTCGTCGCACCACACTCCGCCGCGCGCAAGCGTCGCGATGGGAGCGATGGACATAGCTCGTCAGGTGACCTGCCTCGCGCGCTGTCAAGCGCCGCCGCGTGCATTGAAGTCACGGACGGAGGTTGAGACCGGTGTCGCACGATTGATCCACGACACCGCCCGGCGGGCTCATGTCCGCCGCGCCAACGCCCTCCAGCTCGGCGGCCGCAACCGCGCGAAGCGGGTGACGGCGCAGCGCGCGCTCGTGTACGCGACGGCGCTCACCGTCGCGGGCGGCGACCCGGCGCGGCGCGCGGCCCTCGACGCGGCCTGGGGCGCGGGCAGCGACCCGTCGCACGTCGCCACCACCCACGCGGCCATCGTGGCGATCCTCCGCGAGGTGGTGGCCGACGCGCGGGCGCGCAAGGCCCCCGTGAGCGTGGACGACGCGTGGATCGACGCGCACGCCCGCCTCGCGGACGACCTGGAGCAGGTGACGGGCGACGCCGCCGCCCGCGTCGACGACGGCGACGTGGGTCAGGGCGAGGTGGCGTGGTGGCGCGGAGCGGCGCTGTGGTTCCTGCGGCAGATGGCCGACCAGGTGGACGCGCTGCACACGATCGACGCGCGCATCGACCCGCTGCCGCTCCGCGGGGTCAAGTCGGTGCTGCACAACCTATCGCGGGTCTCGACGGTGCGGTGCAAGCGCGGCGCGCCACACGAACTCCCAGTGCTCCCGCGGCACCTGGAACCCGACACCCGGCGCGCGGGTCGATCGGCTGTTGGGCCAACGCTCCCACGACACGCACACAGCGTCGCCCACCCGCCACTGGTGCCACTGGTGCCGGTCGAAGGTGCCCGCTCCAGTGGGGACGTCGGCCCACCAGTAGAGCGGTTCGGCGCTGCCACCGAGGGGGATCGCGCCGAGGGCCACGACCCGATCCCGCTCCCCGTCCGGCCACGGGGGACGCACCCACACCCCGTCGAGCGCGAGGCGCACCTCGTGGCCGACGACGCGGACGTCGAGGTCGTGCAGCGCGGGGAAGAGGGCGGCGTCCTGGGGGTCGTCGTAGAGCAGATCGGGGTTCACCCGCAGGCGCTCGGGCACCGCGAACCACCCGGCGTCCGCGGGGAGCGACCCGGCGTCCCCTCGGCGCGCTTCGAAGCGAGCGCGGAGCGTGTCGTCGTCGGGCTCCGCCGTGTCGGCCGCCGCGCACGGCGTCTGCGCGACGAACACCGCGTGCGGCACGTGGTCGCCGTCGGTGAGCTCGTAGCCCGCCTCGGCGCCGCAACGCGCGCAGAGGACGTTCGGCTGCACCGCGCGGTAGCTCACCCCGCAGCACCCCACGCGGCGGCCCGAGTCGGGGTGAGGGATCACACCCTGAAGGTCGTGCGGGTTCACCGCCACCGGGTGGTTGGGCCGCGTGCGTGCGTCGTCGCGCAAGGACCAGTAGCCCTCCGGCACCTCGCAGCAGCGGTCGGCCGCATCGCGCGGAACCCACGGCGGCAGCGCGCGGAGCGGCGGGGTGAAGGGGGCGCCGCAGTGGGGGCAACCGAAGGCGTGACGGGTGACGGGCATTGGGGGGCGATCCGCGCGGGGGAGTCTGGAACAGACAGTGGCATCAGGGGCTTCGGGACTGTAGTGCCACGCTCTCTGTACTCTCCTGCCCCACGTCCAGTTCGAGGGGATGGACGTCGCGCTGAGGCTCGAAGCCTCGCTCGGCGGCAAGGCCTGAACCCACATCGCAGCGGAGGAATGAACGATGCCTGAGTTTCGCAGGGTTCTGGATGTGTACCAGGGCTACGACTACAAGAAGGACAAGCAGACGCCGGTGGGCTTCATCACGAAGCTCAGGATCGGCGACACCGAGGTGAAGGCGGACCAGACCTGCAAGGACCCGACGAACCCGGAGACCGACCTCAAGGTGGTCGCCGTGCTGACCGACATCCTGTGGGAGACCGGCGTCACCGACGCGGTGTACTTCTCGGGGCAGGTGTCGACGGCGAACAAGCAGACCGTCGCGCTCATGGTCTACAAGAGCCTGGTCAACATCGACACCAACTTCCAGTTCGCGGTGTACGAGTACGACCCGATCGCGAAGAAGTACTTCCTCTCCTTCCACTGCAAGGACACGGAGATGAAGGGGCTGCTGGAGAAGAAGGGCGACGAGCTCAACCTCTCCGTCGCGAACGACGCCTCCACCGAGGTGCCGTCGCCGGAGAACTACACCCTCAACACGGGGATCAAGCCCAAGCCCGAGGCGCAGACCCTCCACGTCGCGACGGGCGACCAGAAGAACGTGGTCAAGGCCTGGGGCCTCAAGCTCGGTTGAGCGGGACGCCGGGGCGATGAGCGAGGTGTTTGCCAGGGTCGCGTGGAGCACACGGACAGGTCCTCCGGCCCGAGCACTTGCCGTGGGGGCAGCTCGTCGACGTCCCGGGCAACGCCCACGCGCCGCGTCGGCTCACCGCCCTCCTCGGCGACCTCTTCGTCGGGGCCTCGACCTGCACTCCTACCTCGTGTTCGGTGCCCTGCGGACCTACCTCCTCGAGGCTCCAGGCGGCCGTCCCCGCTGCGCGCTTCGAAGCGTGCGTTGAGCGCGTCGTCGGGCTCCGCGGAGTCGGCCACCGCGCACGGCGTCTGCGCGACGAACTTCACCGTGTAGAAAGGCACATCGCGGAGCCTCACGCTCAGTGGGGCGAAGCGGCGCGCGTACACCGCAGGCCGAAGCGGAGCGACGCCCGCCGCAGGTGCGCGAGCCAGGCGCCGCCCGCGGGCGTCACGCCTGTGACCGCGATGGGGCCGTCGCCGTCGCGCCCGGGGCCGGGCGTCGCCGTTGTGGGGACGCAGACGCCGCGACGGTCGACCGCGAGGTGGAGCGCGCCAGACACGCGGTCGGTGCGGGCTTCGATCACGGCGTCGATGCGAAGCGCGAGGTCGCCGCGGGCGCCTGCCTCGCAGGCGCGCGGGCGAACGACGCCGAGGGAGCGCGCGTCGCCGCCGGTCGACACTGCCACGAGCTCGCCGTCGCTCCGTTGGTGGAGGCGCCCGACGGCGCCGTCGAGCACGAAGACCCCATCGGCCGCGTAGTCCAACCCTTCCCCGTCGCTCGACGCACGGCGCACCGTGGCGGCGAGCCCGGCCGCCGTGATGGACCGCGGCCCGTCGCGTGCGGTGAGCGACGCGTCGTCGCGCAGGAGGGGCGCGCGGGCGACGGTTCCGTCGAGGGCACACCTCCACCCGGCTGGCTCCACGAGCGGAGCGGCGTCGAGCCAGGCAGGGGGCTCCGCGCCCCGCAGCGTGCCCCCCTCGGTGCGAACGGGACCCCAGCCGAGTCCCTCCCATGCCACGTGGTCTGCGCCGAGGGGACCGCCGCCACCCCGACCCCAGAAGTACAGCCGCCAACCCGCGGCCGAGCAGGTGAGACGGGTGAACCATGTCCTCCCGCGATCGAACGCGCCGAGCCGCCGCCACGGCCCGCGCGCGTCGTCCGACGCCCACACGACGCCGTCGTCGTCGCGCCCCAGCACCACCCCCTCGTCGCCGCAGAGGTGCGCCTCGCGCAAGGGCGGTCCCCCCCGCCGCGTCCACGCGCCGCCGGGCCACCCGTCGAACACCACGAGCGCGTCGTCCCCGTCGCGCGCCAGCAGGTGGAGGCGGCCGTAGTGGTCGAGGCGCGGCGACAGCGTGTCGAACGCCCACGGCCCGACGGGCCACGAGTCGCCGAGCGGTCGCGGGGCCTCGTCGCCGACCCGCACGCGCCATGCGCCGAGGGTGTCGCCGCGCGCGACGGAGACGAGGGCGCCGTCGCGGAAGCCCACGGGGACGAAGCGGTCGTCGCCGCGCGCGCGGAGGGTCTCGGGGGCGTGGCCGTCGCGGACGACGCAGACGCCGCGAGCGTCGCCGTCGAGCGCCGTGCCGCAGGAGCCGGGGCACGCGAGATCGGCGCCGTCGGCGGACGCGACGCAGACGCCGTGCCCTGGCGAGCGGAAGGCCATCTGCCGACGCCACGAGGTCCCGTCGAAGGCGAAGAGGTCGTCATGGTGCTCGCCGCGGCACACCGCGAAGAGCCGCCCCGCGAAGAAGGCATCGTCGACCCCACACGGCGGAGCGACGGTGGGGACGACGCGGTCGGTGGCGACGTCGTACACGTCGACGTGGTGATCGCCGAAGAGCGCGAGGCGCGCGTGATCCCACGAGAGCGGAACCGCGGCGCTCCACCGTCGCCGCCAGTCGGGGAGATCGCCGTCCGCGTCGGGCGTCGGCGGGGCCGGGTCGGGCGCCCAGCGCCGGCCGCGGAGGATCCAACGCCGTCCCGCAGCGTCCTCCAACGCGTGGATGCCGCGCACGCTCACGGTGAGGTCGGTCACGAGCGAGGGCGGCGCGGGGAGCCTCTGCCACGTCGCGCCTGCGTCCGTCGTCTCCAGGAAGACGCCAGGCTCCGCGAGGGCAACGCCGCGGCTCTCGTCGACGAAGCCCGCCGTGAGCACCCAGCGGTTGGGCGGCGAAGGCGCGCCGAGGAGGCGCCCGTCGCGCACGGCCACGGGGCGGCCCGGCGCGGGTACAGGCGACGCGTCGTCCCACGCCGCCACGCGGCGCAGCGGGCCGAGCCACGTCGCGGAGGCCCACACCTCACCGCGCGTGAACCACCGCCACCCGTCCGGCGTCGGCACCGCCGCCGTGATCGGCGCCCGCAGCGTCTCCTCCGCCGCGTGGGTCTCATCGCCCTCCACCTCGAAGCGCGAGCCCCCCTGCACCCAGCGCTCGCGCGCGGGTTCGCCGCACGCCGAGGGCGCGTCGATGCGCGCGCTGCGGTGCCACAAGCCGAGTGGGACGCCCCGCGAGACGCGGCTCCCCGCGTAGTCGATCCAGCGCTCTGGAGGCGGGGGCGCGGCGGCTCGCGGTGGAGGGTGCTGCCGCGGCAGGGCGTCGGCCCGCGGCCGCGATGCGCACGCGGCGAGCGCGGCGACCACGGTGACTCCCGTCAGCGCCCGTCGCATCGAACCCTCCAGGCGGTGTCCCCAGCGAGCTCCACGCCCGCGAGCGCACCGTCGACCTGCGCCGCGAGCACGTGGGTCACCCGGTCGCCACGATCGACCACGGAAGCGCGGCGCAGGCAGACCGCCTCGCCGCTCGACTCGTAGTCGGCCACGAGGGAGGCGGCCCCGAGGTGGAGGGGTGCGTTCGTGTCCGACGCGACCATCCGCCACCGCGTCACGTCGGGCGCGGCCGTCGCAACGCAGGGGCGTGCGGACTCGAAGGCCGGGCGCGACGCGCGACGCGGCGCCACGCGCTGGGGGAGGAGATCATGGAGGGTCAGCGCGTCCTCCTCCGCGCGCTCCACGGCCACGCCGCACACGCCGCCGCGCGAGAAGAGCCAGAGCGGCGCGTCGCGGGGACCCGTCGAGAAGGTGCGCCAGCGGACGCTCGCGCTGCCATCGCGCGGGTGCGACGTGACCCACCAATCGCTCGCGCGAAACGAGCTGAAGTCACACGCGCCAACACGCCACCAGACGTCCCAGGCGTCGACCGCGACCGCCCGCGTGGGGAGCGTCCTGCCCGCGGTCCCTTCGAACAGGGTCGCGACACCGCCGTCGTCGCGGCCGACGGCCACGAAGCCCGCGCGCGACACCGCCGTGAGGTCGACGGAGAGCCCGGCGAACGCGAGGCCGACGGCGATCGGACCTCGCCCCGTGAAGACGCCGCGCTCGTCGACGCCGAGCCACTCTACGCGGTGGCGCGCGGCCGCCCCCGGCCATTCATCCACCCACGCAAAGCCCGTCGGGCCAGCAAGCGCGTCGCGTTGGGCCACGGGGAGGCGCGCGTCTCGGGTGCAGTCGTAGGAGCGCCCAGGGCGCGGCGTTGGCGCGACCGGCGGCGCGGCAATCGGTGATGCCTCGGGCGCTGGCCCTCCTGGATTGGCCACGACCAGGCCCTCGGCAAGCTGACAGTACGCCTCGGAGCACGGGAGTTCAGCGAGGTGCTCCATCGGCTGCGTCGACGAGGCCGCGACGGAGACCAGCGTCCAGCCCCCCACCCCTGCCATCCTGCGCCAGACGTGCCCCGTCGGGCTCACCGCGAACGCAAGCCCCGGCGAGGCGAACGCGATCGACCTCGCACCTTCGGGCAACCGCACGGCCTCCCATGGCGTCACCGCGTCGCCCCACGCGAGCTCGACCGGGACGCCGTTGCGGTCGCCGCCGAGCGCGTAGAGCCAGCGGCCGTCGAAGGTCGCGCCGAACTGCCAGACGATGGGCGCCTGGTAGAGCGTCCGGTCGACCGCCTCGGGCGCCAGGAAAGCCGCGGGCGCCAATGGCCACGCCCGGATGACCGCAGGCGTCGTCGCGTCGAGCTCCACCGCGTCGTCACCGACCAGGATCGCACGGCGATGGCCACACGGGCGCCCGAGGTCGGTCTCGTCGCGGCCGATCGTGCGCCACGTCAGGTCGCAGCGAAGGCCCGTGACGGTGCGGCCTGCTGCGGTGCGGTCGGCTCGCAGCGCGACGGTGGAAGGGACGGCGTGAGGCCCGAGCCGCGTCGAGCCGCCGTCGGCGCGCAGGCGCAGGGCAAGGTCGCCGCGGGTGCGGCCGCGCAGGCCGTCGGGGAGCCGCCCCTCGAGGTGCAGGTCGGCGGGCCAGGTGGTGGCGACGCGGTCGCGCTCGCGCCACGAGGCCGCGTCGTAGCGACGGAGGTGCGTCCCGTCGAAGGCCGCGAGCGTGCCGGCTTCGAGGACGACCGGCTCGACCAGCGGCAGGTACGCGGGGTCACGGGCGGCGAGATCGAAGGCGAGGCGTCGGCGCAGGAGGGAGGTGTCGCGCGTCACAGCCGGCTCCGACGCGACGCAACGAAGCACGTCGCTGCCGGGCAGCGGGGCGACGAGGCGCGTGGGACCCCAGAGCTCATCGTGGAGGTCGTCGACACAATCCGCGGGGGCGCGCCCCGGACGCCACGTCGCGCCAGCATCTTCGGTGAAGAACCAGTGTGGTCCGTCGACGGCGACGACGCCGCGGAGGGGCGTGTCGAAGCGAAGGGCGAGGACGTACGCGGGCCACGGCAGCGCGATCGGTCGGACGACGCCGTCGTGAACGCGCCAGACGCGCGCCCGCCGGTCGCGGAAGAGGGCGGGGCCGACGAAGGACCCCACCCGTCGAGGGCCCGCGGCGTCGTGCAGAGGCGACGGTGCGGCGAGCGGCGTCCGCGCGCCGAGGAAGGAGCCGCTCTCGAAGAGCGCCCCGCCCTCATCGAGGAACACCCAGCGGTCCCCGTCGCGCGCCACCGCGCGAATCGTCGCGCCGCCCGCGAGGTCGGCCCACACGATCGCGTCGCCGCGCAGCTCGGCGCGGAGGCCCCCCCACACCACGCGCGTCGCCTCAGATGTGTTCTCCACAAGTTCGAACGCGTGGGGTCGTGGGAGGCGAACGAGGCGGAGCGTCGCGGACGCGACGGAGGGAGGCGCCGGCGCGGGAGGCGTCACGGCGACGTGAGCCCGCGGTGCCTCGTGTGCGCACGCGAGGAGCGCGGTCGCGAGCGCGGCGGCATTCGTCACGCGACAAGGCACGTCCCGAGTGTCTCATGGCGGCGCCCAGCACAGGGAGAGCGGAGCGAACATCCCTGCTGCGACGTGTCGGGCGGGCGGCGAGGCAACGGGCACGAAGCATGCGCTCGTCACACCAAACCGCACCGCCGCATGGAATAGATTCCCGCGGCTCGGCTTGTACGGACAGAAGGAACCGCCCGATGCCACGCCCCCACTGGTTCGTCTTGCCTGCGCTCGTTGTTCTGGCGCTGCCGACTTGCCGTCCTGTCGCGCGTGCGACGTTCGCCTCGACGCACACGACAACAGACGCTGCGGTGGCTTCTCCCGCCGCGGTCGATGCCGCGCGCACGCAGTCCCCGCCGGCGTCGATCGCGGAGCTCGCCCACTGGCCCGAAGCGCCAATGCAGCACGCCCCCTGGGAGCCATCGGTGGCCTCGCCCTGGTCGCCCACGGTGGCGTGGCTCTTCGATCACGGCCTGCCCGATCCGCGCGGCCTCCGCTACGTCCGGGCGCGGGTGACGGTCGGCGAGCTGTGGTCGGGCGCGGGCGCGGTGGTCGAGGCGAACGGGTGGCTCCTGCCGCGCGCCGATGCGAGCGCGGGCGATTGGTTCCTCGGGTGGAACGGCGCCCTCTACGAGCCTCACGCCGTGCTCGGGGACGCGGACCTCGACGTCGACGCCGCGCCTTTCCTCACCGTGCGCGACGGAGGCGACCCGACGCAACAGATGGTCGCGCGGATCTTTCGTGGAAGCGCCGGTGAGGCGGGAGCCCTCATCCCCAGCGATCACTCACTGCTCACCGTGGCCTTCTTGATGCGTCTCGGACGCTCCGTCCCGAGGGCCGGTGACGCCCCGGAGCCCGCGCTGACCGCGGCCGTCGCGGACGCGGCGTGGGCGCTGTTCGACCGCGCCGTCTGCGCGCACATGCGCGGCGACGATCGCGTCACGCTCCAGGCCAGCACCCGGGTGATCGCCCTCCGGGACGCGCTCGCCCGCGAAGCGGCTCCCGATGCCGGCGACGCATCCCCCGAGGGGTCGCCGCTCGACTTCGCTGCCCCCGCGGACGACCTCGCGCGCGACGCGGCCCGACGCCTCACGCGAGGCCCGCGCGACGCCGCTGCGACCGCTTCCGTCGAAGACCGCGTCGCGCAGGCGCACGCGCTCATCGAGACGCTCGACGAGGTGAACGCGCGTCAGTGGGGCCAGCCCGGCGGCGTGGCGCTCGCAACCGACCCCCGCGTGGCGGCGCTCATCGCGTTGGGCGACGCGGCGGTCGATCCCCTCCTCGACGCGCTGGAGCGCGACACGCGCCTCACGCGGAGCGTCCACTTCTGGCGCGACTTCGCCCGGAGCCGACACCCGCTCTTCGTCCACGAGGCGGCCTACGCGGCCCTGGCCAACATCCTCCAGGAGGACTTCTTCCGCGCGGCCTCCACGGGCGACGACCTGTCCTCGCGGGGGCCCACGGCGCGCGTCCAGCTCGCGCAGCGCATGCGAGCGCACTGGGCGCGGGTCCATGCGCTCCCCGAGAACGAGCGCTTCTACGCGGTACTCGCAGACGACCACGCGGGCCCCGAGCGGTGGTCGCAGGCCGCCGAGAACCTCACGCGAACGCCTCGCCAGCCCGTCGCTCGGTCGCGTTTGGGGGCGGTGGAGGCGCTGTTGCGGCGACGGATCGACGGACTTCTGGCGCCGCGCGCGCCGACGTACGAGGCGCTGTCCGCGGCCTGCGCCCTGACCGACTCGCTCGTCCAGTGGACCTCCACGGCGTCGGGCCTCGACACGCTGAGCGCTCGCTGGCTGGAGCGGCGCGCCGCGCCAGACTTCGCCCAGGAGCGCTGCATCAACCTCCTCTTCGACGCCCGCGACCGCCGCGGCGACCTGCGCGCGCTCGACGCGTACTTGCTCTGGCTCCCGACGATCCCTCGGAGCTCGGAGCTGATCGCGGGAGGCGACGGCGGCGCGTTTCTCCTCGCCACGGCGGGACGCCACGCGGACGACCCGCGGGTGCGCCGGGTGACGGCGCAGGTGCTCGGCGCGGGCGGTTGGTTCGCCGAGAACCGTACCCCGTCCTGGCTCGCGGAGGCGATGCGCTCGCCGGTGGGGGCGCTCCCCGCGGTGCGCGACCACGTGCTCGGCGCGCTGCAAGACCGCACGGAGACAGGGACGGTCACCGTGCACGACGGCCGCTACGAGTTGCAAGCGTCGCGATCGAGCGGCACCGGCAGCATCGCCGACACCGCGCGAAACGGCGCGTGGCCCTGGCGGGCGTGTGACGAGATGGCGGCGAGCTTGCTGGAGTTCACGGAGTTCGAGCGGCTCCTCGTGGCGCCGAGTGAACGCGACGGGGTGATCGCGCGACTCCGCGAGGAGATCGCACGAGGGAGATCGCCCGCCACGAGCCGGTGAGGCGACGCGGCGCGCCGTTGCGTTGCTCCCCTCCCCCGTGGGTCCCGCTCGAGGAGGCCCTGCGGCGGCGTCCCACGGTGGGGCGAGCTCGCGCTGCTGGCCCCCATCGATGCGGTACTGCCGCGCCGCCGGATCTGTCACGCAGCGGCTGTCGACGATGCTGCCGACGGCACAACGCGCGAACACCGTCGGCGCTCGATGCCCTTCTCGAAGGCGGCGTTCTCGATGCGCTGGCCGAGGAGGGAGGCCCAGATGGCGGTGATCACCCGTTCGCGCCACCAGGAAGGGGATCAGCTCCTCCCGCAGCGGCAGCTCGTTCGCCGCGATCTCCGGCGCGCGCTCGAAGGTCGCGATGGACGGGCACAAGCCCCTTGCGTGCGGCGCGCCCGCGACCGCATCGTCGGGGGCGTGTTCGAGTTGATCTCCCGATGCTTCGGCGCGTCGCTGGGCGCGCCCGCCGCGACCGGTCTCGCTTCGGTGCTCCGAGGTCCTTTGTGAAGCGCACGGCCTGGTTGCTCCTGCTCGCTCCGATGGCCTGCGCGCCAGCCGCGCCGGGACTCGACGCCACGGCGAACCTGCCCGAGACGTCCCCGTCGGACACGACGCCCTCCGAGCCCTCGGACGTCGCAGCCGAGACCCGCCCCGACGTCGCTTCGGACGCGTCGCCGTCGACCGACGCTGCGGGTGGCGCGCTGGACGTTGCGGTCGACGTCGCGGCCGTGGTCGACGTCGCGGCCGACGCGCCCTCTGAGGTGACGGACTGCGCGGAGGGCTCCGCGTCGGTGGGCGGCGTGTGCGCGGTCATCCAGCCGCCGCGCCCCGTCGCGCCGCTCTCGGTCGCGCGGGTGACCTCGCACCGCCCGACGCTCCGATGGGAGCTGCCCGCGGGGGTGGGCGGGGCGGCCGTGGAGGTGTGCGCCGACCGCGCCTGCGCGACGGTGGAGCAGCGCTTCGACGCCGAGGGCGCTGCGGCGAGGCCGCCGGTGGCGCTCGCCCCGGGCTTCCATTTCTGGCGGCTGCGCGGGCGCGCGGCGGGGCGCGTGGGGCCCGAACCGAGCCCGGTGTGGGAGTTCTTCGTCGGGCGTCGCGACGCCGCCGTGGACACGAGCTGGGGCACCCGCCTCGACCTCAACGGCGACGGCCGCGCCGACCTCGTCGTCGGCAGCGACGAGGGGACGCTCCCAGGCGGCGCCTCCATCCGGTCGACGTCGATCTACCTCGGGCCGGTGGCCGACGCGGCGACGCCCTCGATCCGCCTGTGGACCGGACCGGTGGAGCGGGTCCTGCCGCTGGCGGATGTCGACGGAGACGGCTTCCCGGATGTGACCGGCGTGTCGTTTCTGCTCGGAAGCCCGTCGGGGATCCGCAGCCCCCGGGGAGGCGAGTACTTCGTCCTCAGCGCCGGGGTGCGGAGGCTGGAGGCCCCGGGGACGTCCTTCGGCGCGTTCGTGCCGACGAGCGCGGGCATGGGGGATTTCAACGGCGACGGGTACGGGGACGCCATCACGCTCACCGGCGATCGCCTCGCCGTGGTGAAGCTCGGCGGGCCCATGGGGTTCACGCCCTCGTCCACCCTCGCGATCCCGGTGTTCTCGGTGGCGACGGGCTGGGACGTGAACCACGACGGCTACGCCGACCTCGTGGTCAGCGCGCGCGAGGCGGACACCGTCGGCTCGGTCTCGGTGTACACGGGCGGACCGGGGGGAGTGTCCGCGACGCCGCTCCAGGTGCTCCGCGGGTCGGCGGCCCTGGGGCACGACTTCGGGGCCACGCTCATCAACGCGGGCGACCTCAACGGCGACGGCCGCGCCGACCTCGCGGTGAGCGCGACCCTCCGGTCGAGCACGTCGACGGGGGACTTCCGGCGGGTGCACATCTACCTCGGCGGCGCCGATCGGCTGGCGAGCGAGCCGGCCGCGACGATCGTCGGGACGAACGCCTTCTCCGCCTTCGCCGACATCATGGCCCCGGCTGGCGACGTCGACGGCGACGGCTACGACGACCTGCTCGTGCGGGGGCCGCGGGGCGCGAGCGACGACGGCTACGTGCACCTGTACCCGGGCGGTCCGACGGGGCTGCGCGGGGGCGGCGCGAGGGTGCTGTCGGCCCCGTGCGAGGACGGGTACTTCGGCGTTTCGCTGGCGGGCGCCGACCTCGACGGCGACGGCTACGACGACGTGGTGGTCGGCCAGCCCGGCATGAGCTCGTCGCCCGGGTGCAACGGCGGGAGGGTCGTCGTGTTCGCGGGCGGCCCGATGGGCGTGTCGAGCGCCCCGAGCGCCGTCCTGCGCGCGCCCGAGAACCCCCTCCGCCCCGCGCTCTACGTGCGGGATCGCTTCGGGCAGGCAGTGGGCGGGCTCCAGTAGGCTTCGCGGAGTCCGCACCCACGCCAGCGGCAACGACGACGCCCAGCACCAGGGGAGCGCACGACCTCTCGCCAGAGCGGGAGATCGGGCGTTCGCGGCGCGTGGTCGCCCCCACATCCCTTGACCCGTTCCGCGCGTCGAAGCGATAAGGCCCGCGTGAAGACCTCGCGCCGCGCCTCCGCCCTCCTCCCCCGCCTCGCTCTCGTCCTCGGCGTCGTCGGGTGCGACGGGAGCGCGGCCCGCGTGGACGCCGGCGCCGACGCCCCGCAGGAGGTCGCCAGCGGCGACGTCGCCGTGGAGTCGTCGGTCGACGCCGGGCCGGTCGACGCCGCGCCCCCGCCGCCCACGCTCAGGCTCAACGACGTGTCGGTGCTCTTCCCCCTCCCGCCCGACCAGGAGGCGGCGGGCTACCTCCGCCCCACCGACCGCGGCGCCCACGGCGAGCTGCTCCCGCGCGCGGTCTTCGACGCGATTCCGACCTTCCCGGTGGTGCCGGCGGACGGCATCGCCTACGACCGGATGCGCGTCCTCTCGCTGCGCGTCGACGGCTGCGGCGGGCCGCACGACACCTGCTACCCGCAGATTCGCCTGGTGATGCAGCCGATGCGCGGCTCCCTCGCGCGCGACTCGGCGCTCCACCTCTTCTTTCGCCTCGAAGCGGGTGAGATGGGCGACGTGGTGGGCGAGCTCCGGCGCATGCGCTCGCTCGCGCCGGGGCTCACCGACGGCCCCCTCGACGTGCATCCCGCCCTCGCGACCCAGGGGGTGACCGGCCCGTGGGGCGCCGCGCTCCGGGCGCTCGTGCTACGCCACGTCGGGGCCGCGCGCCTCACCCGCGTGACCTTCTTCCTCCGGGCGCCGCCCGTGCAGGAGGTGTGGTTCTTCGGCGGGCTCGATCGGAACGGCGAGGCCTTCGAGCCCATGACCATCGTCGGCGTGGGCCGGGGCAACCAGCGTGTGATTCACACCGACGAGGCCGCGGGCTACCGCTACGACCTCACCCCCGTCGCGGTCACGCCCGAAGACCACAGCGCCGTGCTCAGCGCCGCCGCCTCGGCGCGCGCCGCCGCGGACGCCCGCGACCGCGCCCTCGCCTCCCTCCACCGGGTCGAGAACCCCGCGCGCTATGTCCCCGACGAGCTCCCCTGCGCGGGCTGCCACCTCGCGACCTACGTCCTCGCCGAGGCCGCGCGGACCCACGGCGCGTCGCCCGATCGTTTCGCCGCCGACCGCTTCACCTCGTCGCGCCACGACCTCTCGCTCCGCGGCGCGGCGGTCGAGTCCCCGTCGTCGCTGCGCGCGTTCGGGTGGTTCAACACCGACGCGGTGATCTCGCAGCGCACGGTGAACGAGAGCGCGGCGGTGGTCGACGACCTCGACCGGCGCTACCCCCCGCGCTGACGCGCGCGCCGCGCGGCCGTCGGCGCGGACAGGATCAATCGGGCCAGGCGCCGACGTAGGCGAAGCCGGGGGTGCCCGCCGCGGGCGACGACGCGCACGACGGCGTCGCGGGCGGCGTGAGGCTCCCGTCGAGCGTGCAGGTCGCGCGGGTGGTGGAGACGCGCACGCGGCCCACACCTCCCGCCCCGCTGCCTCCTGCGGCAGACACCTCGGCGCCGACGGGGACACGCAGCGTGGGGGCCGCGAGGTAAACGACGCCCCCGCTCCCGCCGCCGCCGCCGGGGCCCGGTGCGCCGCCGTTCGCGCGGAGCCGCGTCGTCGCCGCGAGGACGATCCGCTCGGGCGAGCTCACCCGCAGGGCGCCGCCCGCGCCGCCGCCGCCGCCGTAGCCGCCGAGGACGGCGCCCCCGCCGCCGCTGCCTCGGCTGAAGGTGCTCCGCACGGGCAGGTCGGCGAGCGCGGCGGCGCCGATCGTCCCACCGCCCGCGGCCGTCGTGAGCGTCCCGCCCGCGCCGCCGCCCGGCCCCTGCCCCGCCTGGCCGGGGGAAACGCCGAAGATGTCGTGGTAGGAGCCGCCGCGGCCTCCGCCCCAGACGCCCCCCGCGCCACCCGAGGCGGACTCGGGGGTGCTGCGGGGCGTCCCGCCCGGGAGCCCGGAGACATCGATCGC
The DNA here is from genome assembly GCA_044375895.1 of Polyangiales bacterium. Lineage (GTDB taxonomy): Bacteria > Myxococcota_A > Polyangia > Polyangiales > CAISKJ01. The sequence continues at coordinate 11,489 of JBILLV010000113.1, read as the reverse complement.
GCCCGCGATGTCGACCGGTCCGCGGGCGCGGAGCTCGAGGACCGCGCTCCCCTCGCTGCGGACGGTGACGCCCGCGGGGATGCGGACCCAGGTGAAGTGATGGACGCCCGCGGCGAGGGTCACGTCGCGGGTCGGCGCGAAGGCGCCCTCGCTCCCGTTGCTCGGGAAGGGGTCGGGGGGACAGGCCGCGCCCGCGCAGCACCGACCCGCGCGGCACGACTCGCCCGCCGCGCAGGTGCGACCGCAGGCGCCACAGTGCGCCGGGTCGGAGCCCGTGTGCACCTCGCAGCCGTTGTCGGCGCGCCGGTCGCAGTCGACGAAGCCCGCGTCGCAGGCGCCCAACGCGCAGCGACCGGCGGCGCAGATGGGCGTGGCGTTGGCGAAGTCGCAGGGCGCCGCGCAGGCCCCACAGTGGGCGACGTCGGTGGCGGTGTCGACGCAGCGGCCGCCGCAGGCGACGCGGGGCGAAGGGCACGAGGCGCCGTACCGCGCGAGGAAGGAGCCTTCGCCCGGCGCGGCGGTGAGCGAGCCGTTGGGGAAGGTCGCGGCGCCCGTGAACGTGCCCGCGAAGTAGACGTCGGAGCCGCCCGCAGCGGCGACGGCCGTGCCTGCGTCGTCGCCCGCGCCGCCGAAGCGCTCGGCCGCGCGGGTGGCGCCGTCGGGGCCGACGATGAGGAGGAAGCCGTCCCGTCCGCCGGCGGAGATGAGCGTCCCTGCGCCCGTGGAGAAGGGCGTCGCGAAGGAGCCCGTGAGGGCGATCTCTCCGTCGGCGGTGACGGCGATGCCGCCGAGGGTGTCGTCGCCCGAGCTCCCGTAGCGTCGGCTCCACACGATCGCGCCCGAGCGATTGTAGGCCGCGAGCACGATGTCTCGCGTGCCGGGGTCGGTGACCGGGGACTGCGCGGCCGCGGGGTGCCGCGTGGCGATGGCGGCGTAGCCGACGCCTGAAGGCGTGACCGCGACGCGCCAGACCGCGCGGTGCGTGACGAACCGGGTGGGTGAGACGCGCGAGGGCTGCGGCCACGTCTCCGTGGACTGCCACCGGGTCGCTTCGAGCGGGCGCCCCATCCGCACGCTCCGTTCGTAGGCGGAGGTGGCCCAGTCGTCGGTGGGGGTGGTCAGCCGTGTGACGTCGAACACGCTCTCGGTCCCCGCGCGGTCGAAGCCACCGAGCAGGGTTTCGGGCGCGAACACGTTGGGGAAGGCCGCGAAGTCCGGGCGATCGACGACCCAGGGCCACGAGGTTGCGCCGGTCACGCGGAGGTCTGCGCTCAACGTGAGGAGCGCGAGGTAGCCATTGCTGTGAGGATCGGTGGGATGGCCAGGGCTGAGGGGGAAGCCGTCGACCGGTACATTGCGGTAGTTGGTGCAGAGCACCTCCGCCGCGCCGCTCGCGTCCACCTGAACGAGATGCTCATTGCAGGAGAGGGTGTTGGGGAGGCGGTGCGCGGCCACCGCCCCCGTCGGCGTATAGCGCACGACGCGGAGCATCCACGTATCCGCCGATCGCGGCTGTGACGCCACCAGCGCGCCGGCGGCGCTCGCGTCGAGGCTGAGCGAGCCCCCGGTCCCCTCCGCGAACGCCGCGCGCCAGCGCGACCGGCCGCCCGGGTCGAAGGCCGCAGTGACCGCGCTCCCAGCGAGCACGCCCGCGAGGTAGGGTCCGTCAGGGGGGTGCGAGGCGAGCGACCAGGTGGCGCTCGGGAGGCGGATCACCCAGCTCGTGGGGCCGCCGACGCGCGTCTCGGGCCACGTGGGTGCCATCGTCACGGGGAGCCCCAGGGTCGGGTCGGCGGGGCCGTCCGGCGTCGCGTCCGGCGCGTCGGAGCGGTCGGGCGCGGCGTCAACGACGTCGGGCGCCGCGTCGGGGCGATCGGGCGTTGCGTCCAGCAGGTCGAGGGTGGCATCGGCGCGATCGGGCGCTGCGTCGGCGCGATCGGGCGCTGCGTCGGCGCGATCGAACGCCGCGTCCAGCAGGTCGAGGGTGGCATCGGCGAGGTCGGGCACCGCGTCGGAGCGGTCGGGTGCCACGTCGGCGCGATCGGGCGTCGCATCGGCGAGGTCGAGCGCCGCGTCAGAGCGGTCGGGCGCCGCGTCCGCGCGATCAGGCGCCGCGTCCAACAGGTCGGCGGGGACGTCGGGGGGAGGATCTGGCGGTGTGTCCCGGAGGACATCGATGGAGCGGTCGGGGGCGACGTCGGCTTCGGTGTCCGGCGCGCTGTCCATCGCAACGTCAGGGTTGTCGGCGTCTCCGGCCAGGCTGCCGTCGATCACGATCGGATTGCAACCCGTCAGCACGAGGGCGGTGAGGAGGGGCAAGTGGCGCATGGGCCATCGGATGCCAGGCGGGCTCGAGACGTTCATGCGGGCGCCGCCCACGTCGTCGCACGCCCTCGCGCCCCAAAGCCTTCGGAACGGCCCGGGACGGAACACCACGCGGTCAGCGCGGGACCACGGCGAGGGCGGGCTCCAGGGCGCTGGCGAGGAAGGCCAGCACCGCGCGAACGCGCTTGGGCGCGCCCCGGCCGTGGGTGTGCAGGAGCGTCACGGGCATCGGGCGCGCGGTGAGCTCTGGGAGCACCTCGACCAGAGCGCCGCTCGCCAGCGACGCCGCCGGGCCGACGCGCGGCGCTTGGATGATGCCCAGGCCCGCGAGGCAGGCGGCGAGGTAGGCGTCGGTGTTGTTCACGGTGATGGAGCGGGCCATGGGGAGCTCGACCCAGCGGGCGCCGTCGTGGCACTCGAAGGACGCGTCGTCTCCGCTGAGGTTGGGGGCGTAGTGGACGAGGCGGTGCTGCGCGAGGTCGGCGACGGAGCGCGGCACCCCGAAGCGGCGCAAGTACGCGGGGCTGGCGCAGTTGACCATCGGGAGCGCGCCCAGGCGCCGCGCGGTGAGCCCCGAGTCGGCGAGCTCCCCCACGCGGAGGACGCAGTCGAAGCCCTCGCCCACCGCGTCGACAAGGCGGTCGGTGGTGCTCAGCACCAGGTCGAGCCGCGGGTGCTGCGCCAGAAGCTCGGGCAGCCTCGGGATGACGAGGTTGCGCGCGAACCCGACGGGGAGGTCGACCCGCACGCGCCCCCGCAGGTCGCCGGCCGTCTTGAACATCGCCGCCACCGCGTCGGCCTCCTCGAGGAGGGGGCGCGCCCGCGCGACGAGCTGCTCCCCGTCCGGCGTGAGGCGGACGGCCCGCGTGGTGCGCTGGAGCAGCCGACTCCCGAGCTCGTCCTCCAGCGCGGTCACCCGCTGCGACACGCGCGACTTGGGCGCGCCGAGCTGCGCCGCCGCGCGGGTGAAGCTCGCCAGCTCGGCGACGCGCAGAAACATCCGCACGCTCTCCAGGTCCAGGGCCATGTGATTGTTCCCGTCGGTTGAACAGTCTATCCGAACGTCCGATATTCTCCGGGCGACGGCGCGGGCTTACAAGCGCCGCATGAACGACACCGCCTCCCCCTCCCCCATCGCGCTCATCACCGGCTCGAGCCGCGGCCTCGGCCGAAGCATGGCCCTCCACCTCGCCGCCCGCGGCTCCGACGTGGTGATCACCTACCGCACCAAGGAGGCCGAGGCGCGCGGCGTCGCCGAGCAGGTCGCGGCGCTCGGGCGCAAGGCCCTCGTCCTCCCCTTCGACGTGTCCGACAGCGCGAGCTTCGCGGGCTTCGTCGACACCCTCCGCGCTCAGCTCCCGCGCGCCTTCGGCCGCGACCGCCTCGACCACCTCGTGAACAACGCCGGCTTCGGCGGCCACGTGGCCTTCGAGCAGACGAGCGAGGCGCTCTTCGACGAGCTCATGCGCACCCACCTCAAGGGGCCCTTCTTCCTCACCCAGGCGCTGCTCCCTTTGCTTCGCGATGGCGGCCGCGTCGTCAACATCTCCACGGGCCTCGCGCGCTTCAGCATGCCCGGCTACGCGGCCTACGCGTCGATGAAGGGCGGCCTCGAGGTGCTCACGCGCTACCTCGCGAAGGAGCTCGGCCCGCGCGGCATCAGCGTCAACACCCTCGCGCCCGGCGCCATCGAGACCGACTTCGGGGGCGGCGCGGTGCGCGACAACAAGGGCCTCAACCAGATGATCGCGTCGATGACCGCGCTCGGCCGCGTGGGCCTGCCCGACGACGTCGGCGGCGCCCTCGCCATGCTCCTCGCCCCCGAGAGCCACTGGATCACCGGGCAGCGCATTGAGGTCTCGGGCGGGATGATGCTGTAGCTCGAGCGCGACCTCGACGCGCGAGCGACGTCCTTCGGCTCAGACCACCAGCGCCGCGCCGATGAGCGAGACCGTGCGGTCGAGCGTCGTCACAAGCGCGCCTTCGAGCGGCGTGCCGCGCACGAACCACAGCGTCTCGCCCTGCGTCCACGCCGCGTCGCGGGCCTTCGCGATGCTCCACAGCGCCACGCGGTCGTCGACGTCGCCGAGCGCGTCGTCGATCTGGCTGAGCGCCCCTTGCAGAAAGAGCTTCTTCACCGCCGCTTCGGTCTGCGCCAGCACCTTGTTCACCGACTCGAAATCGCGGTGACGCGGAGTGCCCGCGGCCACCGTGCCTCCGAGCTCGCGGGTCGTGAGCAGCAGCGCCCGCGGGAGGTCGAAGTTGATGTGGGCGTTCATGCCCGCGAGCGCAAACTGGAGCGGGTGCGTGCGCGGACGGGCGCGGTGGCAGAGGAGCGCCTCCCACGCGCGAGGGGCGGTGCGGGGCGCGGCGAGGTCGCTGCGGAGCGCGTCAAAATAGAGGTTCGCGAAGACCACGTCGAGGCGCGTGAGGAAGGCGGCGTCTTCGAAGACGGCGCCCACGATCGCCTCGCGGACGTTCTTCGTCGTCTCGAGGTAGAGGCGGTTGAAGCACGCCACCCCATCGGTCGGCGGGAGCGCGGCGGCGAGGGCCTCCATGATGGAGACCGCGTCGTCGACGGAGGTGGGCGTGGCCGCGAGGGCGGCGCGTACGGCATCGTGGCTCATCGACCCGACTCTACATCCGCGGCGCGTCAGGGTGCACCGGTCACCGTGAGCATCGGCGTACGCGCTTCAGAACGCGGCGCTTCGAGGGCGTCGAGCATCCACGCGGCGACGTCGGCGCGGGGGATGGTGGCCCGGCCGACCACGTGCGTGACGGCCTTCGCCCGGCCGGTCGCGGGCTCGTCGGTGAGCCCCGTCGGGCGCGCGATGCACACGTCGAGGTCGCTCTCCAGCCACACCCGCTCCATGCGCGCGAGCGCCGGGTACACGTGGCGAAGCGCCGACGTCTTGATGAACAGCTTGAAGGCCCCAGGAACGGCTTCATAGCTGTCGCCCACGCCCCCCGCGCTGATCACCACCGCGCGCCGCACGCCCTCGGCCTTCATCGCGCGCACGACCGCGGGGGTGCTGCGGTCGAGGAAGCTGGGGTCGTCGGGGCGGCTCCACGGGGCGATGCCGGGGAGGCGGAGGCCGAGGGCCGAGAGCACCGCATCGGCGCCCCGCAGGGCATCACGCAGAAAGGCCTCGTCGTCGAGGGCGCCGCGCAGCGCGCGAACGTTGGCGGGCACGTCGAGCCGGGACGAGGCGCGCGCCACCGCCGTCACCGCGTGTCCGCGCGCTGCGGCCTGCGTGACGAGGAGGCGACCGCAACCGCCGGAGGCGCCGAGAACGACGAGCTTCATCATGGGCGCTTGGATGCTCTCGGAGCGCCTCGGTTGCGCCGAAGTCCGGGCCTCGGCCCAACCGAGGCGCTCGGGGTCAGGTGGCGTCGGGGTCGGCGAGCCAGGCGGCGAGGGCCTCGGGGGTGAGGTCGAGCACAACGTCGCCGAGACGGGCCGCGCCGAGGGTGTCGACGCGGCGGAGGAGTTCGCGGTGCTCGGCTGCGGTGATGACGCGGCCGAGGCGGCGCTGGAACTGCCGCTCGACGGCACCCATCCCCTTCTCGATGCCCTTCTCGATGCCCTTCTCGATGCCCTTCTCGATGCCCCTCTCAATCCCCTTCTCGATGCCCTTCTCGATGGCGGCGTTCTCGATTCGCTGGCCGAGGAGGGAGGCGCGGATGGCGGTGATCACCTCGTCCTGCTCCTCGGGGGTCATGTCGGGTTCGACGGCCTGGATCATCTTCGCGACCTCGGGGAGAGAGTACACCATCTTGGCGAACCACGCGGGCTCACGCCGCCCATGCACCCAGCGCACGAACTCCTTCAACGGCTTGCCCGTTCGCGCCACCAGGAAGGGGATCAGCTCCTCGCGCAGCGGCAACTCGTTCGCGGCGATCCACACCAACGGGAAGAGCGACGGCGTCAACGACCAGCACCCCGCCCCGAGCGACACGAGCGTCACCCGCCCCCGCGACTCCCACGCCCGCAGCCACTCGGGGACGTAGGGGGCGACCACCCACGCGCCGCAGTCCAAGGGGTCGGGGTCGGCCTCCTCCAGCTCGATCCGCTGCACCTGGCGGGCCTCGCGGCGGAGGATGGTGCGCTGCAGCGCCGCGGGGCCGAGGTGGTCGCGCGGCATCTTCCCCTCGACGGTCACCTCACCGCGCAGGGTGCACCACGGCGCCGCGAGCGTCACCAGCGCCGCGGGCCGCGCGACGCGCAGGAGGCCGTCGGGGCGGAGCTCGGTCGTCGCGATCTCCGGCGCGCGCTCGAAGGTCGCGCCCTGATGCGTCACCAACGGCGTCTCGTGTGCGAGCACCTGCTTCAGCCACTGGTCCGGGCGAGCCATCGGAGCCGCGTCGTCGCACCACACTCCGCCGCGCGCAAGCGCCGCGAGCGGGGCGCCGGACATAGGTCGTCAGGCGCCCGGTCTTGCATGCTGTCAAACACCATCTTCGAAGGGTTGGCGGGAGGCGGGCTGAAAGCAGGAGGCGCGCGACGCCTTCGTGGCCGCCTCCCGACGGTGACTGATCCTATTGCGAACGGTCACCACTCCAGCCAAACGGCACGACCTGCCGCTCGTTGGTACGCACACCCTCCCGACAGTGCACAGCCGCAGGGGCAGGACGGGCGCTGCGGGGTGCTTGCCGGGCAGGACCCTTGGATGCCCCATACCCAGACGGCTCCCGCAGAGGGCGTCGCAGTGGAGCGCACGGTCGTAGCTTGAGGCCGTCGCGCCCGTGAACGTGAGGGCGCCGAGGCAGCACCGCAATCAAATACTTCTCCGAGAGGTAGCCCAAACACATTGACGTGCGGCATCGATCTCGCGGCGGGGCCACGGCCTTGGCGACGGGGTGCGTGGGATGCCCTATTCTCCCGCGCGATGGCCCGCCTCGACCTCCACGGGGATCCGCTCCCGCCCTTCGCGCTCGCTCGCCTCGGCACCGTCCGCTGGCGGCACGGCGGGACCACCGTCGACTCGCTCGCGTTCTCGCGCGACGGCGCCGTCGTCTTCGCCGCGGGCGCGGGCATCACCGCCATCGACGTCACCACGGGCGCGATCCGCTGGCGCGTACACGACCCCGCCGCCTCGCAGCTTGCGCACCTGCCCGCCCCGGACGGCGATCGCCTCGCCGCCGTCGGCCTTCGAGGTTCGCTCTCGCTGTACGCGGCCGCCGACGGGGCGCGCCAGTCCACCTTCGAACTGCCCTCCACGTTGCTCACGGCGCTGGCGGTCTCACACGACGGGCGGACGATCTTCGCGGGCGGCTTCAAGCCCTACGGCGCGCTGCTCGAGCGCGACGGGAGCGTCCGCGCGGCCCTTCCCATCGAGGGCGGGTCGTACGTGAACAGCGGCGTGTTCTCGCCCGACGACGCAACACTCGTCACCACCGACGTCGAGGCCGGCGTCGCCCTCTGGTCGGTCGCCGACGCGCGCCGGATGCGCACGCTCGGGCGGGCCGACCTGCAGCCGAACCACACCGCCTTCACCCCCGACGGGACGCGCCTCGTCGTGGCCGCGTGCGACGGCGGGGTCACCGTCTTCGACCTGCCCAGCGGCGAGGTGGTCACGCGCTGGAAGGCCCACCGCGCCTCGGTCCACCGCGTCGCTGTCACCCCCGACGGGCTCCGCGTCGTCAGCGCCAGTGAGGACGGCGAGCTCTCCCTGTGGCGCCTCGCCGACGGTGCCCGCGTCGCCACCCGCGCAGGGGGAAGAGGCATCCCCTCGCTCGCCCTCTGCCCCGACGGCGCGACGGTCGCCCACAGCGTCGGCCCCCACGTGGCCCTGGTCGACCTCGCAACCTTCGAGGAGCACGCCCCCCCGACCGGTCACACGGCTGCGGTGCAGGCCCTCGCGGTCGCGCGCGACGACGCCGCGGTCGTCACCGTCACGGTGCCGGGCGAGGCCCGCTGGTGGTCGCTCGAGGACGGCCGCGCCCTCGCGCAGCTTCCGCTCGACACCTTCGTCAACGCCCTCCGGTCGCTGCCCGAGGGCGACCGCTACGCCGTCATGCCGCCCGCCGCCCAGGGCACCGCGGTGATCGACGTGGCCGCCCGCGCCCTCGCGCAGCGGCCCGAGACCTTCGCCGAGGCGCACCAGAAGTGGTGGGGTCGCGCGGTCGAGGCGATCCTTCTCCAGGGGCGGCTCACCCTCATCAACGCGCGCGGCGAGCGGCACACACACAAGGCCGCTCCTCACCAGCTCGCGTTCTCCGCCGACGACCGCTACGCGGTGTACGTCGAGCGCGGCGCGTTGACGGTCTGGGACCTCGACGCGCACACCGCGGTCGCGACCGTGAAGGTGGCCGGGGCCGCGGGCCTCGCCCTGTCGCCGCGCGGCGATGAGGCGGCGGTGTGGCGCAGCGCGGGCGTGCAGCGCTTCGGCGTCCCCGACGGCGCCTTGCGCGCGACGTGGAAGGCGTCCGGCGACCCGGTGACGGCCGTGACGTACGCGCCCGACGGCGGGCGGATGGCGGTCGTGACCTTCGGCGGCGTGCGGTTGCTCGACGTCGCGAGCGGCGCCGAGGTCGCGCACCTGGAGGGCCACGGCGCGCTCTTGACGTCGGCGTCCTTCGACCGCGACGGTGGGCGCCTCGTCACCGCGAGCTGGGACACCACCGGGCTGGTGTGGAGCGTCGCCGAGGCGATCGCGGGCCGCGCGCCGCCCGCCGCGAAGCGCACGCGGGCCTCCGCCCGCTGAGGGCCGCGCGGGGTGCCCCACGCCTCCGATGCTCGCTCAGGGGGTGCCCGGCCCCACGCAGGCGCCGGTCTGGGAGTTGTTCCACGTCGCCGTGACGGTGCGCTCACCCGCGGAGCGGCCAGCATCGACGGTGATCGAGAACCCCACGCCGCACGGCAGCACACTCGACGAGGGGACCGCCGTCGCCACGCACGCGGGGAGGATGGCGCGCGTGTCGACCCGCACCGCCGCGACGGCGCCGGGCGCGAGGGCGCCGACCTCCCCCACCGCCACACGACCGCCGACCACCACCGTCACGAAGGACGCCGCCGCCGCGCGGTTGCCGACGTTCTTCACCCGAACGACGAACTCGTTGGAGCGCGTGCGTCCGCAGAGGCCGAAGCCGTCGGTCGGCGCTGTGCCCGACGCCGTCACCGCCACCAGGTCGGGGCCGGCGATGGGGAGCGGCACGCCGACGTTCGCGCGCTCGAGGGCGGCGACGGACTCGTCGTCGGCCTCCGTTGCGGCGTCCACCGCGCAGCCGGAGAGGGTGTGCGACAGCGCCGCGAGGGCGAGCATCGTCAGGAGGGCAGGCTTCATGGGTGAGTTCCTCTTCGCGCCCGCGGTGCGGGGCGCGGCGACGACGAGAGCACCCCGCGTGCCGCGCGGAATTGCGGCCCGCGGCGCGTGCCGTTGTGCAGCGCACGGTACGGCCGCGCGTCGACCGCGCACGCCGCTGCACGCCGCCCCAAAGTCCCGCGGAGGTACGCGAGCCGGTCGGCCCGCGCGCCGCAATTCACGCGATCTCGATGTGCACCGGGCGCTCCGCAGTACCGACGAGTACGCCGTCGACCATCACGCCATCCATCACCCGCACCGGCCGTCCGCCGGGCACGACGCGATGGCGCGTCGTCGCGCTGCGGCCCCGGCCGTCGACCCACGGCGGGATCGCCGCCTCGGCCGCGCCGGGCGCATCGCGATATGGGCCCCGTCCGCCGACGTCCTCCTGGCCCACGTCCCGATGGAACGAGTACGCCAGGACGATCGAGCCCGCGCGCGGATCAACGCGGAGGCGCTCGCCAGCAACCTCAACCTCGAAGAGTTCGGCCCAGGCGTCGGCCCGGTCCATCCAGCCGAGGCCGTCGCGCACGTTGTGGAGCGCGAAGCTCGTGGCGAGGCGGCCCTCGCGCGCGACCCGCAGCTCAGGCGCGCCGTCGAGCTCGATGCGCGGAAGCAGCCACGCCGCGGGGACGCTTACGAGCCACGCGATCACCGTGAGGGGGCGCCGCACGAGGGGGAGCATCGCGAGCACCCCGAACAGCATGAACATCAGCCGAAAGATGTGCGCGTAGTAGAACAGGAACACCGCGAAGAACGTCGCGAGGAGCGGCGACGCCGCGAGCGAGACGGCGAGGGCGACGGCGATCGCGCCGGGGTGGCCCTCACGGCCCGTCGCCGCGGCGACCACCGGCCCGAGCGCGACGCACGCAGCCGCCGCGAGCGCGAGCCGTACGACGCGGCGGTTCAACGGAATCGAGCGCGGCGAGAGGAACGATAGCCCGCGCTCCCACGCCGGGAACATCATCCACCCGCGCCGCAGCGCATCGAGACCCTCAGGCGTGGTGAAGTCGAGGCGCTCCTTCGCGCAGCCGGGACAGATGCGGGCGGGGCCGCGCTGCCGACACTTTGTGCAGACGAACCGGGCACCGAGCTCCATGCGCGCACGATACCGCCGACGGCGCGACACCGAACACAAACCTTCATCGGCTACGCGCTGCGGGCGGACCGGGCATCCGACGCGCATGCTCCAGCAACACGGCACCCCCACGATCCAGGAGGACTTCGGTGGGAGAGGGCGAAGCGCCGCAGCCCGCGGACATCGACAGCCAGCGCATCGTCTGGCACGTGCACGACTCCACGACCCGCCACGATCGCATCCTGCTGCTCGCCCTCGAGGTGCTCGAGATTCTTCGCGCGCCACGACAGAAGCACGGTGCGCTCGGCCGCTCGGCGGTGCACACCCCCTCCCGAGTGGACACCGCAGCGTGGTGAGGGACGGGCGCTGCCGGGGGGTGCCTGGCGGGCAGAGCCATCGGATGCCCTCGACCCCGGAGATGGCGACCCGCACGGATTTGCCCAGCGCGTGAGCTCCCGTCTGTGTAGAAGTTCGCGTCATGACGCCAGGAGAACAGAAGGCGCGCGCCCTCGTGACCCGCTATGTCGATGGCGCCGCGCGGGCGATCGGCTTCCGCGAACCCCACCAGCTCGACCTTCTCTACGTCGCGAAGGAGCACGATGCGCCCCGTACGGTGCGGGTCGACATGCGCACCGGAGAGGTCACGGAGATGGCACCGGCCGTGACGACCGACCCCGACGCCGGTGCGTTGGGCGCCTGCGATTTCCTCGGCGCGCGCGGGGCCTTCGCCGTCGACGCTGGACGCGCCATCGAGGTCCGCGACGATGCCAGCTTTGCGGGCG
>JBILLV010000039.1:0-43469 GCA_044375895.1 Polyangiales bacterium | reverse complement strand
AGGAGCCGATGGAGGTCGCGGCTCGTCGTTGCAGTGAGTCGGTGGCGGGAGCAGATGGCCCCTCCCTTTGACGCCGTCGCGGCGGCGGAGGGAGGGGGAAACGCCGCGAGCGAAGCGAGCGGGGGGAGGGAGGACTCGCAGCCACGCCGCCGGGTTGATGCACATCACGTGGGCTCGGCGAACCCTGGGACGTTGAACGGGCTGCTTGCGGCTTCCCACCGTCCGCGATACCCACGTCACCCTCCGCCGTGCGTACGCCCTCCCTGCTCCCGCTCGCCCTCCTCACCCTCGTCGGTTGCCGCGAGGTCGCCGTGGGCATCCGCGTCGTCGCGGCGGACGGCGGCGACCCCTTCCTCCCCCCCGACGCCGCCACGCAGGCCCGCCTCCGCCTCGAACGCGACCCCATCCCCCCCGTCACCGTGCCCGTCGCCGCCAACGGGTCGTTCTCGCTCGAGACCGACCTCGGCACCAACGTCCCGCAGGCGCGCGGCTTCATCGACGCGCTCCGCAACGGTGAGGTGGTCGGCGGCGGCGCCACGCCCCCCATCCAGTGGTCGACGCTCGGCCCGGCCTTCGTGAAGGTGTTCGTGCAGCGCCGCGACACCGTGGTCGAGTACCCCTGGCGCCTGCAGAACGCGCGCACCGCCCCCACGATCATCGAGGTGGCCCCGGCCTTCCTGATGGCGCTCTCGGGCACCTCCGCGGCGCAGCCCATCGAGACCTTCAACCAGCTCACCTTCGACGGCGCCTTCGACGGCCCCTCGTGGGACCCGACCTTCGACCGCGACGCCTCCTTCATCCGCCTCGGCAACGGCCACATCCTCGCCGTCCGCGGCTGCTCCGCCCTGGTCTGGAACCCCAACCAGAACACCCCGCCCACCATGCCGGCGACCATGCCCCCGATGGAGCGCTGCGACCTCACGCAGTCCACCGTCGTGCAGGAGCCCACCGGCGGCGCCCTCCTCGTCGGCGGCCGTCGGGGCCCGGAGGCCGTTCCGCGCGTCGACATCGTGATGCCCGACGGCACCTGGATGAGCGCGCTCCCCCTCGCCGCCCCCCGCGCGCGCCCCGCGGTGATTCGAACGGGCCCGCTGGAGGCCCTCGTCGCGGGCGGCCAGGGGACGGGGCAGCCCTTCCTCGAGCGCTACACCCGCACGCTGGAGAGCGCGCGCCGCCCGCTTCGCACCGGCAACGCGCGCGTCGACGACCGGCTCAACGCGTCGCTCGTCGCCGTCAACGGCCTCGCCTACGCGCTCGGCGGCACCGTGCTCGGCAGCACCGACCTCACCGCCGAAGACGTCGTCCTCGACCTCCGCTGCGTCGACGGGAGCTGCCCCTTCGTGGTGTCCACCCCCGTCCTCCTCCGCGAGCGCCGCCGCGACGCCGCCGTCGCCGTGGCCGAAGGCGATCACGTCGTCGTGGCCTCGGGGACGGGCGCCGGCGGCGTGGCGGGATCCGTCGAGGTCATCGACGCGACGATGCCCCGCAGCCCCATCGCGCGCGGCGCGGTGGCGACGCTCCCCTTCGACGGGCTCACCGCCACGCGGCTGCTCTCCGGCGCCGTGCTCTTCGCGGGCGGCAACACCGCCACCACCTGGATCTACTGGCACTGATCGCGCGCGCCCTCAGCGCGGCGTGAGCCCGGCGCGCAGCCGCGTCACGTCGTCGCGGAGCGGGCGCGCGAAGCCCGTCGCCTGCGGGAGGAGCGCCTCGGCCTCGGCGAGGGCGGCGAGCGCGGCGGAGCGTCGTCGCTGCGCGCGCGCCACGGCGGCCCGCGCGACCCAAAGGCGCGCCATCACCTCGGCCGGCTGCCCCCCGGCGACCGCCGCGAGGGCGCGCCGCCCCCGTCACATCGCCCCCGGCCAACAGCACCTCGGCGTGGGTGACGGCGAGGTTCGGCCGCGCGGCGAGCGAGCCCATCGCCTCGGCCACCAGGGGCGCGAGCACCTGGGCGGCGCCCCGCGGGTCACCGTCGCGGCGGAGGGCTTCGGCGAGCCAGAGCGCGGCCTCGGCGACGCGGGAGTCGGCGAGCGTGGGCGACGCCCCGCCGAGGAGGTCACGACACACCCGGACGGCCTCGTGGAAGCCCCCCGTCGCGCGCAGGGCGCGCACGTACTGGCGTCGCACGTCGCGGATCACATGGACGGCGACGGCGCCCGTGAGGCTGGCTTCGCTGTGGGCGAGCAGCTCCCGCGCCTCGTCCCAGTCCCCGAGGTGGGTGAGGGTCTCCCCGACGAGCCGCTCCAGCGCCACGCGGGTCTCCGCGTCGTGGCCCGAGTCGTCAAGGACGCGCCGCCCGCGGGCGAGCTCCGCGCGGGCCGTGGGCGCGTCGCCCGTCGCCGCGGCGACCAGCGCGAGAGAGAGGCGGTTGCGCAGCGCGACGGTCGACGTCGCGCCCCAATGGGCGTCGTACGCGCGCTGGGCGCGCTGGTACGCCACGACCGAAGCCGCGACCGCGCCGCTGCGGCTCAAGCACATCCCGAGCGTCCCGTACTGCGCGGCGAGGGCGTCGCTGGCGGGCCCCACCCGCGCGAGGATCCGCTCGACCGACTCCCGCAGGGGCGCGCAGGGGTCGGGCCGCCTCAACATCAACCGGGCCCCCCCCTGCACGGCCAGCGACTGGATGCACCCCCACGCCTCCGGCCGCCCGATCGCGTCGGCCCGCGCGCACACCGCCTCGCCGTGGGCGAGCGCCTCCTCGTAGCGACCGGCGGCGTTGAGCGCGGCCCCCCGCTCGCCGTCGAGGTCGATCACCGCCTCGCCGTGCTCCCCGTCGTGCGCCGCGTACTCCTCCCGCAGCTCTTCGAGCGCGCGGAGCTCCCCCTCGGGGTCGTCGTGGCGTCGGAGCCCGCCGATCGCGCGCCAGCGCATCCGCAGGTGCGGCCGGGTGAAGCGGGGCCCCGCGCGCCGCGTGTCGGCGACGAGGCTCTCCAGCTCCGCCTCCTCCGCAGCGCGTGGGAGGCCCGGCGCGTTGAGCCAGAGCGTCCGCGCGTGGATGCTCGCCTCGGAGAGGGGGCCGTCCTCCGCCAGCGCGCGCTCCCGGTAGGCGCGGAGCGCGTCCATCGTCGCCGCGGAGGGGCTCGCGAGGCTGCACCCCAGGGCCCGCGTCTCCGCCCGCTCGTCGTGGGCCTCCCGGGCGAGCGAGAGCGCGGTCGCGCAGTCCGCGTCGGCCGCGCGGACCCCGTCGGCGTCGTCGTCGCGCGCGTTCGCCATGAGGAGCCAGTAGCGCGCGGCCACGGCGGGCCTCCCAGCGGCGCGCCCCAGGTCGATCGCCTGCCGGTACGACGCGCGGGCAGCATGGAGGTCGTCGATCACCCACGCGGCGATCCCCGCGGCCTCCAGCGCGTCCACGCGGGCGATGTCCGCGGGCGCCATCCCCTCGTGCGGCCGCGTCCCTGCGCACGAGCCGATCACCGCGCCCCACATGTCCACCCGCTTGAGCACCCGCGGGAGCGCGTCGCGGTCGACCTCCCGCAGCCCGGTCAAGACGGCTTCGAGCACCGTGACATCCCGCGCCAGGCAGACCACGCGGGCGTGATCGCGCCCCGCCGCGGCGGCGAACTCCCGCACGGCCGCGCTGAAGACCTCGACGCGCCCGGGCACGCGCTCGGCGACCTCGGCGGCGACGGGCGAGCGCAGCGCGGCGACCGCGGCGGCGGCCTCCCGGGCGCGCGCCCGGAGTCCGTCGACCCGCGCGAGGAGGGCGGCGGTCTCGTCGCGCGGCTGTGACGGCGCCACGGGCGACGCCGCGCACCCGAGCGCGAAGACCACGAGTGCCGCGACAGCCCGCCGAGGCGCGAACGGAGTGGAACCCATCGAGCCGCGACCGTACCGCGCTTCACCGCGCCCCCAAAAGAGGGTTGCGACGGTGATGGCCAGATGCGGCCACCGGCTGGACGAAACGTCGCGCGCCGCTCCGCCGCGGCCGGTGCTAGCGTCCGCCGACCGTTTCAAGGGAGGTCTACGATGCGAGCGATGTGTTTCCTGGCGCTGCTGGTCTGCAGCTGCGCCTCCACCCAGTCGACCGAGACGATGGCGCACGGCCCGATGGGGATCATCACCGTCCCGCCGTCGTCGTACACGCCCCCGGCCCCCGCGCTCGACGCGCGCCGCGGGCAGGAGATCGGCGCCGTGTACGAGGCCTGGCTCAGCCCGCACCAGGAGCCCGACGAGGAGGAGAACACCCCCGGCACCACGCCGACGCAGTTTCGCTCGACGGGCACGTCCCTCTCACGGACGCAGCGCGAGGCGGCGGGGCACCGCGCCCACGGGCAGGTGCGCTTCAACCGCGACTTCAGCCGCGCCTGGATCGACGTGCGCGTGGAGGGCATCGACGCGTCGACGGTGAACATGTTCCACATCCACTGCGGGCCGCCGGGCGTGCTCGGCCCCATCCTCGTCGACTTCTCCCTCGTCACCAACCTCCAGGAGAACCTCGCCGACGGCCTCTTCTCCGTCGAGATCACCAACGCGCACATCGTCGGCACCACGGCCTCCGGGCACGGGCTCATCGGCGCCTTCACCATGGGCTGCGTCGTCCCCTCGCCCTCCCTCGGCGGCGCCATCACCCGCGTCTCCACCATCGCCGGCATGGCCCAGATCGCCGCCCAGGGCGAGCTGTACTTCAACCTCCACACGCGCTCGCAGACGTACTTCGGCGACATCCGCGGCCAGATCCTCCGCGCGGAGCCAGCCGCGCACTGACCCTCACCGCACGCGATCGGGCGCCCCCGGCGTGCACCCTCCCTCCGCGTCGTAGGCCCACGCCGCGGGGTCGTCGTCGTCGAGGTCGGTGTCGGCCCGCACGAGCCCGACGCCCTCCCGCGGCGGGCGCCCCGGATCGCCCGTCGGCACCCGCGCCACCGCGCTCCCTGCCGCATCGAGGAGCGCGAGGTCGGCGCCGTCGTCGCGCAGCCCTCTCCCCGCCACGCCCGTTCGCGTCACGAACACCGTCGCCCCCGGCGCCACCGGCGGATCGCCCGCCCGCACGTCCCCCCTTGGATCAAAGGCCATCCCCACCACCACCGCGCGCCCCCTCGCCCGCAGCACCGACCCGTCGGGCAGCGGCGAGCGCGTGACCCCCTGCGCGATCGACCACGCGCTGACGTCGACCGCGAACATCTCCTCGTTCACCAGCTCGACGTACTCCTGCGCGCTCGTGGTCCGTGGCCGCGCGAGCACCTCGCTCACCCGCACCCGCGGTCGCGCCGCCAGCGTCGCCACCGTCACCGCGTCGCGCAGCGCGTGGACGCGCCCGTCCGCCCCGAGGGCCTCCACCGCGAGGCGCCACGTCACCCCCGGCCGCAGCCCCGGCAGCCGCAGCCCGTGCAGCGTCCCCGCCGCGCTCACCGCCACCCGCACGGCCGCGGGCGCCCCCAGCGGCGTCGCCGTCAGCCGCACCACCGCCGCCGTCGTCGTCGCGGCGCGCAGCTCGATGGTCCGGTCGCCCGCCCGCACGCAGAAGCCCACCAGCGCCCGCTCGTCGGCCCCGCACACCGGCGGCATCGCCCACGCCACGCGCGTCGCCTCGCGCCGCTCGCCCGTGGTCACCGCGCCGAGCACCCCCTCCACCGCGGCCCCGTTGCGCGAGCGGAGCGCCCCCGCCACCACCCGATGCACCGTCCTCGCCGCGAGCGGAGCGATGGGCGCGACCGCGGCGCAGCGCGCGTAGCCGTCGTCGTCGAAGCAGTCGAGCACCGCGCGGGTCGGCACCACCACGCCGGCCTCGGTGACGAGCGCGAGGGGCTGCTCGGCGCGCGCTCCCCGCACCGCCCGATCGAAGCGGACGAACACCCGCGTCACCGTCGTCGGCACCTCTCCTGGCGTGACGGTCTCCACCCGCGCGATCGCCCCGCACCGCCGCGCCGGCGCCACCGTGAGCGGGATCGCGACGCTCCGCGGCCCGGCGTCGGGCGCGGCGAGCGTCGCCCCGTCCTCACCGCGCGCCAGCGGCGTCACGAGCAGCGTGAGCGCGCTCTCGGGCAGCAGCGGCGCGAGCGCGTCGAGGGTGAGCGCCGACGGGTCCCGCGGGTCGCGCGCGAGACGAACCGACACGCGCCGCGCGCTGTTCGTCGCCGAGAGCGAGCCGTCCGCGGCGTCGGCGCGGAGCCCGTCGGAGCTCGCGCCCCGCACCAGGAGGAGCGCGTCAGCCGCGGGCCACGCCATCGCCCGATCGAAGCGGACGGTGAGCGTGGTGATCCTGCCGGTGGCGTCGAGGTCGCCGGTGGGGGTGTCGACGGCGGCGAGGCGGAGGGGCGTGGGCGGGCGTCGCAGCGCGGGGGCCTCGATGCACGCGGCGATCAACAGCGCGAGGAGCAGGGGAGAGCGCATGGCGCAGGGTTATCGACGCGCGCTTCGAAAGTGGCGCGTGGGGGCTGCGCGGGCGTTCAGTCCGCGGTGCGTGTCACCGCAGCGGGTATAGGATCGCCGTCGACGATGTCCCCCACCGCTCCCCGCCTCCTCACGCTCGCGCTCCTCGGGTGGATGCTCCCATCGTGCGGCGCGCGCACGGGCTTGTCGGAGGCTCCGCCGCCTCCGGTGGGTCCAGACGCCACCGCGCCTGACGTTCCCGCGACGGACGTTCCCGCGATGGACGCACCGCCGATGGACGAGCCTCCGCCCGACGCCCCGCCCGCGCGCCTCACCGTCACCTGCCCCGCGCGGGTCGACGGCACGCAGGGTACCACCGTGACCCTCGCGGCCCGCGCCGAGTCGAGCGCCGCGCTCCCGCTCACCTTCGCGTGGACGGTGGAGCGCGCCCCCGCCGACTCCACCGCGCGCCCCGCGCCGCCCGACCAGCCCACCACGCGCTTCACCTTCGACACGGGCGGCGAGTGGCTGCTGCGCTTCACCGCCAGCGACACCGCAGGGAACCGCGAGAGCTGCACCGTCGCCGCCACCGCCTCCACCGCCATCGACCTCGTGTGCCCCAACGAGCAGAGCAACTACCAGGGAGCCACCGTCCCGCTCGTCGCCACCGCGAGCTCGCGGCTCGGGCTCCCGCTCACCTTCGCGTGGACCACCGACGCGCGCCCCACCGGAAGCACCAGCGCCCCGACGCCCACCAACACGACGAGCGCCCGACTCCTGCTCGACGCGCTCGGCGACTGGCGGCTGCGGCTGACGGCGCGCGACACCGCGGGCCACACGGCCGCCTGCACGACACGCGTCCACGCCGACCCCGACGTGATCGTGACGTGCCCGCCCGACCGCGCCACGCGCCCCTTCGCCACCGAGGCGCTCGCGGCGACGGCGCGCTCCCGCCTCGGCCTCGGGCTCACGTACCGATGGGAGATCGCCGAGCGCCCCATCACCAGCACCGCGTCGCTCGGCGCGGCGACGTCCCCGGGGACGTCGTTCATGTTCGACGTCGCGGGGCGCTGGACCTTCCGCTTCATCGCCACCAACGCGCGCGGCGACGCGGCGAGCTGCACCACCCGCGTCACCGCCGCCAGCGACGAGGCCGTCCGCGTCGAGCTCGTCTGGAACACCGACCGCTCCTGCCGCACCTGCAACCCCCAGGGCGGCGGCCTCGACCTCGACCTCCACCTCGCGGACGTCGCCCGCTCCGGCGGCCGCTGGAACCGCGCCGCCCCCGAGCGCTCCGACTGCTACTGGGAGAACTGCAAGTGCATGGCGGGCGGTTCGCTCTGCACCGAAGGCGTGATCGAGTGGCCGCCGATGGGCCCCTCCAACAACCCGCAGCTCGACATCGACCACAACGGCGACCTGCCGGGCCCCGAGAACATCAACGTGCTGCGCGCGACGGTCGGCGCGCGCTTCGACGTGGGGGTCCACTTCTTCGGCGACAACAACGGGCGACGCGGCGTCGACACCACCGGCGCGATCGTGCGGGTGTACTGCGCGGGGGCGGTGGTGTTCGAGAGCGAGCCGGTGCGCATGGGGCCGGTGAGCAACCCCTCCGTCGAAGGAGCACCCACCGACGCCAACCCCCTCTGGCGCGTCGGGCAGATCGCCATCACCGCGCGGGGCTGCGAGTTCACCCGCTGCGGCCGACCCGGCGCGGTGGCCGAGTGCATCCGCCCCGCGCAGGACTGGTGAGGCGCTACCCCGCGCGCTCGTTCATGCAGTGCAGCGCGAACGCGGCGCACGGCGCCAGAGCTTGAGCGCGTCGGTCCCCGCGGGCTCGTCGCGCAGGAGTTCGTAGTCCTCGGGGAGACGTCCGCCGAAGCCGTGGTAGGTGAGCACCAGCGTCCCGACGGGCGCGCGGCCGAGGGCGTCTTCGACGTACGCGACGTCGCGCTGGTGACGCGCGGGCCCGAGCTCCACGCTCGTGTCGATGGGGTCGCCGCCGGCGAGCAGGCTCTCGCCGAAGGGGTTGAAGAGGTAGAGCGCGTCGAAGTCCGCGAGGGCCACGTCCTGCACGACGCCGTGGATGAAGCGAGCCCGCTCGGCGACGCGCAGGTAGCGGGCCACCCCGCGGGCCACCCCCACCAGCGTCGCGCGGTGCTCCACGCCCGTAAACTCCAGCGGAGAAGTGAGGGCCCCCACCACGCAGAACTTCCCCGCCCCCGCGCCCACGTCGAGCACGCGCCGCGCCCCGGCCTCGCGCAGCATCTCCACGGCGCGGCGACACACGTCCACCGGCGTCCAGTGCACGTCGGAGATGGCCCGCAGGGAGTACGGGAGGTACAGGTCGAAGGCGAAGTCGTCGAGGGGCTCGTCCGCCGGGTCGAGGTCGTCGAAGAGGTCGTCGCTGGGCCGCCCGCGCGCCACCGACCGCCCTCAGTTGCGCGCCGCGGGGTCGCCGTCGAGGGCCCGCGCGTAGAGCTCCGGCCCGTAGTCGAGCGATGCCTCGTTGCGCGCGAGGGCGTTGGCCGTCAGCCGATCGACCAGCGGCCCCAAGGCCTCCAGCCGCATCGTGAGCCGGTAGTAGTCCTCGTCGGTCACGTCGCCGAACACCGCCAGCGCGGCCTGGAGCAGGTCGAGGTCGTCCGTGGCCACGTTGTACCCCGCGCCCCCCTCCACCACGTCGGCCCCCTCGATCGCCTCGCGCACGAAGGCCGCCGGGTTGAAG
Source organism: Polyangiales bacterium (assembly GCA_044375895.1). Taxonomy (GTDB): domain Bacteria; phylum Myxococcota_A; class Polyangia; order Polyangiales; genus CAISKJ01. The sequence continues at coordinate 34,432 of JBILLV010000039.1, read as the reverse complement.
TGCAGGAAGCACCGCTCGAACTCCAGGCGCCACCCGTCCACCTCGTCGGTCACCTTCCACCGCGCGGGGTAGAGTGTGCGCACCAGCTCGCCGAAGTACGCCCCGGCCGCGCGGGTGACGAGGTCCTTCACGTCGACGCTCGCCGTCCGCGCGCCCACCAGGTAGTGGTCGAGCACGGGGAGCGTCTCGGGGGTGAAATCCAGCATCACGCCCGTGGCCGTCAGCACGTACTGGGCGCACGCGACGCACAGGGGCTGGAGGGCTTCGGGCGTCTCGGAAAGGTCGAGGGGGACGGGTTCCATGGCGGTGCAGCGCTGTGCCATGAGGGGGCGGCGCGTGAAAAGTCTTTCTTGCCGCGCCGCCACCGGGGTATAGCGAGTGAACGCTACGCGACCCCCGCCATGAGCTCCTCCCCCCCGCGAGAACTTGCGCCTGAAGCCCCCTACACCGGCCCCCTCGGCGCGACCCGGCGTGAAGCCGCGTTCGTGTCCACCGCGGAGGGCGCGTCGCGGCGCGTCGACCTCGTGCGCCAGGTCAACGCCCTCACCGACCCGCTCCTCGCGCGGCAGGCGCTGGAGGGCCACCTCCACCGCGTCGAGGGCCACGAGCTCGCCGTCCCCTTCGTCTACCACGACCCCACCGCGCGCCGCTTCGCGCTCGTCGTCCCCGCCGCCCGCGCCCACGAGGAGCTCACCCTCCGCGCGGAGCTCCTGACGCGCCTCGCCCACGACCCGTCCGATCACGTCCCCGCGTACGTCCGCGAGGCCCGCGCCGTGGTGGGCGCCGCGGGGCTCCGCCGCCACCTCGAAGAGTCCCGGTCCGCCGGCCCCGACCCCCGCCTCGACGCGCAGCACCGCGCCCTCGAGGCCCGCGAAGAGAAGCTCCACAAGCGCGCGCAGGAGATCACCCGCCGCGAAGACGAGCTCGCCGGGGCGCAGGGCGAGCTCGCCGCCCGCGAGCAGGAGCTCGACCGACGCACCGCGGAGGTCGCCGCCCGCGAGGAGGCCGTCGCCGCCGAGGAGCTCGCGATGCGCGCCAACATGGCCGCCCTCGGCTCCCGCGAGACGCGCCTCCACGCCCGCGAAGAGGACTTCTCCCGCCGCTCGATCAGCGAGCGGGCCACCCTCCCCCACGACCCGTCCGAGGCCGTCACCCGCCCGCCCCCCGTCATCGCGGACGACCGCAGCGGCCACTCGCGGGAGATCGCCGTCGAGGAGCGCATGGAGGTCGACCTCTCCGACCTAGCGCCCGCCGTGTCGTACAACCCGGGGCCCCGCGAAGACGATCAGACCCGCGTGATCACCGGCGAGTCCCTCGTGGCCGCCGCCCCCGCCGAGCCCGCGGTCGTCGCCCCGGAAGACCGCGCGCGCTGGGCCGCCCGCGGCGATCGCCCCTACGTCGCCGTCGTCGAGGGCGAGGTGCGCGTGTGGTTCCAGGGGACGCCCGAGGTGTCGGCGCAGCTCTCGGGCTCCACGGTGCTCCCCGTCCTCCAGATCGACCCCGACGCGGCCTTCCCGCACGCGCTCCTCACGCTCCGCGGCGAGTCGGGCGCCCCCGTGTACACCCGCGTCGCGCTCGACGTGACGCGCCCCGAAGACCGCGCCGTGCTGGAGAGCCTCGCGCGCGATTTCCGCGTCCGCGCCGAGGTGGTGAGCGCCCTCGGCCGCGCCCTCGGCGCCACCGCCCTCGGCGCCCCCTGCGAGCAGAACGCCGCCCGCGCCCTCGAGGTGCTCACCCTCCGCGCCCCCGGCGACGCCGACGCCTCCGCGGCCGCCATCGACCACCTCCGCACGCACGGCCTCACGCTCTCCGACGGCCTCGACCCCATCCCCCTCGGCGACGAGCACGCCCTCGTCTCCGCCGGCGGCGTCAGCTCCGCCCTCCAGTCCGTCGAGGCCCTCCTCGAACCCGCCCGCCTCGACCGTTACGTCCTCGCCCACGGGGTCTCCGTCTCGCAGGTGGAGTCCTTCACCAAGCGCCTCGGGCTCGCGGCGCTGCGCTGCGGCGTGGTGCCCTCCGAAGCCTTCATCCGGCGCGCCCTCACGCTCGGCGTGGCCACCGACGAGCGCGCCCTCGCCGCCCGCGCCCTCACCGCGTACGCCCGCACCTGCGAGGGCGGCGTCTCGTCCATCGGCCGTACGGCCCGCGACGCCTCGCGCGCCTGGGGTCCGTTGCTCGCGTGGTCGGCCCGCCTCGGCGTCCCCCCCTCGGAGGCCGTCCGCACCGCCATCGGGAGCGTGTACGACCCCGACGACCCCGAGTCCGTCCACCCGCCGGAGTCGCGCACCGCGCCCGCCCCCGACGCGTACCCCGCGATGACCGACGCCGAGCTCAGCGCCTGGATCGACCACCCCGAGGCGCGCCTCCCCGCGGCCCGCGAGCTCGCCCGCCGCGACGCTTCGAAGCACGAGGCGGTCATCGGCCGCGCCCTGCGGATGCTGCCCGCCGCCCGCGTCGCCGAGCTCGCCGCCGAGCTGGTGCGCGGCGGCGACGCGCTCGGTGACGTGTGGGTCGAGCTGCTCTCCTCCCGCCGCCGCACCGTGGCCGCCGTGGCGACGGTGGGGGCTGGGGTGCTCAAGCTCCGGCGGGCGCTCACCCCCCTCGTGCAGCGCAGCTTCGCCAAGGACAACCGCGACTGGCGCCTCGCCGCGTGGGCCACCGGAGAGTTCGGCGTGGCGGCGGTGCGCGCCCTGGTCCGCGCCGAGACGCCCGACCCCGAGCGCCTCGCCTGGGTGCTCGGCCACACCATCCGCTGCGGCGCCGCCAAGGAGCTCGAACGCGCCCGCGCCGAGGCCCCCCCCGTGTTTCAAGACGCCGCCACGCGCGCCCTCGCCCTCCAAGACGAGATCCGCGCCTGGGACGAGGCGCTCCGCCGCGGCGAGGGGGAGCTCGAAGCCCTCGTCCGGCCTGTGCTTGCTCGCGCCAACGCTTCGTGACGCGCGCCGTGCGTTGCGTGATGGACATCCCCTCCCCCCTTCACTAGGATCGGCCCGAATTCGATGCGTCTGGGCATCTTCAGCGACGTTCACGCGAATGTAGAGGCCCTCTCGGCGGTGGTTGACGCCCTCGAGCGGGAGTCTCCTGACGTTCTCTACTGCCTCGGCGACGTGGTGGGCTACGGAGCCTCGCCCAATGAGTGCGCGGACATCGTGCGCACCACGGCGAAGGCCACCATCCTCGGCAACCACGACGCCGCCGTCGCGGGCCGGATGGACTACAGCTACTACTACGAGGCCGCGCGCCGCGCGCTCGACCTCCACGCCTCGCTCATCACCGACGAGAACATGGCGTGGCTCCGCGGGCTCCCGTACATGCACCGGGTGGAGGGCACCGAGGTGCACCTCTGCCACGGCTCGCCCGTGCGGATGGAGGACTTCGACTACATCTTCGCGCCCGAGCAGGCCCGCGAGTGCCTGCCCTACTACGACGAGCTCGGGCACCTCACGCTCATCGGCCACTCGCACCTGTGCAAGGTGTTCGAGCTCACCCCCACCGAGGTGGTCGAGCTCCACGGCCCGCCCAAGAACTTCGAACTCCGCGCCGACCGCAAGTACATCATCTCGGTCGGGAGCGTCGGCCAGCCGCGCGACTACGACAACCGCGCGAGCTTCGTCACGTACGACACGAAGACGCGCGAGTTCTGCTTCAAGCGGGTGGAGTACGACATCGAGTCGGCCGCGCAGAAGATCTTCGACGCCCGGCTGGAGCGCAATTTCGGCCACCGGCTCTTCATCGGCGTGTAGAGCTTCGGGCGCCATGCAGCGCGTCCTCAAAGACCTCGTCGACCTCCTCGCCCTCGAACGCCTCGACCGCGACCTCTTCCGCGGCACCAGTCAAGACCTGGGCTGGGGCGCCATCTTCGGCGGCCAGGTGCTCGGCCAGGCCCTCTCCGCCGCCGCCCAGACCGTCACCCCCGACCGCCCCGTCCACTCGCTCCACGGGTACTTCATCCGGGCCGGCGCGATGACGCAGCCCATCGTGTACGAGGTCGACCGCCTCCGCGACGGCAAGAGCTTCTCCACCCGCCGCGTGGTGGCGATCCAGGAGGGCGAGGCGATCTTCTCGCTGGAGGCGTCGTTCCAGACGGAGGAAGCGGGCTTCGACCACCAGGACGCGATGCCCGACGTGCCCTCCCCCGACGAGCTGCGCTCCGAGCGGGACATCGCCCTCCAGTTCGCGGCGATGCTCCCGTCGCACGTGCGCACGATGGCCACCGCCGAGCGCCCCATCGAGATCCGCCCCGTCGACCTGCGCAACCCCCTCGCGCCGAAGGCCCACGCGCCCTCCCGCAAGCTCTGGTACCGCGCGATCGACAAGCTCCCCGACGACCCCGCGCTGCACCGCTACCTCCTCGCGTACGCGTCGGATTTCTCCTTCCTCGGCACGGCCCTCGACCCGCACGGGGTGAGCTGGCTCACGCCGGGGATGCAGGTGGCCAGCCTCGACCACGCGATGTGGTTCCACCGACCGTTTCGCGTCGACGACTGGCTGCTCTACGCGGTCGACAGCCCGAGCGCGGCGGGGGCGCGGGGGCTGGTGCGGGGGCAGTTCTTCGACCGCCAGGGGCGCCTGGTGGCGAGCGCGATGCAAGAGGGGCTCATCCGTCGGCGCCCGGGGTAGACGGGCGCGGAAGGCCCCCTACAGCTCGTGCGGCATCACGTCGCGCGGCGAGCGGTAGAAGTACGAGCCGGGGTACAGCCCGAGGTTCGACACCTTCGACGTGTAGAGGCACGCGTACTCCTCCACCTGATCGCCGAACGAGCTCAGCTCCGCCCCCTGCTTGAAGAGCGAGCCCCAGTACGGGTGGTGCGTCGCGTCGACCTCCCGGCGCATCTGCCGCGCGGTGGTGTCGAGCTCGCGCAGGGCGCCCTTGAGCTGGTCGAGCACGCGCCGCTGGGCCACCACCTCCTCGTGCTCCTCGCCGAGGGCCTTGGCCGACGTGCGGTACTGCGTCTGCCGCCCGCGGAGCTCGTCCTCCAAGCGCTCGCGGTCGCGGTCGCGGGCGTCGAGGTCCGCCACCGTCGCCCGGGTGTGATCCATCGCGGCGAGCTCGGCCTCCATCTCCTGCACGATCATCAGCGTGCGCCACGCCGAGTCCTTCTTGCTGCGGAGGATGTCGCCGAAGATGTGGTCGCCGACGTAGAGAACCCGCTCGCCGCGCGCGTTGACCATGCGCTCGAAGTCGCGGAGGTTGCCGTTCTCGTACACGCGGCCGCGCTCCAGGGTGTAGGCCGTGCGCACCGACTCGTGGCCGCCGTCGAACACCCGCTCCAGGAAGGGCCGGCGCTCGGTGAAGAACAGGGGCTTGGTCGCCGCCACGCCGACGAAGTCGAAGTAGTTGCGCCACGAGCCGTACTCCGGGAGCGCGCCCGCGAGCAGGTGGTTCATCATCTTGTCGGTGTAGGCCCAGCGCGAGTTGGTGAGGAGGAAGAGCCTCTTCCCCGCCGAGCGCAGCTTGTGGAGCGTCGCCGCGAGCCCCGGGTCGCGCTGCACGAAGCGCGGGAGGTCGTTGGCGATCACGTCGACGATGGAGCCGTCGCGGTGCGCCTCGTCGATGCTCTGGCGGATGTCGTCGAAGAGCTCCTGATAGTCGACGTTGAAGCCGTAGCGGTCGAGCAGGTCGACGGCCCCCGCGTAGAGCGTCGCCTCGGGGAGCGCGTAGAGCGTGTCGATCCAGTGGTACCGCGGCGGCGCCACGCGCACCTTCTTCGACTGGTACAGCTCCCGCCGCTCGTCGCGGGAGAGCTCGCGCAGCCCGTGCCACGCGCGCCCCACGAACTTGTACCGGTCCATCTTCAGCACGTTGCCGTGCTTCTTGTCGATCATGAGCCCGCGGATGGCGAAGCGCGTGTCGTACGTGGCCTCCGCGAGCAGCGGCGAGTAGCCCCGCGCGACGAGCTTCTTCACCGTCGCCTCGATGCTCAGCCGGTCGATCTCCTCCTGCCGGTAGATCGCGAGGGTGTAGTCCATGTCGAAGCCCACCCAGTCGACGTGCTCCATCCGCAGGCTGCGGTTGACGTAGATGCGACGGTCGCGCGGGAGCGGCGTGGGGACCCCCGCGAACTGCGACTCGGTGGGCACGTGCGGGAGCGTGAGCTGGGGTGCAGGGGTCATTGGGGGGGCTTCAGAGACCGGGACCGTATCGCGGAGCCCGGAGGCGGTTCCAGCACCAGAAATGCGGGCATGACGGGGGTCTGGACGGGGCGCTCGGGCGGAAAACCCTTGACTCATATACAGATCGTGTATCTTTGGCGCCCCTTTCGGCCGGTCCCTCAGTCGAGGTACCCCCGGCGAAGCCACCGAGGCGCTGCCATGCGAGACATGATCCGTCTGTTCTGCTCTACCTGCCAGCGGAACAACTACTACACGAACAAGAACAAGCGGACGACCACCGAGAAGCTGGAGTTCCGCAAGTACTGTGAGTGGTGCCGTTCCCACCAGGTGCACAAAGAGGGCAAGATGCCCAACCCGAAGAAGAACTGAGGTATTTGCCATGGCCAAGAGCGACATCACCGGGGTGCGGCGCAAGATCGCCAACCAGGTCTCCCACTCCAACATCAAGACCAAGCGCTGGCAGCTCCCCAACCTCCAGGAGCGCCGCCTCTTCGTGCCCGAGCTGAAGCGCTTCGTGCGCATCATGGTCTCGACGCGCGACCTCCGCACCATCGACCGGCACGGCCTCAGCGCCTACGCCGCCGCGCACGGCATCGACCTCGCGCGCCTGTAATCCCTCCCACCCGCTCTCTCCCCCCCTTCCGATCTGCCGCCGCGCTCGCGTAGACTCCGCGCGTGCAACGCACCCGTCTCCTCTCGATCCTCGCGGCCGCGCTGACCACGGCGTGCGCGGACTACGACCCGTCGATCCTCGACCGCGCGATCGGCCCGGACGGCGCGGCCGCTGACGACACGCCCACCGCGGCCGACGCGTCGACCACGGACCTCCCAGCCTCCACCGACGTCCTCGGCGTCGATGTGCCCGGCACCGACGTCCCCGCCGCCATGGATGTGCCCGCGGGCATGGACGCCCCCGTCACCATGGACGCGCCGCCACCGCCTCCGCCGCCTCCGCCTCCGCCGCCTCCGCCTCCGCCTCCGCCGCCTCCGCCGCCTCCTCCCCCGCCCGACGTCCCGACGATGTGCCGCGCCTGCGGACCGGCGGCGCCGCCGGAGTTCTGCGCGGGGACGGGCGTCGGCTACTGCCTCGCGTCGGTGACGTGCGTGAGCGGCTGCGGCACCTGCGTCGTCCCGCTCCGCACCGGCAACCGTTGCGGCTCCGACGTGTTCGTCATGTCGACGCGCGGGCGGCAGCGCTACATCTTCAGCACCTGCGGCGCCACCGACGACCTCAGCATCGGGTGCGGGCGCACCGGCCCCGACGTGGTCGTCGCCTTCCGCGTCGAAAACCCCGGGCGCGTCAACCTCACGTACACCGTCCCCCGCGGCGTCGAGGTGTACGTCGGCTACGACTCCATGTCGGGCACCACCTGCCGCGACACCGTCTCCTTCGGCCGCGTCTGCGCGGGCAACGACGCGAGCAACGTGCGCATGTCCAACGCCACCCTCGGGCGCGGCACCTACTACCTCTACGTGATGACCAACGTGCCCGCGACCGTCGTCATTGACGCGGAGCTCCCGTAGCGCACGAGACCCCCGCGCCCGGCGCCGCGCCGACGGCGAAGCGATACGCCGCCGCCGCCCGCTGCCACTCCAGCAGCGCGTCCACCTCGCGGATCCGCGCCTCGGCCGCCGCCACCTCGCGCAGGTTGAGCACCAGCAGCGTCCCGTCGCCGAGGGCGAGCCGCTGGCGTTCGAGCTCGGCCACCTCGCGGGCCACGGCCACCTCGCGGCGCGCCACCCCGACGCGCTCGCGGGCGGCCTCCAGCGCCGACACCGCGTCACGCACGTCCGCGGCCACCCGATCGAGCGCGAGGCGGCGCTGCTCTTCCGCGCGCGCCACCCCGGCCTCGGCGACCCGCGTGCGGCCCGTCGCCACGCGGTTGAGCAGGGGGATGTCGAGCACCAGGCCGGCCTCCAACACCGGCCCCTGTCGGCTCTGCGGCCCCTGCCCGAGGTCGTGCGAGGCCGCCACCATCACGTCGATCGCGGGGCGCTGCTGGTTCTCCGCCCACTCGCGCTCCACCCGCTCGCGGTCGCGCTGCGCTTCGAAGCGGCGGGGCTCGGGGCGCGCCGTCGTGGCCGCCCGGGCGTCGCGCGCCACGCACCCGGCGTCGAGCGCCGCGGGCTCGGGGACGGCGCTCGGCAGCTCCTCCAGCGACGCGACCCGCGGCTCACCGCGGGCGTCGCGCACGTAGAGCGAGAGCTCGATCGCGGCCTGCTCCACGGACCGCCGCGCGGCCACCACCGCCCCCTCGCGCTGCACGATGGCGCGGGTGTTGTCGGTGCGCTCCAGGGCCGGCAGGTCGCCGCGGGTCACGCGCTCACCGAGGGCCGCGTCGCGCTCGGTGGCGAGGGCGAGGAGCTCGCGGGCCACGGCCAGTCGTCGCCCCGCGGCCACCCACTCCCAGTAGCGCTGCGCGGCGAGGCGACCGAGCTCCAGGCGCTGCTGCTGCGCGCTGAGGGCGGCCATCGTGCGACCGAGCTCGGCCCGCTGGATGTTGGCGCGCGCCCGGTCGATGGGCCCGTTGCGCCACAGCGGAACGCTCAGCCCCGCCCGCACCTCGCCGAGGGTGTTCGTCTCGATCTTGCCGTCGTAGATGGGGATGCCGGTGTACGAGAGCCCCTCGCCCAGGCGCCACCCGGCGAACAGGGTCGTCCCCCAGAGGCGCGTCGGCTGCACCAGCGACGTGTCGATCGTGAGCGGGTTGTAGTAGCCCACCGGCGCCCCCGCCGCGCGCGTCCGCCACTGCGGGTCGAAGCTCCCTTCGGCCGCGCGGAGCTCGCCGTCGGCGGCGTCGCGGTCGCGGTCGGCCGCGGCGATGAGGGGGTGGTGACGCTCCACCGACGTGAGCACCGTGGAGAGCTCCAAGGGCGCTGCCTGCGCGTTCGCGAGCGTCGGGACGAGCACCAGCGCGAGGGCCGCGAGGAGGCGCATCACTTGGGCGCCCCCGACGCGCTGCCGCCCGTCGACGAGGCCGAACCCGGCGTGGAGGACGTGGCCGCGGGCTCCTCGGGGATGGCCGGCGGGAAGCCGTTGAACTGCCGCCACAGCTCGTACGCGAGGGACACGCGGTTGAGGAGGATCCAGCCGTGCGCGCGCACCCCCTGCCGGAGGTAGCGCCCCGAGGGCCACCGGTCGCCGCCGTCGGGCACCACGAGCACGCGAAACTTCCCCTTGCCGTCGTCCACCGCGTCGATCACCGCGACGCGACCGCCGAAGGTGCCCACCGCGACGGAGGGCCAACCCGAGAACTGCAGCGCCGGCCAGCCTTCGAACTGGATCCGCACGTGGCGCCCGTCCCGCAGCAGCGGGACGTCGTTGCCGTCGACCCAGAGCTCCACGGCGCGCGCGTCGGTGTCGGGGACGAACACGAGCACGGGGTCGCCCGCCTTGAGCATCTCGGCCCCGGTGCCCGCCATCAGCCGCAGCACGGTGCCGTCGCGCGGGGCCAGCACCCGCTGCGTCGCCTGCCGCGCGAGGCGCACGTCGATGCGCGCGAGCTCGGCGTTCGAGGTCGCCACCTCGGCCCGCGCGGAGGCCTGCGCGGCGCGCGCGTCATGGATCGACGCGAACCCGTCCGTCCCCACGCGCACGAGGTCCGACGCGATCGCCTGCTCCTCGGCGCGCGCGGCGCTGAGCGTCGCGCGGGTGCGGGCCACCTCCGTCTCGGCGCGCGCGGAGTCGAGCTCGGCGAGCTCCTGCGTGCGGGTGGAGGAGATGCCCTGCGCGGCGAGGGCGCGCTGCCGGTCGAGGTTGAGCTGCGTGGTGCGGAGGTTGGCCTCCGTGGCCTCCACGCTCTGCGACGCCGCGCGCACGCGGTCGCGGGCCATCTGGACGCGGCGCTCGGCGGCGGAGAGGGCGTTCTCCCGCGAGCGGGTGAGCTGCTCGACGCGCTCGTCGATGGAGCCCGCGCGCGACCGCGCCGCCTCGATGCGGGCCACCACGGCGTCGCGCTCCTGCCGCAGCCGCTGGAGAATCTCCGGGTCGTTGTCGGAGATCTCCACCAGCGGGTCGCCCTGGTGCACGTGCGACCCCTCGCGGACGAAGTAGCGCGTCGCGCGGCCCTCGATGGGCGCGTCGATCACCTGCTGGCGCTCCAGCGGCGCGTAGGCCACCACGCGGCCGCGACCCGTCGAGGTCTGCTGCCAGGGGAGGAGGAAGAGCCCGACGACGGTGGTCACGAAGAGCGAGGCGAACACCCACGCGAGCGTGCGGATGGCCTTCGGTGAGCGCACCATCAGGAGGGAGAGGGGGGTGTAAGCGGACGTGCGGTAGGGCGCGGCGATGTCCATGTCAAACCTCCGAGAGACGCGCAGTGGCTGCCATGGAGACGAGCGCCCCGTCGCGGAGCCGCCACGACTCGCGACAGAGCGCGGCCACCGACTCGCGCTGGGTGAGCACCAGGAGCGTCCACGGGGCGCCCGGCGGCGTGAGCGCGGCCATCACCTCGCGCACGGTGTCGGTGTCGAAGGCGTCGAGGGCGCCGTCCACCACGATGAGCCGAGGCTCCGCGGCGATGGCGCGGGCGAACATCAGCACCCGCGCCTGCGTGTTGGAGAGGGGCGAGCCGTTCTGCGAGAGGACGGTGTTCACCCCCTCGGCGAGGTCGCCCACGGACTCCGTGAGGCGCAGCGTCTGGAGCGCGCGGTGGACGTGGTCGCGGGTGACGCGCGCCCGCCCGACGACGACGTTGTCGGCCACAGTCCCTTCGAACACCTCCACGTCGCGCACGAGCGCCACCGCGTCGCGCACGGCGTCGAGGGAGAGCTCGCGGAGGTCGCTCCCCTCCAGGATGATCGAGCCCGTCGTGGGCGCGCGCAGCCCCACCAGGAGGTCGGCGAGGGCGCTCTTGCCCGTCCCGCTCTTGCCCACGATGGCCGCGCGGGCCCCCGGCGCGAGCGTGAGCTCGACATCGCGCAGCGGCTGCGAGCGATGGTCGAAGGCGAACGACACCCGCCGCAGCGCCACCTGCGCGCCCGCGCGGTTCCCCGCGGGGAGCGGGACCCCGTCGTCGCGCTCCAGCGGGAGGTCGGTCAGGTGGCCGATCTTGTCGACGGCCGTGACGAGGTCGTAGAAGCTCTCCAACTGCTTGCCAAACTTCGCGATGCCCGCCACCACCGCCGACACCACCAGCTCGGCCGCGACGAGCTGACCGATCGTGAGCCCGCGCTGGATCACCAGGAAGCCGCCGAGGCCGAGCAGCGACGCGCTCACCATCGCCTTGAAGGCCAGCGAGCTGATGTGCTGGCGGAGCACCACCCGGAAGTGCCCCGCCCGCGCCTGGAGGTACGACTGCGTGAGCCCGTCGGCCCGCACCACCGCGAAGTTCGACGCGTCGGTGCCGTGGAAGGTGGTGTGCAGCCGGGCGAGCTCCTCCAGCCACGCCGCCACCGCGTACTTGGCCTTCGACTCCCGAATCGACGAGTCAATCGCCCCGATCCCGACGGGGAACAAGATCACCAGGATGCCCGCCACCAGCACCACGTCGAAGGCCAGCAGCGCCGGGTGGTAGAAGGCCAGGAGCACCGTCCCGATGAGCGCCTGGAGCATCACCGCCAGCCCGTCGAGCAGCAGCACCGCCACCGTCTTCTGCACCGTCAGCACGTCGAAGAAGCGGTTGACCATCTCGGGGACGCGCGTCCGCTCAAAGGCCGCCGTCTGCACCCGCGGGAGCCGCCGCGCGAGGTCGATCGCCACCTGCACGAACACCCGCCGCTGCAGCACCTCCACCACCTGGTACTGGAGCGTGCGCATGAGCCCTTCGAAGCACAGCACCACGAAGACGATGAAGGTGAGCACCACCACCGGCTGGAGCACCGTCCCGAAGGAGATGGAGTTGACCAGCGACGCCGTCGCGATCGGCACCGCCAGGGAGAGGAGGCCGACCCCCACCGCGTAGGTCACGATCACCCAGAGGTCTGAGCTCTCGGCGCGGAGGAGTTCGGCGAGGCGGCGCAGCGGCGTCGGGCCGTGGTGGCCGTCATGGGGGTCTGCGTGGACTTCGTTCACGGTGTTGGGAGGATGCACGGGGACTCGAAGCGGTTGCAACGCCCGTACCCTCCGCACACGCCCTGTGTTGTGGTGATTCCCGCCGCAGGGCCTGCGCGCTCACGACGCCCCCTGCGGCACGATTCCCCACCCCCCCCATCCGCGAGGCCGACGGTTAGAGCCGGGCGCGCTTCGGGATGACGACGATGCCGTCCTCCGAGACGTGGAAGCGCTTCTTGTCCTCCACGGGGTCGAAGCCGATCTGCATGCCCTGCGGGATCTCCACGCCCTTGTCGATGATCACCTTGCGGAGCCGCGCGTAGCGCCCCACGCGGACGCCTTCGAGGAGGATGCACTGCTCGACGTGGGCGAAGGAGTTGACCCGCACGCCCGCGGAGAGCACCGATTTGTGGATCTGCCCGCCCGAAATGATGCACCCGTCGCTCACGAGGGAGTCCGTGGCGATGCCCACGCGCGCGTTGTTGTGCTCGCTGAAGACAAATTTCGCCGGCGGGTCGAAGCTCATCCCCGTGCGGATGGGCCAGCGCGGGTTGTAGAGGTTGAACTCCGGCTTGATGTTCACCAGGTCCATGTGGGCGTCGAAGTAGCTCTGGATGGTGCCGATGTCGCGCCAGTAGGGGGCCTCGCCCTCGCCCGGGATGAGGTTGGTGGCGAAGTCGAAGCTGTAGACCTTGCGCCCCGCGGCCACCATCGCCGGCAGGATGCTCTTGCCGAAATCGTGGGCGCTCGCCTCCTCGGCCTGGTCGCGCACGAGCTCCTCGCGCAGCACGTCGGCGTTGAAGATGTAGTTGCCCATGGAGGCCAGCGACCAGCCCGGGCGCCCGGGGATCTCCGGCGGGTCTTTGGGCTTCTCGACGAAGGCCACCACCCGCCCGTCGGCGTCCACCTGGATGACGCCAAACTGCTTGGCCTCCTCGCGCGGCACCGGGATCGCCGCCACCGTGAGGTGCGCCCCCGACTCGAAGTGCCGGTCGAGCATGAGGCGCACGTCCATCTTGTAGATGTGGTCGCCGCCGAAGATCACCACGTAGTCGGGCGACGCGTCGTCCACCACGTGGAAGCACTGCCACACGGCGTCGGCGCTCCCGCGAAACCACGACAGCCCCGTGCGCTGCTGCGCGGGGATGGTCTCGATGTAGTTGTCGAGGATGGGCGAGAGGCGCCACGCGCGGGCCACGTGCTCCTCCAGCGAGGCCGACTTGTACTGCGTCAGCACCTTGATGCGGACGAGCCCCGAGTTGACGAGGTTGGACAGCACCACGTCGATGATGCGGTAGCGCCCGCCGAAAGGCACCGCCGGCTTCGCGCGGTCGTTGGTGAGCGGCGCGAGGCGCTTCCCCTCTCCCCCGGCGAGCACCATCGTGAGAATCTGCGGAGCGCTGCCCCTCGGGCGTGATTCGTTGGCCACGGTGCCCGCGAGGATAGGCCGAGAGCGAGGCGCGACTCAACGACGTCGTGCGCCCTCCGATGCCCTAACATCCCGCCTCCCCGATGCACCCCCTGCGCACCACCTCCCTCCTCACGTTCGCCCTCACAGGCTGCGTCGTCGCCCCCGCGATGCCGCCCCTCACGACGCCGCGGGGGAGCGATCTCCGTCGGCAGGGCGCGGCGCTCGCGGCGGGCGTCACGATGCCTCCCTTCGGGGGGACGTACGTGCGCGACGGGCGGCGCATCGACGTCGTGCACGTGCCGCGGTACACCATCTTCGCGCTCCAGATGATCGCCCTCGAAGGGCGTCGGCGCGTGGGGGAGGCGTGCGACCTGGGGGTCCAGCTCGGGCTCGGGCGATCGGGCGGGGAGTTCCGCTGCGGCCTCGGCGACGAGCGGGCGACGCTCGCGGCCCGCGCCAGCTTGCAATGGGTGTACACCGAGGGCGCCACCGCGCGGCTGATGGTCGACGCGGGCTACCGCCACCGTGGGTGGCTGGTGTTCGCGTCGACGGGCCTCGGGGTGGGCGGATACTACGGGCGGACGCTGCTCGGCGAGGAGTCGTTGTCGTCGTTCGAAGACCTGCTCGTGTCCCCGGGGAAACCCGTCGCGGTGGTGTCGCAGTGGGAGCTCATGTGGTCGAGCGTGGTGACCCTCGGGGTGCCGCTGCAAGGGCGGACGCTGTCGGGCTTCGGGGGCGTGTCGGTCGACGTGCCCGCGGCGTACACGGCGGGGGAGTTCACGGTGCTCAACGGAGGGCGGGCGGCGCTCTCCGACTTTCGGCCGGGGATACGGGTGGGCGTGATGCTGGGGTTCTCGGGGATCCTGTCGCCCTGAGGGCTGCGAAAGGCGAGCCCAAGCGGGTGTCACCGTTCTCGCGAAGACACCGCGCGGCCCGTGATAGCTTCGCGGCCATGTATTTCGAGACGTTCACCCAGATCAAGAAGCAGCTCGGCCAGCTCGACACCTGGTTCGAACTCGCCGCGGCCCACGCGAAGGCGAAGTCCTTCGACCCCGACCTCTACCTCGGCTTCCGCCTCGCGCCCGACCAGTTCGCCTTCGCGCGCCAGGTGCAGACCGCCTGCGACACGGCGAAGCTCGCGGCCTCACGCCTCACCGGCAAGGACGCGCCGAAGTTCGACGACAGCGAGAAGACCCTCGCCGACCTGAGCGCCCGCGTCCGCGCCACCATCGCCTACCTCGACGGCCTCACCGCGCACGACTTCGAAGGCGCCGCCACGCGCGTCGTCACGCAGCCGCGCTGGGAGGGGAAGACCATGGCGGGCGCGAGCTACTTCCTCCAGCACGCCGTGCCCAACTTCTTCTTCCACCTCACGCAGTCGTACGCGATCCTCCGCCACAATGGCGTGAACATCGGCAAGCGCGACTACCTCGGCGCCCTCGACCTGCGCGCCCCCTGACGGCGGGTCGGCGCGCTCACGGCACGCCCACCACCACGCCCTCGCGCGCCACCTCCACCACAACGTAGCCCCGCGCGGCCACCTCCCACAGCGGCTCCCACGGCGACGCCAGATCAGCGTACGGGTGCGCCGTCACCGCCCGGTTCCACGCGGGAACCACCGCGCCGCTCGCCCAGTGCGCCGCCCCCGACACCACCTCGCCGAGCCGTTGCCGCCAGCGCTCCCAACGAGCGGCCAGCGCCAGCGCCCGCCCCGCGCGCGACGCGTCGTCCTCGCACGAGTGCGCCCGCCCCCACGCCGCGAGCTCACCGCGGTGGCTGTCGTTCGTCGCCTCGGGCAGCGGCGCCCAGATCACCCGCTCGGCCCCCGCGAAGCCCCACGGACGCAGCCGCCGCCGCACCTCCCGAGCGAGCGCCTCCACCTGCGCCAGCGTCCCCTCGGGCGCGGCGCCCAGGCGAGCCGCGAGCGGCGACGCAGGCCGCCGCGTCACCGCCCCGAACGCCTCCGTCGACGCCGCAAAGCGCCGCCCCTCGTCGTCGTGCCACCCTGACGGGACGCACCCGCGCGCGCACAGACGTTCCCACGCCTCGTCGGCCCCCGCGGAGTCCGCCACCACCTCCGACGCTTCGTCGAGCCGCGGGCGCGCGGGGTCGAGCCAGCGCCCCTTCGCCCAGTCGCGCGCGGCGTTCACAGCGAGCCCTCCGTCCTGCGGAGCGCCCGGCAGCACCCGCACCACGACCGCCGACGCGTTGTCGTACCAGGGCGTCCCCGCGAGCGCTTCGAAGAGGGCCGCGACGACGTCGTCGGGTCGCTCGTGCGCGCGCAGGACGGCCTCGATGGCCGCGTCGGAGAGCTGACGCCACACGCCATCGCTCACGAGCAGGAGCCCGTCGCCCGCGCGCAGCGGGAGCTCGCCGACATCGGGGTTGAAGCGCTCCGCGAGGCCCAAAGCCCGCGTGATGACGTTGGGAAACTGCGCCTCCGCGGCCTCCCGCTGGGCCGGGGAGAGCGCCCCGGTCACCTCGGGGTCGTGCCCGAGCGTGTGCTGCGTCCACACGCGCGCGAGGCGCCCTTCGCGCCAGAGGTAGAGCCGCGTGTCGCCGGCGTGGGCCCACACCGCGTCGCCGCCGCGCAGCCACACAACGCCCGCGGCGCCGCCCGCCGCGCTCCCCCATGGACCGAGTGCGACGAGGCTCGCCACGAGGGCGCGGTTCACCTCCAGCACACGCGCGCGCAGGGCCTCCACGGCCGCGTCGACCACCGGCACATGGAGCCCGCGCAGCGCCGCGCGCAGCCCGCTCACCACCACGGGCGGCACCGCGGCGCCGCTGCTGCTCCCGCCCATCCCGTCGCACACCACCACGACGCCCTCATCGACGAAGACCCCGACGCCGTCTTCATTGACTTCGCGCACCGGACCGCACGCCGAGAGCCCTGACGCCACAAACCGCACCCCGCGAGCTTACACGCACGCCGCGCGCGGACGCGCACCCTCTTGCCACGCGGCACCGCCCTGGTGCATCACCGTCGGCGCTTTGATGTACACCCCCGACTGGAAATCTCGCGCCGTCGACGCCGACGCCGTCATGGCCCTCGTGGGCAACGGCCAGCGCCTCTTCCTCCACGGCGCCGCCGCCACGCCGACGCCCCTCCTGCAAGCGCTCGCGCGCCGTCACGACCTGGAGGACGTCAACCTCTACCACCTCCACCTCGCGGGCGACGTCCCCCTCGCGGCCCCCGAGCACCGCGGGCACTTCTTCTCCAACTCGCTCTTCACCGGGGCCGCCTTCCGCAAGCCCATCGAGGAGGCCCGCGCGGACTTCATCCCGGTGTTCCTGTCGGACATCCCGCGGCTCTTCAAGTCGCGGCGCATCCCGCTCGACGTCGCCGTCGTCCAGCTCTCCCCGCCCGACCGCCACGGCCTCTGCACGCTCGGCCCCTCGGTCGACGCCGCCCTCGCCGCGGTGGAGTCCGCCCCCGTGGTGCTCGCGGAGATCAACGAGCGGATGCCGCGCACCATCGGGCACACCGCGGTCCCCTTCTCCAAGGTGACGGCCTTCACGCTCACCAACCGCCCGCTCATCGAGGCCGAGGCGTCGCCCGAGTCCGAGGTGGAGGCGCGCATCGGTGAGATCATCGCCGCCCTCGTCGACGACGGATCGACCCTGCAGATGGGCATCGGCGCCATCCCCGACGCCGTCCTCTCGCGGCTCAAGGGCAAGCGCGACCTCGGCGTCCACACGGAGATGTTCTCCGACCGCGTGATCGACCTCGTCGAGGCGGGCGTGATCACCAACCGCTTCAAGAAGATCCACCAGGGGCGCACCGTCACCAGCTTCGTGTCGGGCTCGCAGCGCCTCTTCGACTTCATCGACGACAACCGCGCGGTGGAGTTTCACCCCTGCGACCGCACCAACGACACCAACCTCATCCGCCAGAACCCCAAGGTGGTCGCGATCAACTCGGCCCTCGAGGTCGACCTCACGGGCCAGGTGTGCGCCGACTCCATCGGCCCCCGCGTCTACTCGGGCATCGGCGGGCAGATGGACTTCATCCACGGCGCGGCGCTCTCCGAGGGCGGCAAGCCCATCATCGCGCTCCCCTCCACGGCCGCGGGGGGAAAGGTGTCGCGCATCGCCCTCACGCTGAAGCCCGGCGCCGGGGTCGTCACCACGCGCGGCCACGTCCACTGGGTGGTCACCGAGCACGGCGCCGTCGACCTCTTCGGCAAGACGCTCCGCGAGCGCGGTGAGGCCCTCCTCTCCATCGCGCACCCCGACTTCCGCGCCGAGCTCCGTCGCGAGCTCGTCGCCCTCCGCCACTACCCCCTCGGCGTGTAGAATCCCCGCTGATGCCCCCCGCCAAGATCGAACGTGTTCAACGCCCCGGCCACCTCGCCTGGATCGACCTGGAGATGACCGGCCTCGATTCGAGCCGCGACGTCATCCTCCAGGCCGCGCTCATCGTCACCGACGCCGAGCTCCGCCCGCTGGAGGAGTACGTGTGCGACGTGTGGCAGCCGGAGCCCGCGCTGGCGGGGATGGTCCCCTTCGTGCGCGAGATGCACGAGAAGACCGGGCTGCTCGGGCGCGTGCGCGCTTCGAAGACCGACCTCGTCGCCGCCGAGCGCGCCCTGCTGGAGCGCGTCACCGGCTGGTGCCCCTACCAGACGGTGCTGTGCGGCAACAGCGTGGGGACGGACAAGCGCTTCCTCGACCGCTGGATGCCGGGCCTCGCGGCGTACCTGTCGTACCGCATCGTCGACGTGAGCTCGCTCAAGGTGCTGGCGAAGCTCTGGTACGGCGACGGCGCGGCGTACAAGAAGCCCGAAGCGGGCGAGCACGACGCGCTCGTCGACATCCGCAACAGCATCGCCGAGCTCGCGCACTACCGGGCGACGATCCTCCGCCCGGCGTAGCTCGCGCTGGGGCGGGGCAGAGCCCGCGCCCCTACGGATTGGGCGCTCTGCGTAGAGGGGCTTGCCCCTCCCTCAATAGCCGCCACCCGCGGTGCGCGAACACCGCCGCCAGCGCCACGTCCTGCGCGAGCACGCGCCACTGCCCGCGCGGCACCAGCACGGCCGCCGCCGCCCACAGCGCCGCGATCACCAGCAGCGCCGCCGCCCGCCCGCCGCGCCACCGATCGCGCTTGCGAAACACCAGCAGCGCCGCCAGCCCGTACGCCACCATCCCCACGAGCGCCGCGCCCACCACCGCGAGCAGCGCCCGCTCGCGCAGCCGTTGGCGCGGCGTCACCCACGCCGCCTCACCGCGCGACGACGCGAGCACCGCGCGAAACACCCCGCGCGCCTCGTCCCCGCGCGACGTCGGCGCGAACACCGCCACCCGCACGCCCCCGCGCCGCAGCGGGAGCACCGTCGCCAGCCGCACCATCGCGCGCCCGTTGACGGTCGCCGCCCCCGCCCGCACGTGCACGTCGAAACCGAGCGCCCTCCCCACCTCGACGCGGTCGTCAAACACGTACGGGTCCGACCCCCGCCACGCCGTCACCGCCTCCCCCTGCGGAACCCCCTCGGGCACCTCCCCCTCGACGGCCGCGCACTGGAGCACCACCGGCCCATCGCCCGCGTGGCCCGCGCGCACCCAGGTGCCGAGCAGGTCGGGGGAGGGCTCGGCGGTGCGCTGCGCTTCGAAGCCGTTCGGGAGGGTGAAGGAGAGCCCCGCAGCGTCGAGGGTGACGGGCCGCGGATCGGCGAGGGCGACGCCGGGCGCGAAGAGCGCGACGGCGACGAAGCGCTTCACCGCGCGGGGTACCGGGTGAGTTCGAAGGCGAAGCCGTTGGGCGTGGCGCTGCCCTGCGGGGCGACGAGGTCGACGAGGCGCTCGACGTCCACCGTGGCCTCGTAGCGAACGCGCGCCTGGAGCCCCATCACCTTGATGGTCACCCGCCGCACGCCCGTCGGCACCGCGAAGGACTGGACCCGCCGCGACTCCGCCCCCGGCGCGAGGCCCTGCGGGTCCATCGAGTGCACCGACGCGCCGCCCTCCCCCTCGATGATGACCCGATCGACGGGGCACTGCTCGCGGGGGTCGTCGGGGTTGGGCGGACGGCAGCTCGGGAGGAGCGCCCACACCCGCGCCCCGGCGCCCAGTTGACCGAGCCCATAGGCCGTCGCGCCCGCGGGCGGCGTGAAGAGGTACACCCGAAGCTGCCGCATGTGCGAGTCAGCCTCGGCCACCGACACCGACACCAGCTCAGGACCGACGGTCGGCGGCGGGGGAGCGGGGTTCTGCGGGTTGGCGGCGGGGGTGGAGGGCCGCGATGACGGACGGCGCGGACGGCGCTGCGCGGCCGCGGTCGCCACGGAGAGGAGCATCGTCGCGAGGAGGATGAATCGCGTCAGGCGTGCCATGGGGGTAGTGCTTCCTTCGAGCGTCGGTGGGTGCACGCTCGTGGTCGGGCGGCGAACGCGCGGCCGTACAACGGTCCCATCGCCCTCGCGCATTCACCTATACCGCCAGGAAACGGCCGCGTACAGCGGCGCGCGCGTCAGTTGCTGGAGCTGCTCGGGGTGCTCGGCGTGCTCGGGGCCGCCGGTGCGCTCGCCGCGGGTGCAGGGACGGCGCTGGCCACGGCCTCGCCGCCGCCCGAAGCCTTCACGGTCGACGTGCTCTCACCCGCGGTGGAGACGCCCTTCTTGTTCGACGATCCCGAGTAGAGGTCGCCGTACCAGCCGCCACCCTTGAGCATGAAGTTGCCCGAGGTGATGAGCCGGGAGGCCGCCTCGGCGCCACACGCGGGGCACACCTTGACGGCGTCTTCGGTGATGCGCTGCACCTTGTCGAACGTGTGGCTGCAGGCAGAGCAACGGTAGGAGTAGGTCGGCATGGCGAGACGGGTAACCTCTTGTGCGGCGCCCGTCAACCGCCCGCCCGACGCGCCTTGGCCTGCGCGAGGACGGCCTCCAGCTCCGCGGCCTCGGTGGTCTCCTCCGTGGCGGCGGCGACGGGCTCGTCGGCGGCCACCCGGACGTTGCCCGCCGCGGGGGCGCTCGCCTGCGCGCCGACGCCCATCTTCCGCTTGAGCTCCTCCAGCGCCACGTCGGCCCCCCGCGAGGTCTCCAGGTCTTTGAACTTCTGCTGCAGCGTGTCGCCCGAGTACTGCTCGGCCACCTCGCTCTGCGCGTCGGCCTCGGCCTCCATCTGGACGATCTTCTCCTCCATGCGGTTGAAGGTCTCGAAGGCGCTGTCGTTCGAGAGGCCCGACATCGTCTCGTGGATGGCCTTCTGCGCCTCCGCCCGCTTCTTGCGCGCGATGAGGACGTTCTTCTTCCGCTTGGCCTCCTCGATCTTGTTGTTGAGCACGCGGAGCGCGCCCTTCAATTGCTCGACGGCCGTCTTCTGCTTCTGCCACTGGCGCTCGAGCTCGGCGGACAGCGTCTCGTGCTCCTTCTGTCGGAGCAGCGCCTCCTTGGCGAGGTCGTCTTCCCCCGCGCGCACGGCCATCATCGCCTTGCGCTCCCACTCCTCCGCCGTGGCCTTCTCGGTCTCAAACTGCTTCCCCAGGCGCTTCTCATCGGCGATGGCCAGGGCGACCTGCTTCTTCGCCTCCATGAGCTGCGTGTTCATCTCCAGGATCACCTGGTTGAGCATCTTCTCCGGGTCTTCGCTCTTGGAGATGAGGTCGTTGAGGTTGCTCTTGATGAGGGATGCGAGGCGGCCGAAGATTCCCATGCGTCACCCTATGATCAGTTGCCGGCGTGGAGGTGGAGTCCGGGGAGGTGCTGCGACACCGCGAGGCCCATGTCCTCCACGACGGCCCGCAGCTCGTTCTGGTCGAGGTTCTCGAGCGGGATCGCCGCCGAGAGGTACACCCCGTCGTCCCCCAGCGAAAACGCCGAGTGCAGCAGCCCCTGCCCGTTGAGCCGCAGCAGATCTTCGAAGAGCTTCTCCCGCCCGGGCGCGCCCGGCTCGGGGGTGTCCCCCGCCCGCAGGCGAAACACCACCACCGGCCCCTCCACCTTGATCGCGAGGTTGCGCACCCCGGTCTCGTGGTCAGCCACCACGAAGAGCCCGTCGCCATGGTCCTGGAAGGTGATCTCACTCTCCCGCAGGTACCGCTCGACATCCTCGATCGTTCGCATCCGCTGCGCTCCTAACGCGCGCGGCAGCGTAGCAGTTCCCTCACGGGATGGGAGTGACGAAGTTGCGTGGGGAGAACAGTCCCCGAAGGCGCTTCAGGCCCCGGCGGGGCGGCGCGTCCAGAGCAGGGCGTCGAGCCGACGCTTGTCGCCCGCGAAGTGCTTCGCGAGGAGCCCGGTCTTCTTGTACCCGGCCGCCAGGAAGGCCGCCGCGGCGTGCACGTTCTCCGCGGGGGAGAGGGCGAACACGCAGGTGACCTCGCGCGCGTCGAGGTCGTCGCCCGCCGCCTCCAGGGCCGCCCGGAGGATGGCCGCGTCCTCGGGCTTCGCCGGGGCCACCGCGGGCTGGAGGTACGCGTTGCCGAAGGTCTCCTGGAGCTCGATCGACACCACCTGCTCGGCGCCCTTCGCCCCTGCCTTCGCGGGCTTCGCGCTGATGTGAAAGCGCGTCCCCGTGCGGCCGAAGCGCTCGTCGAGCCACGCCGGGCGCTTGGCCTTCGCGGAGCTCCAGCGGATCGCGGCCACCACGTCGTCGACCACCTCGGCGCGAACCCCGCGCGGCACCGTGAGCTCCGCGGCCAGCTTCTTCGCCTGGACGAGCGTCTTCTCCGCGCGGTTGGCGTCGGCCACGGGGGCCTCGGGCACGCCCTCCTCGGTGAGCGTCGGGTGGGCGCTCACGAGGTGGCCCATCATGTAGGCGTCCGAGCGCTTGTAGTACGCGGGAATCGACCCCTCACGGGCGTAGCCGACCTTGAGCCAGCCGAGGGACTCCTCACGCTCCACGAGGGTGTAGACGCGCTCGATCCCCTCTTTCAACGCGGCCGCGTCGATCGCCTGCATCTTCTGGAGGAAGTTGCCGGCAAGGAAGTCGACCACCCGCGCCACGCGCTGACGGCGGTTGACCACGAGGCTCACATACACGCCCGGACGTCGGATGTGGATCTCCTCGACCGCCGCACGGGGGGTCGAGGCAATTCGGTCGATGATCGCCATGCGAAGGCACCCTTCACCCGCCTGAACGCCCATCCAGGGGTCAGGGGGGTGACCAGGGGCGCCTATACTCACAGGTGCCGCAGGGTGTCAAAGGGGTTCGCGACGGAATTTGCTCAGAAGAAGCGCGGCGTGAACGACACGTTGGCGAAGAAGTCCACCTGCGTGTCGCCCGTCGTGCGGAAGCGCCCGCCCGGCTGGTCGATCACCACCCGGTGGGTCGGGTCGGGGGCGCTGTCGTTGACGCAGCCGCCGCGCCACTCGGGGTGAGCGGCCGGGACGGTCTCCCCCGGGTTGCACGCGTCGGTCACCGTGAGCATGTGCGGCGACAGCCACGACACGCCCAGCCCGAGGTCGATGCGGACAAACTTCGCGGGCTGCAGCGCGAGCGTGAGCTGGCTGTTGATCACCACGTACGCCGCGTTGGTCGTGAGCCCGTCGAAGTACACCTCGCGCCCCGGCTGGCAGGTGCCGTCGGCGTTGCGCACGTTGGAGGGGCACCCCGGCAGCGCCAGCGCCCGGCTCGTCGACGAGCCCAGCGCGTCATAGAGCGGCGAGTAGTCGCGGCCCTGCGAGCGGTACGTGCCGCGGAAGCGCAGGTCGATGGTGAAGCGCTGCCAGGACTCGCGGTTCTCCCACGGGATGAGCTCGGCGCCGACCACCAGCGAGCTGGTGATGGGCGGGTACGACGCGAGCTGGCCGTAGGGCGTGTCGAAGTACCGGAAGGTGGTGCTGCGCAGCGGAAACTCCGCCAGGATGTCGAGCGCCGCGTAGGGCTCGATGAAGCCCACGCGCCGCGCCACCGCCGTCTGGAAGTACACCCCGTGGACGCCGCGCGAGATGCCCGCTGCCCCACCCGAGAGCGGGCGGTTGGCCGCGCCCGTCGCCGCCACCGTCCCCGCAGGCAGGTTGGGGAGGCTGTTGCCCGCGGGACACTCCGCGGTGCCCGGCGTCGGCGCGGCGTTGCACGCGCGCATCGTGTCGCCCACCGGCGGCCGCCACTCGAAGTGGAGCGACCACGTGGGCTTCGTGCGATCGCGCTGCTGGTTGAGGATCGACCACGACAGCCCGAGCCGCACCTGATCGATGCCCGCGCGGTCAGGCGAGCGGAACGGCACCGAGAACAGCGACGTGGCGCGCCCGTCCTGCGTCCACCCGTCGGCGAGCGCGTTGTTGCCCTCCATCGCGCCGGGCGACGTGAGCGAGCGGATCTCCCGCGAGTTCTGCAGCACCAGCGGGACGCCGAAGGTGAGGGCGAAATCGTGGAAGATCCCGAGCTGCGCGTTCAGCATCAGGGTGTGGGTGTTCTCCACGTAGTCGCCCACGCGGTTGAACTGCGTCGTCCCCATCCCCGAGGTCGGGTCGCTCACCCGCTGCTCGCGCTCGATCGTCGCCGTGCGCCGCTGGAAGAGGTACCCCGCCGTCAGCCGGAAGCTGAAGGCGCTCCCGTCGTCCGCCGAGTCGATCACGTCGACGATGCGCGCGGGCTCGGAGAGCATGAAGAGCGGGTCGCGCGCCGGGGCCTCGTCACGCCCCTGAGCGGACGCCACGGCGGGCGCGAGGGCCGCGGAAATCAGCGCGAGCGCGCATCGCATCGATCGGTTTTTCACGGGCGTATCCCGGCGACGGTACGCGGGGCGCCGCGCGGGTGTCAACGACGCGCTGCGGCGCGCTACGGGCGGCTGGCGGCGCGATCGGTGACCGTGAGCGTCGCGACCAGGGGGGCGCCCGCCACCCTTCGGCCCACCCAGATGTCGTACTGCCCGGCCTCGGTGTCGGTCACGTCGATGAGGGGGTTTTGACCGCCGCCGCCGTTGTCGTCGCAGCGCCAGCGGCCGTCGGGGGTGTTGACCACCAGCGTGGTGTCGCCCGTCGAGCGCACGTGGAAGCGCAGCAGCGGGAGCCGCGCCGTCGTCCGCACGATGTAGTCGGGCTGCACGTTCACCAGGCCGACGCACGCGGGGCCGAGGCGCCGCGGGGCCACGTCGGTGTTGCGCTCGGCGGCGAGCCGCAGCCAGACGGGCTGGGTGACGAAGCCCGGGCGCAGCGAGCGGCTGCCGGAGAGGCTCTGGTTGCCCGCCACGCGCAGGCCTCCCTGCGCGAGCGCCGCCC
Organism: Polyangiales bacterium; assembly: GCA_044375895.1. GTDB lineage: Bacteria > Myxococcota_A > Polyangia > Polyangiales > CAISKJ01. Next base: position 9,753 of record JBILLV010000039.1, on the reverse strand, counting down.
CCGTGAAGAGCAGCGTGACGAGCGCGACCTGGGTGCGTGTGCCTGTCTGCAAAGGGTGTCCGCTCCTTCCGCGGGAGGTGATGGACGGCCTCCGCGCGCGGCCCATTCATACACGAAGTGAGCGCCCCGCGCAGGATTGGGGCTTCGTGCGCGGCGGAGGCTGCGGTACAAGGGAGCGACATTGGCGAGGAGACGTGACGTGAGCGCGACGACGACCGACAGCGTGCAGGTGGTGGTGGAGGACGATCGCACGAGCATGGTGCCCGAGGCCCTGCGCCGGGCCTACCAGGACCACGTGCGCTTCTCCCAGGGGAAGAACCCGCAGAACGCCACCGCGTGGGACCGCTACATGGGCCTCGCCCTCGCCGTGCGCGATCGCATGGTGCACCGCTGGGCCGAGACGCAGGCGGAGTACAACCGCGCCGACGCCAAGCGCGTGTACTACCTCTCCGCAGAGTTTCTCCTCGGGCGGGCGCTGCGCAACAACCTCATCAACACCGGGCTCCTCGACTCGATGCGCGCGGTGCTCGCCGAGCTCGGCGTCGACCTCGACCTGCTCCTCGATCAGGAGCCCGACGCGGGCCTCGGCAACGGCGGCCTCGGGCGCCTGGCCGCGTGCTTCCTCGACTCGCTCGCCACCCTCGGCTACGCCGCGTACGGCTACGGCATCCGCTACGAGTTTGGCATCTTCGAGCAGCGCATCGAGCACAACCGCCAGGTCGAGCGCCCCGACGAGTGGCTGCGCTTCGGGTGCCCCTGGGAGATCTGCCGGCCCGAGTACATGGTCCCGGTGCGCTTCTACGGCCGCACCGAGGAGTACCGCGACGACCACGGGCGCTGGCGCGTCCGCTGGGTCGACCACAAGCAGGTGCTCGGCCTGCCCTACGACACGCCCATCGCGGGCTACGGGACGGGCAACGTCAACACCCTGCGCCTCTGGCAGGCCCGCGCGAGCGAGGAGTTCGACCTCGACCACTTCAACCGCGGCGACTACATGCACTCGGTGGAGGAGAAGAACGCCTCGGAGACCATCTCCAAGGTGCTCTACCCCAGCGACTCCACCTGGGCCGGCCGCGAGCTCCGCCTCAAGCAGCAGTACTTCTTCGTCGCGTGCGCCATCGCCGACATCATCCGCCGCTACAAGAAGTCGCACGACACCTTCGCCGAGTTCGCCGACAAGGTGGCCATCCAGCTCAACGACACGCACCCCGCCATCGCGGTCGCCGAGCTGATGCGCGCCCTCATCGACGAGCACCACCTCGCGTGGGACGAGGCCTGGTCGATCACCACCCGCACCCTCGCGTACACCAACCACACGCTCCTCGCCGAGGCCCTGGAGCGCTGGCCCGTGGCGCTCTTCGAATCGCTCCTCCCGCGGCACCTGCAGATCATCTACGAGATCAACGCGCGCTTCCTCCGCGTGGTGATGAACCGCTGGCCCCACGACCACCAGCGCACCGCCCGCATGTCGCTCATCGAGGAGGGCGACGAGCGCCGCGTGCGCATGGCCCACCTCGCCGTCGTCGGGTCGCACAAGGTCAACGGCGTCGCCGCGCTCCACTCCGAGCTGCTCCAGCGCGACGTGCTCCACGACTTCGCCGAGCTCTGGCCCGAGCGCTTCACCAACAAGACCAACGGCGTGACGCCCCGCCGCTGGATGCTCTCGTGCAACCCCGGGCTCGCGGGCCTCCTCGACGAGGCCATCGGCCCCGGCTGGCCCGCCGACCTCGACCGCCTCGCGGCCCTCCGACCCCTCGCCGACGACGCCTCCTTCCGCGAGCGCTTCATGGCGATCAAGCGCGCCAACAAGGCCGGCGTCGCCGCCTGGATGCGCGACCGCTTCGGCGTGGCGGTGCCGCCCGACGGGCTCTTCGACGTGCAGGTGAAGCGCATCCACGAGTACAAGCGCCAGCTCCTCAACGCCCTCCACGCCGTCGCCCTCTACCTCCGCGCGAAGCGCGACCCGCGGGCCGACGTCACCCCGCGCGCCATCCTCATCGGCGGCAAGGCCGCGCCCGCGTACACCACGGCCAAGCTCATCATTCATTTCATCAACGCCGTCGCCGAGGTGGTCAACAGCGACCCCGAGGTGCCGTGGCTCAAGGTGTTCTTCCTGCCCAACTACTGCGTGTCGATGGCCGAGCGCATCATCCCCGCCGCCGACCTGTCCGAGCAGATCTCCACCGCCGGCAAGGAGGCCTCGGGCACGGGCAACATGAAGTTCTCGATGAACGGCGCCCTCACCATCGGCACCCTCGACGGCGCCAACATCGAGATCCGCGACGCCGTCGGGCACGACAACTTCTTCCTCTTCGGCCTCACCGCCGAGGAGGTGAAGGAGCGCCTCCGCCAGGGCTACGAGCCGCGCGCCTTCTACGAGTCCGACCCCGAGCTCCGCGAGGTGCTCGACCTCATCGCCGACGGGCATTTCTCCGTGGGCGACCCGGGCCTCTTCCGTCCGCTGGTCGACGGGCTGCTGCAGCACGACCCCTACCTCGTCCTCGCCGACTACCGCGCCTACGCCGACGCCCACGCGCGCGTCGCCGAGGCGTGGCGCGACCCCGCGCACTGGGCCGCGATGGCGGTGCGCAACGTCGCGGGCATGGGGTGGTTCTCCTCCGACCGCACGATCCGCGAGTACGCGGGCGAGATCTGGCAGGCCACCCCGGTGCGCGTCGCGATGCCGTGAGCGACTAGAGGGCGTCGTCGAGCGCCGCTACGGCAGCGTCACACTCGCGCCCGGATCCTCCGCCGGAAAGCGCGTCTGGATCCACGCGTCCCCTCGCCCATCCCCCCGATCTTCGAAGGCCATCGGGCTCAGCCACACGTCGCGCGCGCAGCCGCCGGTGGTGCGGCAGCGGTCGGCCTGGAGCCGGTGGTGCACGTAGTACCAGCTCCGCCCGTCCGGCCCGAGGACGGGCGTCCCGTGCCCGAACGACTGCCCGCGCCCCGGCACGAGGAAGCGCCCCACGAAGCGCGTCGGCGAGTCCCACGCGAGCGCTTCGGGCGTCGGCGCCGCCGCGTACCACACGCTGTAGTACGCGGAGTCCCACACCGCGCCCGACATCAGCGCGTAGACGTAGCGCCCGCGCCGAAACATCGCCGTCCCCTCGTTGACGCCGAAGACGTAGCCCTCGCGACGAAACTCTGCGCCGTCCCGCGCCCGCGTGAACGACAGCATCTCCCCGCACCGCCCGCACGACGACCGCAGCCGCCCGAGCGTCGCGCCGTCGTGGGGATCGCCGACGTGCACCTGCGCCACCGCCGTCGTGCAGCGGACCGTGAAGGGGTCACTGCCATCGAGCTCCACGAGGCTCGCGTGCTGGCCGTAGTGCGTCTGCTCCCATGGCACGCGCGGCGGGGTGTTGGTGTACCAGCTGTACCCGAGCCACCAGCGCCCCGTCGCCGGGTCACGAAACGCCGCCGAGTCGAGGCGAATCACCTGGTGGCAGTACCCGCCCTGACAGTCCTGGGACGCGTACGGAACCGAGCGCGGGATCTGGTCGCGCGTGGGCGCCCCGCAGTTGGTGACGTGCCCGCCCGCGGGGAGCGGCTCCCACGGGCGATCGGCCACGGCGAAGGGCCCGAGGGGCGACGACGACGACGCGAAATACACCCCGCCGTCTTCGCGGTACGGCGGGCACGGACGCTGCGCCGTGCGGTGTCGCACCGCGCTGAACGAGAGCATCCACACGCCCGGTCGCACCTCGACGACATCGGGGGCCCAGAGGTGGCAGAAGTGCGCGCCGTTGATCTCCAGCGAGGCTCCCGGCGACGCCACCGCGCGACGAAAGAGCCCCTGCGGCCGGCGCGTCCAGCGCACGAGGTCGCGCGACTCCCAGGGGACGAAGTCGCCCGCCCCCGCCGTCGCGTAGAGGTAGTACACGAGGCCCGCCCCGTCGGAGGTGCGGACGACGTGGGGGTCGGGGTGATCCTCGCCGAGCACGGGGTTGGTCGCGCGAACGACGCGCGGGGCATCGGGCGCGACGTCGAGCGGAGCGACATCGCGCGGCGCCGCGTCGCGGACGACGTCCATGGGGGCATCGGGCGCGACGTCGGGGCGCAGGAGGTCGGGCGCGATGTCGGAGAGCGCCACGTCCGCCACCCCATCGGGTGCGGGCTCCTCGACGGCGACCCGATCGATCGCGGCGTCGTCCCGCACGGGCGCCTCCACGCACGACGCGAGCGCGGAGAGGGCGGCGGTGAAGGCGACGCAGGCGCGCATGGACAGCGAGCCGAGCATACCGCGCGGCACTCCCCGCCGGGCGACGGTTTCGCGCGCGCCGACTTCCGTGATATCTGCGCTCCATGCGACACACCCCGTGGCTCCTCGTCGTGATGCTCGCCGCGTCGGCGTGCGGATCGGCCATCGCTCCCCGCCAGGCCGACGGCGCCGACTGCAACTACGCGGAGGCGCCCACCGCGTGCGGCGCCGCGTCCTTCTGCGACCCCGGCGAGCCCGCGGGCGACCAGGGCTACGCCCGGCGCCACACCTGGGGCCTCTTCGGCGACAAGACCCACGTCGTCGGCACCTGCCGCGCGAAGGGGGCCGCGGGCGCTCCGTGCAGCCGCGCCGAGGGCTGCGCGAGCGGCCGCTGCGCGCGCCCCAACCCCGCCGCGCCCGGCGCCTGCGAATAGCCGCGCGGGCCCCATGAAGATCACGCTCGACGGCCTCGACGGTCGCAACTTCACGCTCCGCCTCCCGCTCGACGACAACCGCGGGGAGCACGTGATCGCGCTCCACGACACGAAGCGCCTCCGCGGGCTCTACGACCACGACGCGACGCGCTTCTCCCTCGACCCGGTGGAGGCCGACGCGATCGTCGGCGAGGTGGCCTGGGTGCTCGACGGTGGCTCCTTCCACCTCGCAGGCCCCGCTTCGCTCGGCGCCACCAGCATCGACCTCGACATACGCCGCGACGATCAACCGCCCGCGGTCACCGGCGAAGCCCGCTGCGCGTCGCTCGACGCCCCCGTCACCCGCCTCCACCGCGCGGGCCTCGAACTCTACGGGGCCCTGTCGTTCACGGCGCTCGTCGCTCGCCACGACGCGGCGGCGGACGTCTGGGCGGTGACCGCCGACACGCTCGGCGCCCGCACCACCTCCCTCGCGCAGGAGCCTCTCCACGCGCGCGTCGAATCGCTCGACGTCCGTGCGTTGGTGGCGCGCCTCGGGGGCGGGACGACGGCGCTCACGCTCGCCGATCTCGTGGTCCGCGACCTCACGCTCACCACCGGCGACACCGAGGTAAAAGCCGTGGGGGCGACCTTCACGGGCCTCCGCGTGACGCGCGACGAGGCGGGCCTGACGCTCGCAGCCGACGCGGTGACGCTCACCGACGTGGCGCTCTCCAGCGGGCGTCGCCGCCTGCGCTCGCCGTCGCTCCACCTCGGGTCGCTGCGCTACGCCCCCGACGGCGTGTCCTTCGACCGGCTCGCGGCCGACGAGCTCTCCTTCGCGATCGAAGGCCTCGGCGAGGGGACGGCCTCGCCCGAAGCGCCCGACGAGCCCGCGCTGGGGACGCGCCGCACCCTCGGCCTCGACCTCCCGCTGCTCGACCACGTCGACGCGCGCATCGAGGCCGACATCGTCGTGGACGTGAAGCTCCCGGTGATCGCCGGGCGCGTGGCCACCCACCGCCTGCGCCTCGCCATCGACGACGGCGCGCTGGATTTCAAGCAGCTCGAGCGCGGCCTCTCGCGCCTCGAAGACGCCATCCTCGACTTCGAAGTGGTGCCTGAGGGGCTGATGCTGGAGCTCGACGCGGTGGTGGTGAAGCGCGAGCTGCTCCTGTGGCCGCTCGACGCGGAGGGCCTCCGCCTCGCCCGACAGAACCGCGTTCGCCTGCGCACCTTCGCGCAGCCGACGATGACGGTGCGTCCCCCGTCGCCGCGCAGCGACAAGGAGAAGGAGAAGGAGAGCGAGTCCGCCGTCGCCCTGCGCCGCATCGAGGTGCAGGGCCTGCGGATCGAGGGCGGAGTCGACGGCGCCTCCACGCTCCCCCTCGCAGGCGGCACGCTGCGGCTCGGCGCCGATGGGGTCGTGGCGCTCGGTCGGCTGTGCGTCACGGGCTCGCTCCTGCACGACGCCCGCACGCCCACCGACACGACGCTCTCCATCGACCTCGCCGACCTCGACGCCGGCCTCGACGCGATCGCCGTCGGGGAGCGGCGCCTCGACGTCGCGCGCCTCCGCGTCGGTCAACTCACCGAAGGGCGCGTCACCTTCTGCGGCTTCAGCCCGCGGGCGGTGACCGGCACGCTCCGCGCGGTGGAGCTCACGGGCTTGCGGCTTCGAGGCGCGTGACGCCGTGTCCGGGGCGCTCGGTGCCTCGCACGAGGCCGGGCGTCGCGAGCTGGGCGAGCTCGGTCGGTGGCCACGCCGCGAGGCCCCCGTGCGGCGCGAGCCCGGCTGGGAAGCGATCGTCCCCGACGGCGAGGGCAAGCTCGCACGCGGCGGCGGTTCCGATGGGGCCGTCGAAGAAGTGGGTCACCGCCACGCCCTTGCCCGCCACCCGCGCCCGCGCCGCGATGGCAGCCCCGCCGAGGAGCCCGTGCACGGCAGGCTTGATCACCGCCGCCACGCACCCACCGCCCCGTCGGAGCGCCGCCGCCGTGTCGCCCGTGTCGGCGAGCGACTCGTCGATGGCCCAGGGCACCGCGCAACGCCCGAGCACGTGGAGCGACCCGACGGCCGTGGGCTGCTCGACGAGCTCGACGCGCAATCCCCGCAGGCGCGCGAGGGCCGCGGGTGCCTCCGCCGCCGACCACGCGCCGTTGACATCGAGCCGCAGCAGAACCTCCCTAGGGAGCGCTTCCCGAAGTGCCCGGAGCGCGACGAGCTCGCGGTCGTAGAGGCCGGGCAGACCGGTCAGCTTCACCTTCACCGCACCGAAGCCCTGCCGCACGGCCTCCAGGGCGGCGTCTGTTGTGCCCGCGTGGAGGGCCGCGCCGACGTAGGCCGACGCGGCGACCACATCGCGCGCGACCGGTGACAGCAGACGTCGCAGCGGCACACCGGCGCGCCGCGCGGCGAGGTCGAAGACGGCGGTCTCCAGCGCGAAGCGGGCGGCGCCGGGGAGCGCGCGGACCCGCTCGGAGAGGAGGTACCGCCGCGGGTCGCGGAGCACCTTGCCGACGAAGAGCCCGCGCAGCGCCTCCAGCGCGGTGACCACGTCATCGAGGCTCTCCACGGAGAAGCCCGCGAGCGGCGCCCCCTCGCCCTGCCCGGAGGTGCCCGCGTCGTCGGTGAGGGTGAGCAGGACCCCGTCGCGCTGCCAGGTCGAAGCCCGCGCGGCCCCCACGGGGCGGTCGGTCGAGCCGCGGTGGACTCGAAGCTCATAGGAGGCGACGCGCGGCGACATCGGCGAGCGAGGATAGCGCGGAGACCACTTCTCCCGCGGGGACGTTGTTTCTTTGCGGGCGACTCCGGGCCTATACTCCGCCGTTGTGACGGGAATGGAGACTTCTTTTATGCAGCAGCCCACGCGCCGCCTCGCGGCCCTGTCGTGCCTCCTCCTCGCGGCGCTCGCCAGCGCTTGCAGCGACGAGGCGCCGCCGATGTTCGCCGAGGCGGGCACGATGGACGCCGTCGCCGACCTCCCGGACGTCGAGCGCCCGCGCGACGTCGAGATGCGCGACGCCCAGGGCCGCGTGTGCACCCGCAGCTCGCAGTGCGACGACGGGATCCCGTGCACGATGGACTTCTGCTCCGCCGAGGGCCGCTGCGTGAGCGCGCCCGACACCATGGCCTGCGACGACGGGGTGTACTGCAACGGCGTGGAGTCGTGCGACGTGCGCCGCGGCTGCGTGCGCGGCATCCCCGTGGCCTGCAACGACAACTACACCTGCACCATCGACCGCTGCGACGAGGAGACCAAGCGCTGCGTCCACTCGCCCCGCGATTTCGACCGCGACGGCGACCCCGACATCCGCTGCCGCGCCGCCGAGTGCGGCGACGGCGGGGTGACCGACGCCGGGCCGGACGGCGGCGGCGGCTGCTGGATCGGCGGCGACTGCGACGACTCCAACCCCCGCATCAACTCGCGGCTCCCCGAGCTCTGCGGCGACATGGTGGACAACAACTGCAACGGGCAGACGGACACCGCGGAGATGGGCGGCTGCTCGCGGCCCCCCCACGACACCTGCGACGACCCGCGCGACGTGTCGGCCGGCGGGCGCTTCACCTTCCAGACCACCGGCACCATGGGCAACTACATGTTCCGGTGCGCGGGCGGCGTGCTGATGCGCGATGTGGTGGCGCGGCTGCGGCTCACCGAGGCGCGCGACGTCACCCTGACGGCGTCGAGCGCGGGCGGAGCCATCTACGTCCAGCTCATGGCCAACATGTGCGGCACGTCCACCAACCCGATGGACATCCGCGACTGCACGCTGGGCTTCCCCACCGTCATCCGCAAGCGCGCGCTCCCCGCGGGGGACTACTATGTGCTCCTCGGCACGAGCTCGTCGACGGCCGTGTCGGCGGAGTTCGAGCTCAACGTGGAGCTGGGCGCGGCCACCCCCGCGCCGACCAACGACACCTGCGCGACGCCGACGGTGATCCCGCCGACGGGCGGCACCTTCCGCGGCGACCTGGTGGACGTTCAGTCGAACGTGAGCACCCAGTGCGGCGGCCTCCAGCCCGACCTCGTGTACTCACTCACCCTCACCGAGCGGGCCAACGTGGTGGCGCGGGTCACCACCACCCCGTCGAGCTCCGTCGCCCTCGCCCTGGTCGACCGCTGCGTCGCCAACCCGATGACGCTCCGCTGCGACTTCGCCGCGCCCGCCGCGTGGACGGCGCGCGAGCTGATGCCCGGGACGTACTTCATCATCGTGTCGGGCCGCACGCTCAACCCCTTCCAGCTCGACGTGATGGTGAACCCGCCGTCGCCGCCGCCTGCGGGTGACACCTGCGCCAACCCGCTGACAGTGACCCCGGGGATGCCCGTCATGGGGACGCTCGCCACGATGGAGGCCGACTACCAGCTCTCCTGCTCGGGGACGGGCAACCGCGACGTCGTCTACCGCTTCACCCTCACCCAGGTGCGCGACGTGAACATCGTCGTGACGGGCGGCGCGTCGGAGTTCTACTACGTGGCGCTCCAGACGATGTGCGGCGTCCGCACCGCCGAGCGCACCTGCCGCTTCGGCTCGCCGGGCCGGCTCACGGTGCGGGGCCTCGACCCGGGCACGTACTTCATCGTGTTCAAGGGGACGCGCGGCGGGGACTACACCCTCACGCTCGACGCGACCGCGCCCGTGACGGCGATGGCGGTGACGGGCAACGACACCTGCGACACCGCGGCGGCCATCCCCTCCGGCGGCGGCGTCTTCACGGGGACCACCGCGACCGCGCGCCGCGACTACACCGCCCCGTGCTCGCCCGGCTCGACCTCCGAAGACGTCGTCTTCCGCTACCGGGTCGATCGGATGCAGCGCGTGAGCTTCTCCACCGACGGGTCGTCGTTCGACACGCTGATGTGGCTGACGAGCGGGCCGATGTGCCCGGGCACCAACGTCCCCGGCGCGTGCAACGACGACGCGATCGGCGTCGCCTCGGCCTTCGACGTCACCCTCACCCCGGGCGATTACTACGTCTTCGTGGGCGGCTTCGGCTCCGGCTCGCGCGGCAACTACACCCTCACGGTGACGCCGTCGAGCCTCTAGCCGCGGCCTCCGAGGGCGCGAAGATAAAAGGGAACGCGAAGTCCACCGATCCCTCCTGCGCCCGCGGCCACGCCACCCCGCGCA
>JBILLV010000670.1:0-2548 GCA_044375895.1 Polyangiales bacterium | reverse complement strand
ATGCAGTCGCTCCCCGCGCGCAGCCCCTCGTTGGAGGGCTGCGCGACGGCCGTCGTCATCCGCCCGTCCACCGTGATGGTGAAGCGCAGCTCGACGTACCCGCGCAGCGCCGGATCGCCCGCCAGCGCGACCTCGTAGCACCGTTGAAACTCCGCGACGTGGGCGCGCATCGTCCGCGTGACCGCGGGGGCGTCGATCTCCCCCTCGGGCTCCGGGGCGTCGGGGACGCTCGCGTCGGCGGCGATCATCGCGCGCACCACGGGCGAGATGGTGTCGGCCACCGTCCAGCGGGCGTCGTGGCGAGCAGCGCCGAAGGGGCTCACCCGCGCGGCTTCGAGCTGCAACGCGACGCACTGGCGCACGACGTCCGGGGTAGAGGGGTCGGAGGCTCCGATGCGCTCCACGCGATAGCGCCCCGTCGGCCCGTCGAAGAAGCCGTCGACGGTGATCCGATCGCCCGCCCGCAAGCAGCGCTCGGCGCGGGACGTCACGCGCTCGAAGGCGACGTGCGCGGCCCGTGACGACGGATGGGTGCGACGAACCTGCGGCGCGCTGGCGACGCATTGCGGGAGAAGGAGTGTGGAGAGGAGAGGGGGAAGGAGCGCCGCGCGGAGGAGGGAGTGTGCGCGGCGCATCAGGTCGCTACCCGTGGAGGGGTGCTGACCCGGGGTGGAGACTAGTAACGGCCGCGGCCACCGCCGCCGCCGCCGCCACCACCGCGACCGCCGCGGCCACCGCCGCCGCCGCCGCCGCCACCACCGCCGCCACCCTCGCGCTCACGCGCTTCGTTGACGGTGAGGGTACGACCATCGACGCTCTTGCCGTGGAGCGCGCCGATCACGTCGCCCGCCTGCTGGGCGTTGGCGACCTCGACGAACGCGAAACCACGCGGGCGGCCAGTCTCACGGTCGGTGACCATGTGGATGCTGACCACCTGGCCGCCGTTGGACTCGACGAGGCCACGGAGCTGGTCTTCGGAGGTGTTGAAGTTGAGGTTGCCGACGTAGAGCCTGGATCCCATGATGATTCGACCTTCTCGCCGACGCGCCGGAGCGCGTCCTGGTGTGACAGACGCTGCTGCCAGGCAGCGGCGCCTTCGGTTGTTGCCGCGCGGGGAGTGCCGCGGGGCACCTCGTGTTGAGCAGATAGTCCGGCGAGCAACCGCAGAGCGATGCAGGGAGGAAAACAGACCCGAACGCGAAGAGCGCCGTGAGATTACACAAGGCAATAGGGAAGTCAACGAAGCGACCGACGTTCTCGTCGGCGAAATCGTGCGGCGATTAAAGTCCGAGCCAGGGGACGGGGTCGACGGTCTCGTTTCCCCGGCGCACTTCGAAGAACACGCTCGGACCGTGGCCGTCGTCCCCCACCACGCCGAGGGGCGCTCCCTGCGGGAGCTCCTGGCCGACGGCGACGAGGACGCGCCCGAGGCCCGCGCTCACGGTGTAGTAGTGGTCGCCGTGGTCGACGATCACGATCTCGCCGTAGGCCCCGTAGCGGTCGGCGAAGGCCACGCGGCCCGGGTACACCGCGCGGACGGCCGTCCCGGCGGCGCAGCGGATCTCCACCCCCGGCCCGTCGGCCCCCTCCCGCCACGCCCGCCGCGCCTCGGCCCGGCCGGGGACGGGGAAGAGCAGCCGCCCCGCGCTCGCGCCGAAGCCGTCCGTGATGAGCGCGGCGCTCGGGGCACCGCCGTACACCGTGACGCTCGGCCCCGCGGTGGGCGCGGGCGCGGCGGCGACCATCGCCCGCTGCTGCACCTCGATCTGGGCCTTCTGGGCGCGGGCGGCGTCGAGCGAGCGGGCGACGCGCGCCCGGTCGGCGTCGAGGGCCTCGGCGCGGCGTCCTGAGTGATCGAGCTCGCGCAGCGTGCAGCGGAAGATGCGGCGCACCCGCTCGGCGCGGGCGGCGTGGTCGAGGAGCATCTCGGGCCCGCCCTGCGCGGCGAAGGCCGTCCCCTGCGTGAGGTGATAGAGCGCGCGGGCCTGCTGCCGGGCGCGGGCGCGGAGCTCGTCGCGGCGCGGGCCGAGCGTGGCGGCCTCGCCCTCGAGCTGCTGTGACTGCGCGGTGAGCTGCGCGACCTCCGCGGTGAGGGCGGCGAGGTCGCGGGCGTCGCCCGTGGCCGCCGCGACGATCTGCGCGATGGAGACCGCGGGCACCACGGACAGAGCGGCGAGGACGGCGGCGTAGGGGAGGAGCGAGCGCTTCATGGGTGGGGGGCTCCCGGTTCAGGCCGCGAGGCCACGGCGGAGGGCGGCGGCGGAGCCCATCGCGCCGAGCGCGCAGCCCCCGACGAGGAAGGCCCCGAGCACCGACCACGAGAGAAACACGGGGTGCAGCCCGAGCGCCGTCCCGAGCGACGCCTCGAAGTGCGCCCGCGTGAGGAAGAAGAGCAGCGCCAGCGTCGCGAGCGCCACCACCGCGCCGCCGCCGCCGAGGATCGCTCCTTCGAGCAGGAACGGGCCGCGCACGTACGACGGCGTCGCGCCGACCAGGCGGAGCACCTCGATCTCGCGGGTGCGGGCGGCGAGCGACATGCGGATGGTGT
>JBILLV010000104.1:0-27177 GCA_044375895.1 Polyangiales bacterium | reverse complement strand
TGTTGCTCACCACCGCGAGGACGCACAGCAACACGCCGAGGGACATCACCACCGCGGCGGCGCGGCCCCCCGAGAGGAGCCCGCGGAGGCGGTCGGTGAAGCCGCGGTAGGTCTCCACGTCGGCCACCATCGGGAGGCGGCGGACGCGGTCGGCCACGGACGCGACGCGCGCGGCGGTGACGGCCGAGGGGACGAGCCGCAGCTCGACGCTCGCGGGAAAGAGCTCGACGGGCGCGTTGGAGACGGTGCGGTCGTCGCCCTGACCGAGCGCCGCCCGGGCCTCGGCGGACGACACGTAGCGGGCCTCGGCCACCTCGGGAAGCCCCGCCAGCGCGCTGCGAAGCGCCTCGGCCTGCTCCGCCGTCGCCCCCTCCGCGAGAAACACCGTCACCCGCACAGGGGCGCCCCAGCGGCGCACCATGGCGCCGGCGTTCTCGAGGCCGAGGAGGGCGGCGCCCATGCAGAAGAGGGCGAGCGCCACGGTGAGGGTGGAGAGGAGCTGGGTGCCGATCTGCTGGCGTACGCCACGGAGCGCGCGGGAAAGCATCGCTGGGGTTCTCCTTCGGTCAGTGCATGCTGGCGGCGGCGCTGGTCGCGTCCATCACGCCGCCGAGGTCTTGGAGCCCTTCGCGGGCCTCGATGCAGCGGCCGTCGTCGATGACGATGAGCCGGTGGGGCGAGGTCTCGAGGAGCGTGCGGTCGTGGGTGGCGAAGAGCACCGTGGTGCCGGCCTCGTGGATCTCTTCGAAGAGCCCGAGGATGTCGAGCGCGAGCACCGGGTCGAGGTTGCCCGTGGGCTCGTCGGCCAGCACGATGGCCGGCTCGTTGACGATCGCGCGGGCCACCGCCACGCGCTGCTGCTCGCCGCCCGAGAGCACGCTCACGAGGTCTTCGCCGCGGCCGTCGAGGCCCACCCGCTCCAGCGAGAGCGCCACCCGCGAGCGGATGACCCGCGACGGCAGCCCCATCACCTCCAGGGCGACGGCGACGTTCTGGAAGACCGACCAGTACGGCACGAGGCGGAAGTCTTGATAGACCACGCCGATGTTGCGTCGCAGGTGGGGGACGCTCTCGTCGGTGAGCCGCGCGATGTCACGGCCGCAGAAGAGGATGCGGCCCTCGTCGACGGTCTCCGCCCGGTAGATGAGCTTGAGCAGGGTGCTCTTGCCCGCCCCCGACGGCCCCGTCACGAAGACGAACTCGCCGCGCTCCACGGTGAGGTCGACGTTGCGCAGCACCGGGGCGTCGGCGCGGTACACCTTCATCACCCCGTCGAGCACCAGGATGGGCTTGTGCGCCGCCGCGCGGTCGAAGTGACCCTCCGGGCGGAAGTGCGGCTTGAACGTCGTCGACACGCGAGAGCGACCCATGGCCTTGGCGTGTACACGGTGCGTGTCGACCCACGCAAAATTCTGGCAACAGTCGCCCGACGCCCCCGGTTTCAGCGCCGACGTTGGTCCTCCTCGCGGGAGATGTGCGCGTCGCCGTCGGCGTCGAGCGCGCGAAACAGCCCCTCCACCAGCAGCGCCGACGCCCCCTCCGGGTCGCGTCGGGCGATGGCCGCGCGCAGGTCGTCGGGCGACACCCGCCCGTCGCCATCGGCGTCGATCGCTTCGAACGCGCCGAGCGAGCGCCAGAGGCCGAGGGCGAAGGTCTCCACCAGGATGGTCTTGAGCTCGCGGCCGCTGTCGGTGGGCGGGACGCGCTCGGGGTGCTCGTGCGCAAACGTACGGAGCGCGTCGAGCCCGTCGAGCCCCGCGAGCAGGAGGCGTACCGTGGCGACGCTGTACACCCGCTCCGGCTCGAAGGGAGCCCCCTGGACGGCGGTCACCACCCCGGTCGCATCGACGGTGACCCCGTCGTCCACCTGGAGATACGCCGCCCAGGCTGTGGGGGCGCGGGCGCGGGACTCGGCCACGGCGGCGCGAACCACCCGCCCCGGCATGGCGACCACCACCACCTCGTTGGCGAAGGGGAGCTCGGCCTCCAGGTCGCCGTAGGTGAAGGCCCCGGAGTGCTCGCGCTGCGCCCGGATGCCGCCGCCATTGAGGAAGCACAGGTCGGCGCCGAGCGCGTCGCGCACGCGGGAGCACACCATCGCGCCGAAGGAGGTCTGCTGCCAGCGCGTCCCCACCGACGAGAGAAGCTCCCCAGCTCCGAGACGCATCAGCGTCGCCGCCTTGAGCGCGCGCACCTTCTCCAGGTGGTGATCGACGCGGGCGCGGAGGCACGGGTCGTCTTCGTAGGTGCGCACGTCTTCGAGGCGAACGGTCACCGCGGGGAGGTCGGGCTCGCCCGCGGGCGGCGGCTCGTCGGGCCACGCGAGGTCGACAACGGCGGCGTGGGTGGCGTCCATCCCGGCCTTCACGATGTGGGCGCCGTGCGCCACCTCCAGGTGGGCCTCGTGGTCGTGGCCGCCGACGATCAGCGGGAAGCGAACGTCGGTCTGCGCGGCGAGCGCGCGGTCGTCGGCGATGGATTGGTGCGTGAGGGCGAGGACGCAGCTCACCCCGTCGGCGAGGAGGCGCTGCGCCTCGGCCACCGCGCTCACGTTGGCGGGCGCGATCGACAGCCCGCCGAAGGGGTGCGGGCGGTACAGCGAGGGGTCGGCGGACACCACCCCGACGAGCCCGACGTGCACCGTCCGGCCGCCCGGCGCGGTGAGCGCGAGGCGCTGGTGCGCGGGGAGCGGAACGGGGAAGTCGCGGAGGTTGGTGTTGAGCCACACGCCCCGAAACTCCCGGGCGCGCTGCTGGAGCGCTTCGAAGGGGACGTCGTCCTCGTGGTTGCCGAAGGTGACGTGGGTGACGGGGACGGCGTCGAGGCAGTCGACCATCGCGGCGCCGCGGTCGAGGCTGGAGAGGAGGCTCGGCGCGAGGAAGTCGCCCGCCAGCGTGACGAGCAGGAGGTCGGCGGGGTCGATGGTGGCGTGGTGGCGCACGAGGGTGCGCAGCCGCGGGAGCTGGTCGAGGAGGTAGACGTCGTTGACGCAGATGAGCCGAAGGGTGGGGCCGCGCATGGGAGAGACGGAGGAGAGCGGAGGGAGCGCGGCGGCGTCAAGCGGCGAGCGCGTCAAGGGCCGTCGGGGACCTAGCACCCGTTCGGGGCGATGCCGTAGCGGTCGAACAGTTGGATTGAGTCGACCTGACACACCCCGGGCCCCACCGTCGTCAACCGGAAGCGCGCGGCCCGACCCGCGAAGCTGCTCATGAACTCGCCGGTGGCGCCGCGCCAGGTCTCGCTGGCTTCGATCGGCGCGCGCACGGAGGTGTCCCGCTCGCCCATCACCGCGGCGGGGGCGGCGCCGACTTCGAAGGTCGCGACGAGCAATGTGTTCGCGTCGCACCGCGCGAGCAGCGAAAACGTCACCGGGTAGGCGCGCGCGGGCTCCCCCCAGTCGAGCCTCGCCGCAGCCGTCGAGTTGGGCGCCAGGAGGAGGATGCGCTCGCCCGGGTGAAAGCCCGACGTCACGTCGGCCGATCCCTGCTCCGCGACGAAGTCGCACGACGCGCCGCCGGTGCAGGGGGTTTCGAAGTTCCACCGCGCGCGGGGCTCTGGCCTGGGGTTCCAGGGGGAGTCGCAACACGCGCTCAGGGCCGCGCTCGCGGCGAGCGTCCACCCCACCGCCACCATCGCACGCCGCACGCTCACAGCCGCACCTCCAGGCTCCCAGTAAACTCCGTCCCGCCCAGGTCGAGGGTGACGCCCTGGCGGCCCGCGTCCTCCCACGGCGCGATGCGCTGCACGATGCTGATGCCGCCCCCGACGCGCCCGAGAAACAACTGGAGAAACAGCCCCGCCCCGACGCGCGGGATCACCCTTCCCTGGCGCTGGTCGCGCAGCGTCGACCACGCGTACGCGCCCCCGACCTCGCCCTGCGCGCCGAAGAACCACCGCGTCGAGCCGTCCACCTCACGAAACCCGATGCGCACGAGCGCGCCGAGGTCGAGCATCGAGAGCGTGAGGGAGGCGCCGTCCGACCGGGCCTCGCCACCATCGGCGTACGTCCACGCCACGCGGCCGCCCACCAGCAACCACCGGGTCACGAACGCCCCGCCGCTCGCCCCCACGTACCGCGCCGTGTCGTAGTGGTGCCCCCACGGCGCGATGCGCGCGTTGTACCCACCCCCGCTCACGGTGCCGCCGCCGCCGAAGAGACCGACGGTGCCGCGCCCGATGCTCCCATCAGCCGCCGCCGTCTCACCGAGCGCGCTCACGCCAAGCAACACCACCGCACCGGTTGTGAGGGCAGGTCGAAGCATCGTGCTTCGTGGTGCAGGACGCGTGCCCCCAACGCCGTGACGCGTCCCGCCGCGAAATGCCGCACGTCGGGCGCGGCGTCCACGTCGCCCCGTGTGGTGATCGCGCAACACCTGGGCGCCGGGCTCACACCTCGGACAGGGGTCATGCGACTCTTCATCCTCCGTTGCTCTCCCCCTCGTGTAGAGTCCGCCGCCGTGCCTCCCCGGATCCCGTCGCTCGACGGCCTTCGCGCCGTCTCCATCGTGCTGCTGATGTACGCGCACGCGATGGGCACGCGCGGCTTCCCGGCGCTGCTCGGGCGCCGCGGCACCCCCCTCGACCACGTGGGGAGCCTCGGGGTGCGGGTGTTCTTCGTCATCTCGGGCTACCTCATCACGCACCTGCTCTGCACGGAGTTCGAGCGCACCGGGACGCTCTCGATCCGCGGCTTCTACGAGCGCCGCGCCTTCCGCATCCTCCCCGCGTACCTCGCGCTGCTCGCGTTGATCGCGGGCCTCGCCGCGGCGGGCCGCATCGCCCTGCACGACGGCGACCTCCTCCACGCGGTCACCTTCACCACCAACTTCCACTTCGCGCGCTCGTGGTACGTCGGGCACACCTGGTCGCTCTCGGTGGAGGAGCAGTTCTACCTCCTGTGGCCCGCGGCGATGCTCTACGCGGGCCGCCGGCGCGCGCTCCGCGTGGCCCTCGCGGCGCTCGCCCTCGCGCCGCTCGCCCGGGTGCTCCTGCACCTCTTCGTCCCCTCGCAGCGGGCGGGCATCGGCGAGAGCTTCCCCACCGTGGCCGACGCGCTCGCCGCGGGCTGCCTGCTCACCCTCGCCCGCGAGCGCCTCGACGCCTCCGCCGCCTACCAGCGCTTCTTGCGCTCGCCGCTCTTCCTCCTGGCGCCGCTCTTCTGCGCCGCGTCGCTCCTCCTCGCCGAGCGGCCGAGCCTCGACTACCCGCTCGGGCAGACGGTGCTCAACCTCAGCCTCGCCCTCATCGTCGACCGCAGCGTGCGCGTCCCTGACGACGCCGTGGGGCGCCTGCTCAACACGCGCCCGCTGGTCTTCGTCGGCACGCTCAGCTACGCGCTCTACCTGACGCAGCAGCTCTTCCTCAACCGCTCGTCCGAGGCGACGGTCGCCTCCTTCCCGCTCAACGTCGCGCTCGCCGTCGGGGCCGCGCTGCTGCTCCACTACGGCGTGGAGTCCCCCTTCCTGCGGCTCCGGTCGCGCCTGCGCGGCGCGGCGAAGCCCGCCCGAGCCACCTGAGGGCCGCCGCGAAGCGCCGCCATGCAAGCCCGTCAGATCGTCCGCAACGTCATCTCGCAGTGGGGCGCCCACGTCATCACGGCCGCGCTCGGCATCGTGATGCCGCCGTTCCTCCTCGACCGGCTCGGCAAGGACGGCTACGGGCTCAACAACCTCATCGGCGACCTCGGCGGCTACTCCACCATCCTCTACTTCGGCTTCGGCGCCGCGGTGGTGCGCCACGTCGCCGCCTGCCACGCGCGCGACGAGCAGACCAACCTCAACGAGACGGTCTCCACCGTCTTCATGGTGTACCTCCGCATCGGGGCCGTGTGCGTCCTCGCCGCCGCCGCGCTGGCCTGGCCGCTCCCGTGGATCTTCGACATCCCGCCCGCGCTCGTGACGGAGTCGCGGCTGCGGCTCGTGCTCACGGGCGTCGCCGTGCTCGTCGACTTCGTGGGGAGCGTCTTCGGCGGCGTGCTCATGGGCCTCGAGCGCTACGACATGGTCAACGGCATCCGGCTCATCGCGCTGGCCTTCCGCACGGTGGCGGTGCTGGTGGCGGTGTCGCTGTGGCGCTCGATCCTCGCGCTCGGCGTCGTCGCGGTGCTCACCTCGCTCACCGAGCAGGCGGCGTACTACTACTACGCCCACCGCGTGATGCCGGCGCTCCGGGTGACGCCCGCCCTCAACCGCCCCGACCGCGTCGCGTCGCTCTTCACCTTCAGCATCCAGTCGTTCGTGTTCACGATGTCCGACCGGGTGATCAACTACACCGACAGCCTGGTGATCGGGCAGGCGCGCGGGGCGAGCGCGACGGGCCCCTACGCCTTCGCCCTCCGCCTGGTGGACTTCGCCCGCGAGGCCATCGACCGGGCCGCCGGGGTGCTCATGCCGGGCTTCGCCGCCGCCGCCGCGCAGGGCCGCACCGAGCGGGTCCGCGCGTTCTGGCGCACGGGCAGCAAGGCGATCATCACGCTCGCGGGGCCCATCGCGCTCGTCCAGACGCTCTGGGGCCGCCACGTGCTCACGCTCTGGCTCTCGCACAACTCCAACGCCGCCGACGCCGCGCGCGTCGTCGCCGAGGCCGCGCCGTGCATGGTGTGGCTCTCCCTCGCCTTCCTCATGCAGATGGCGGGCAGGGGGCTCGCGCGGCCGCTCTTCGAAGGGCTCGGCGAGCTGCGCGTCCCGGCGCGCATCGCGATGATGGAGGCCGCCGCCAACCTCCTCCTCTCCGTCATCCTCGTGCGCACCTGGGGGGTGCAGGGCGTCGCCTTCGCCACCTTCCTCCCGGCGGCCATCGCGGGCCTCGTGGTGATGCCCTGGTACGTCTGCGACCACCTCGAGATCCCCTTCCGCCAGCACGTCTGGGAGTCCTACGTGCGGGGCTTCGCGCCGGCGCTCCCGGCCTACGGGGTGCTGCTGGCGGCCGAGGCGCTGGGCTGGCACCGGGGCTTCGTCTCGCTCGCCCTCACCTGCGCCCTCGTGCTGCTGGTCTGGGTCGCCGCCGCCGCCGCGATCACCTTCGACCGCGCCGAGCGCGACCTGCTCCGCGGCCGCTTCCGCAGCGAGGCTTGAAGCGCCTTCGGACGAGGCGAACCGGGGGGCACTTCCTTCCTCTTGCGTTTCGAGGGCGGCTCGTGCATGTTCCCGCGCCCTGCCGACCAGAGACGGTCGGATTTGTCATTTCAGGAGAGCCATCGGCGTGTCTACCACCGTCAATAACACCCCCGCTCCTGTCGCCCCGGGCGACGCGATCGTGTGCAAGCCCCTCGAAGTCACCGTCGGTGACAAGGGGATCGAGCGCGCGATCAAGAACCTCAAGCGCAAGATGGCCGCCGAGGGCGTGCTCCGCGAGCTGAAGCGCCGCCGGCACTACATGAAGCCGTCGGTGAAGCGCCGCAAGAAGGCGAGCGAGGCCGCCCGGCGCCGCCGCAAGCGCACCCGCATCGAGAGCGGCACGCCCTGAACTGAACAGGCGCCCAGCCCCGCGACGATCACACGCAACATTTCGTGTCGTCGCTCCGATGACCTCCACGCACACCGCACGGAGGTCCCCTTCATGTTCCTGCTCACCGTCCTGGATGGCGCGTCGCGCGTGCACACGCACCGCATCGACGGCCCCACCTGCGTCGAACTCCCGCTGACCCACCCGAGCGCCGCCGACGGGCCGCGCTGGATCGCGAGCCCCGCCCCGGACGGCGCCTCGGTGACGCTCCACACCCCCGACCTCACGCCGCTCGCGACGCTTCGCCCGGGCGAGCGCGGGGTGTTCGAGGACGTCGTCATCCACCTGGCGCGCGCCTCGGCGCTCGACACCGACGTGATCGTCCCGGCGCGGCGACGGCGCTCCCTCGCGTTGCACATCGAAGGGCGCCGCCCCATCCCCCTCAGCGAGCGGGCCCTCACGCTGGGGTCGAGCTTCGCCTGCGACGTGGTGCTCGAAGACGGCGCCATCAGCCCGCGCCACTGCGAGCTCGTCCCCCGCCACGGTCGCCTCACCGTGTGGGACCTCGGGAGCGCCAACGGCCTCTGGGTGGCCGGGGCGCGCGTCCCCTGCGCCGAGCTCGACGTGGGGTCGTCGTTCACCCTCGGGCGGACGCGCGTCGAGGTGGTGGCGCTGGAGGGGGCGCGCCACGCGCGGAGCATCGTCGGGTGCTCGGGCGCCATGGCGCACGTCCGCCGCGAGATCGAGCGCGTGGCGCCCGCCCCGTACGCCGTGCTCATCGAGGGCGAGAGCGGCGCGGGCAAGGAGCTCGTCGCCCGCGAGATCCACGCCGCGTCGCCGCGCGCGCAGGGGCCGCTGGTGACGGTCAACTGCGGGGCCATCGCGCCCGAGCTCATCGAGAGCGAGCTGTTCGGCCACGAGCGCGGGGCCTTCACGGGCGCCGCGGGCCGACGCAAGGGGCTCTTCGAAGAGGCCCACGGGGGCACGCTCTTCCTCGACGAGATCGGCGAGCTGCCGCTGTCGCTCCAGCCCAAGCTCCTGCGCGTGCTCGAGACCCGCGAGGTGCGGCGCGTCGGCGGCGAGGGGAGCCTCAAGGTCGACGTGCGGGTGGTGAGCGCCACGCTGCGCGACCTCGAAGCCCGCGCGGCCGAGGGGCTGTTTCGCACCGACCTGTTCTTCCGCCTGCAAGACTTCCGCGTGCGCGTCCCGAGCCTCCGCGAGCGCCCCGAGGACATCCCCGAGCTCGCCGACGCGCTCCTCGCCCGCATCGCGCGGGAGACCGGCCGCCACCGCCGCCTCGAAGACCGCGCCCTCGCCCGGCTCATGGGCTGGCGCTGGCCGGGCAACGTGCGCGAGCTCTTCGCCGTGCTCAAGCGGGCGGTGTTCGCCTCCGCTGGGCCCTTCTTGAGCGTCGAGCACTTGCAGCTCGGCGCCACCGGGCGCGCGCCGCCGTCGACGGTGCGCGAGCGCTCACCCGCCGCGTGGCCCGAGGGCGTCCCCTACGGCGACCTCCCCGCCCTCGTCGCGTGGTGCGGCGGCAACCTCACGCGGGTGTCTCGCATCACGGGACTCGCACGCTCCACCGTCCGCGCCCGCCTCGCCCGCAGCCGCGACCTCGACCTCGACCTCGACGATCGCGCGCTCCTCGCAGCGAGCGCTTGAACCCATCGCCCCGGTCGCGCTCTCATCCCCGCCCGATGCGACGCCCCGCCGTGACGCTCGGAGCCCTCCTCGTGCTCGGGTGCAACCCCACCTTCGCGCCGCCGATGCGGCTCGCGCACGGCGGAGGCCCGGGACGCGTCGCGCCCACCCACGGCGCCGTCACCGCGGGCGGCGGCCTCGGCGGCTACGGCAGCCTCGGGGTGATGATCCCGCTCCCCGAGCGCTTTCACCTCGAGGCGAGCGGGAGCGCGTGGGAGTACGGCGCCACTGGGACGCTGGGCGTTCGCTACACGCACCGGGCGCGGCGCCTCGCGATGGACGGCGAGTTCGGGTTGGGGGGCGGCGCGGGGGGCACGCTCTGCGGCAACGACGACCGACCCGACGAAGACTGCGTCGGGGGTCTCCCCACGGGCCCGATGGGGCAGCGCCGCGCCGACGGGCTCGACGCCTGGAGCCGCTACACCTTCGGCGGCTACGCGGGGGTCGGCGTCGGGGTGCGGGTGTGGCGCTCGCTCGGGGTGTTCGGTCGGACGCGCGTTCAGCTCTCCCGCGCCCGCAACGTCCCCACCACCTTCTGGGCCTCCGCGATTGGGGGCATCGAGGGCACCCTCGGCCCCTTCGACCTCTACGTCGGCGCCGGGTGGGCGGCGTATTTCAACGAGTACGACCGGGACAACACCCTCGTCCTCGAAGGGGGCATCACCCTCCCCTTCCCCGTGCGCTCCGCCCCCTGAAGACTTTCCCTCCCGGCAACCTTTGCGCGACGGAACCGCGCTCCAACTGTGGCACGATCCGCGCCCCCGCGATGGCCCGCCTCGACCCACACTCCTACACCGACTCCACGCACCCCCGCACCCGCAGCCTGCACTGGAAGGCCCGCGTGGATTTTGCGCGCCGCACGCTCGACGCGGCCGTGACGCTCCATTTCCACGCGCCCGGCGACGGTCCGCTCGACCTCGACACGCGCGACCTGGAGATCACCGCGGTCACCGACGCCGTGGGCCGGGAGCTCCCGTTCAGCCTCGACGCGGCCGACCCCGTGCTGGGGTCGCGGCTGCGGGTGACGCTCCCGCCAGACACCGCGTCGATCACCGTGGCGTACCGCACCTCGCCCGACGCGTCGGCGCTCCAGTGGCTCTCCCCGGAGCAGACCGCCGGTCGCCGCGAGCCCTTCCTCTTCAGCCAGTGTCAGGCGATCCACGCGCGCTCGGTGATCCCGCTGCAAGACTCCCCGCGGGTCCGCGTGACCTTCGAAGCCGAGCTCACGGTGCCCGCCGCCCTGCGCGCCCTGATGGCCGCGGCGTTCGAAGCGCGCGAAGTGACGGGGGAGGTCGCGACCGAGCGCTGGGTGATGCCGCAGGCCATCCCGCCGTACCTCCTGGCCTTCGCCGTGGGCGACCTCGCGTCGCGTGACGTGGGTCCGCGCAGCCGGGTGTGGGCCGAGCCCGCGGTGCTCGACAAGGCCGCGTGGGAGTTCGGCGAGATCGACGCGTCGCTCTCCGCGGGGGAGGCCCTCTTCGGCCCCTACGACTGGGACCGCTTCGACATGCTCGTCATGCCGCCGTCCTTCCCCTACGGCGGGATGGAGAACCCGCGGCTCACCTTCCTCACGCCGACGCTCCTCGCGGGCGACCGCTCGCAGGTGGCCATCGTGTCGCACGAGCTGGCCCACTCGTGGACGGGCAACCTCATCACCAACGCCGACGCCGAGCACTTCTGGCTCAACGAGGGGTGGACGCGCTACGCCGAGCTGCGCATCGTCGAGGCGACGCTGGGGGTCGACGCGCGCACCCTGCACGAGGCCCTCGGGCGCCGCGGCCTCGACCGCGCGATCGAGCGCTTCAAGCAGGAGGGCCGCCCCGAGCTCACCCGCCTGCGCACGCACCTCACGGGCATCGACCCCGACGACGCGTTCTCCGAGGTCCCCTACGACAAGGGCTGCCTCTTCCTCCTCGCCATCGAGGAGCGGGTGGGCCGCCCCCGCTTCGACCGCTTCATCCGCGCGTACATCGAGACCTTCCGCTTCGGGTCGATCACCACCGACGACTTCGTGGCCTTCACCGCCCGCGAGCTCCCGGGCGTGCTGGAGGCCATCAACGCCCCCGCCTGGATCGACGGTCAGGGTGTGCCCCCCAACGCCCCCGCGGTGCGGTCGAACCTGCTGGAGGCGATCGAGTCGCTCGGCGACCGGCTCCCCGACGAGGCCGTGGCCGCGCGCTGGAGCGCGACCGAGTGGCAGCTCTACCTCGACGCGCTCCCGCGACCGCTGTCGGCCGAAGTCGCGGCGGGCCTCGACGCGCGCTTCTCGCTCACGGCGAAGACCAACTACGAGGTCCTGGTGACGTGGCTCACGGTGGCGATCCCGGCCCACCACGACGCGGTGCTCCCGCGGGCCGAGGCGCTGCTCGGCGAGGTGGGGCGGATGAAGTACCTCAAGCCGCTCTACCGCGCGCTGATGGCGCGGGCCGACACGCAGCCCATCGCGCGCCGCGCCTTCGAACGGCACCAGGCCTCGTACCACCCCATCGCGCGGGCGGTGGTGCGGGCCGTGGTGAGCTGAACCGAGAGCTTCGAGGGGGGAGCGGCGCTGCGAGGCCGGACGATCACTCCGCGGAGAGGCGCTCGGCCTCTTCGTCGGAGAGGTCGAAGTTGGAGAAGACGGTCTGCACGTCGTCGTGGTCGTCGAGGTTCTCGTAGAGCTTCACGACGGAGGCGGCGGCCGAGCCGGTGACGGGGACGAGGTCTTTCGGCACCATCGCGAGCTGCGACTTCTTCACCTCGATCTTCGCGGCCTCGAGCACCTGGCGGACGGCGTCGACGTCCGTCGGGCCGGTGGTGACGAGCCACTCCTCGCCCTCGTCGGAGATGTCCTCCGCGCCGCCGCCGAGGGCGACGTCGAAGAGCTGCTCCTCCGTGGCGGCCTTCTTCGCGAGGCGGATGTGCCCCTTGCGGTCGAAGGCCCACGCGGCGGTGTTGGTGGTGCCCATCGCGCCGCCGGCCTTCTCGAACACCTTGCGGATCTCCGCCACCGTGCGGTTGCGGTTGTCGGTGAGGAGCTCGATGATGAAGAGCGTGCCGCCGGGGCCCGTACCCTCGTAGGTGATCTCCTCGTAGTTGACCCCTTCGAGCTCACCGGTGCCGCGCTTGACGGCCTTGGTGATGTTGTCGCTCGGCATGTTCTCCGAGCGCGCGTCGAGGACGGCCTTGCGGAGCCGCGGGTTGCCGTTGATGTCCCCGCCACCCATGCGGGCCGCGACGGTGATCTCCTTGATCAGCTTCGTCCAGACCTTGCCTCGCTTGGCGTCGGCCGCGCCCTTCGTGCGCTTGATCGTCGACCAGCGTGAATGCCCGCTCATGAGAGTTCCTCTTCGAGATGCTGTGGGGTCGGTGGGTGGCAGTGGGGAGCGTGCGCGGAGGGCGACGTCCCCGGAAACAGGGCCGCGGACTTTACTGCGCGCACCGCCACGGCTCAAGACAGGGCGTGGGAGAAAAAAGCGGAGGGGCGAAGTGAAAGTGTTGACAGGGGGAGCGAGATCGAAGAGAGTCCGCGTCCCTTCGATCCGCACGCGAGGATGGCGGAATTGGCAGACGCACTAGCTTGAGGTGCTAGCGGGTAACACCGTGGGGGTTCAAGTCCCCCTCCTCGCACGACAGAAGCCCCCGAAATCTAACGGTTTCGGGGGCTTCGCCTTTTCCGAGACGAAACCCCGTGAAGGAACCGGCAGCCAGGGGTCACGAAGAGCAGGGGGCGACCGAGACGACGAGGTACCGTCGCGGCACCGTGGACGACGACCACGAGGTGCCCGTCCTCTCCGAGCGAGACCTGCTCGCGGTGCTCCTGCGGGCGTGGGACGGCGCGATCGGGCGCTTCGCCGGGGGTGCCACAGCGGGCGCTCTTCACGCGGACCGCAGCAAGAACTTCGTCGGCGCACTCGGCGACGTTCTCGCCGCCCACTATGAGAAGTTCCCCGACGTGCGCGTGTTCTGCCACGGGCGCCAACAAGAGGAGTTCCCGCGGTGGGAGGAGTTCCTCTTCGACGTGCTCGTCGCGCGCATAGACAGGGTGACCTCCCCCGTGCACAGGGCGTCACTCCCCATCATCTGTGCGCCTCTCCTCCAGGTGGAGTCGGAGCTCAAGCCCGACACCCGCGAGACGCTCGTGGACGCGAGCAAGATCGTGTGCGGGGCTGCACCGCAGAGCCTCGTCGTCGTGCCCGTGACGCCCAGGCCGAGCCACTACCTCGACCCGCTCGCAGACATTGCACGCCACGTCCGTGGGGAGGTATTCGTCGCGTTTGTGCCGCACCCCAAGCGGTGGGGAGCAACGGCACCGGCGCCCGCGTTGTACCGCTGGGCGACGAACGGGTGGTTGCGCGTGGGAGGGTGATGGCCCCTCGGCCGGCGGGGCGGAACCGACGATCGGTACATCGACAACGGCGGCCCCCGACTCCCAGCGGATGGTGCACGCGACGGTCGTCGCGCGATCCTTCGCACGGTCAACACCGACGGGGAGCAGGTCTCCACGCCACTGAAGGGGGCGGTTGGGATCGACTGGAACCCACTCCTTGTACGTGCGTCGAGGCCCCTCATCGCAGAGCCTGGCGCTGGATACGCCTCGACGACGCGGTGGCGAACAGCAATGGGGGCGCTGCGTGGCCAGCGGGTATGCCATCATGCGTCGGCAACGCATGACTCCGACCGCTTGAGAGCACCGCTGTGATCGACGAACTCCGTCTGCAGAACTTCAAGGGCCACCGCGACACGACCGTGCGCCTCGGCCGCATGTGCCTCCTGGTGGGGCCGAACGGCTCGGGGAAGACTAGCGCGCTCGAAGCCCTCGACGCGCTCGGGCGCGTCGGTGCTGGTAGCTTCCCGTGGAAGGACTCCCGCGCCTGGTATGACGCCCACGTCCACCGCGGCGACCGCTGTGCCATGGCGCTCGGAGCGCGAGGTGTCGTCGGCAGTGCGCCGGTGGATGTCACGCTCACGCTCGCGCCCGCCGCGGCTGTGCCAGGTGAGCTCCTCGAGTCCCTGGAGTGGCACGTGGGCATGGTGCCCCACGGCACCAGGGGTGGGTTCCCCGTGGAGTTTCCTTCGAGCGCGGGGGGACGGCTCGTGCAGGGGGCCGTGCTGCTGCGCCCCGACGCCGCGCGCATCGCCGCCCCGTCCCTGCTGCGCTCGCCGACACCCTCGGTCGAAGCGGACGGGTACGGCACGGCCTCCGTGCTCGCGACGATCCGGCTGCGCGACCTCCCCTCTTTCGAGCGAATCGAGGGGCTGGTGCGTCGCGTGGCGCCAGCCGTCGAGGGCATCCAGGTCGAGACTGCGCAGGCCGGTGATGGCGTGGGGTTCCGCGTCACCTTCAACGTGCGCGGCGCGTCGAACCTCCCCGCCGAGGCCGTGAGCGCGGGGACGCTCGTGACCCTCGCCCTGGCCACGGCTCTGCACGCGACCCCGATGCCCCGGCTGCTCCTACTCGACGAACTCGACCACTCGCTGCACCCGAAGGCTCAGCTCGAGCTCGTGCGGCAGCTCCGCGCACTGGTCGAGGCGCGCGACGACCTCCAGATCGTCGCGACGACGCACTCCCCCTACGTGCTCGACGCCTTCTTTCTCGACGAGGTACGGGTGTTCGCGCAGCGCCCCAATGGTAGCGTCGCCGTGAAGGAGCTCCGCGAGCATCCCGAGGCAGCGCGCCTCCGTGAAGTGCTCTCGCCCGCGCAGCTCTGGAGCCTCGATGACGAGGCGAGCTGGGTCGTAGGGGCCGCAGGGTGACCGCTCGCTGGGTGATGTTCTGCGAAGCCCGCGGCGACTTCCGCGCGGCGAGCGGACTCGTCGAGCGTGTGCTGCGCGAGCACGGCGCAGACTGGCTCCGTGACCTGCTCGACGCGTTCCCCGAGACGGTGCGCGTGTGGGTGGGTCCCGACGACGAGACGCCGTTCTTCGACACGCACCGCACCTACCGCGAGGCGCTCCGGCGCGGGATGCGCCTGCGGTATGGGTTCTTCGACGGAGCACCAGCCGCACCGGGAGCGCTCGCGCTCTACACCGCGGCCCAGCTGGTGTCGTCGCTTCGATCGAAGGCAACACCCGACGAAGCGTGGGCGCTGGTCTACATCTGGGACGCCGATCGGCAGGGGGCGCTACGACGGGAGGGCCTCGATCAGGCCCGGCGCGAGGCGACGGCGCTGCTCGCCGGTGGGGCGCTGGTGGTGGGCGTAGCTGATCCGAACCGGGAGGCATGGGTGCTCGCGGGGTTCGTCCCCGAGGACACTGCCGAGCAACGCTGCCTCGACGAGTTGCGCCAGCGACTGGGGTTCTGGCCCAACGAGACGCCCGAGCGCCTCTCTGCCCAGGACGAGCACGCGAGACACCACACGAAGCCCGTGCTCCGCGCACTCATCGGCGACGACGCCGAGCGCGAGGCGCGGTGTTGGAGCGACGCACCGTTCGATGAACTCGTCCGACGAGGAGCCGGGAGCGGGCTCGCCGCGTTCCTCGCGGAGGTCGGGCGTGAACTGCTCCCGCAGGTGGACCCCGGCGCCCGCAAGTAGCCCCAAAGGTGACCGTCGAGCGGGTGCGAGACCCGAGTCTCCCACCGGGCTCCGGCGCCCGACGGTGTGGCGCAGCGACCCGCCGCACACGCGTCCGCCCGAGCGCTGTCGCAGCGCGCCACGACGCGCGTCTCCTCACGCCGTCCGCGCGAGCGGCACAGCGCGTGCGTTGCGTAACGATCGTTCGCCACGCGCCTCCCGGCGCCCCCTCCCACGCACGGAGTCATCGCCATGCTCACCACGCTGCTGATCGTACTGCTCCTCCTCGCCCTCACGGGCGGGGCGCTCGGCTTCGGCCGATTCGGCGCTGTCGGACTCTCGCCCGCCGGCGTCATCGTCCTCGTGCTCGCGGTCCTCCTGTTCATGGGGCGGCTGTGAGCGCCGCCGACCAGGCGAAGGAGACGCCGTTCCTCTCCGATGTTCAGGAGCTGCGGCGACGCGCGCGCGCCCACATCGAGCGCGGCGCCGTCGTCGAGGGCTACCGCGGCGATCGCGAGACCGTCGTACGGCTGCTCAATGAGGCGCTCGCGACCGAGCTCGTCTGCGTGCTCCGGTACCTGCGCCACCACTTCATGGCGCAGGGCATCGCGTCGAAGAGCGTCGCCGACGAGTTTCTCGAGCACGCCACGGCGGAGCAGGAGCACGCCAACCGCATCGCGGAGCGCATCACCCAGCTCAACGGCGAGCCCGACTTCGACCCCAAGAACCTCGCGACCCGCTCCCACGCCGAGTACGTCGCGGGCAAAGACCTCCCCGACATGCTGCGCGAAGACCTCGTCGCCGAGCGCATCGCCATCGAGTCGTACGCGGAGATGATTCGCTACGTCGGCGACAAGGACCCCACCACCCGGCGCATGCTCGAAGAGATCCTCGCCGTCGAAGAGGAGCACGCGATGGACATGGCCGACCTGCTCGACCTCCACAGCCCCAAGTCCAGCAAGTAGCCCTGAGAAACGCCGCGGCGCCCGCTCCGATCTCTCGGAGCGGGCGCCTTGGTGCGAGGTCAGCGGTTGATGGCCTGACGCGCCTTGCCCTTGAGCTCGCGGGCGGCGCCTTCCACCTGCATCTGCTGGTTGTCGATGGCCTCGCCGACGCGGCGCTTCACGGCGCCCGCGACCTCGTCGACCTTCCCACCGGCGTTCTCCTGCGCGCGGGATGCTGCCAGCTCGGCGTTGCCCTGCAGCTCGCGGGCGGCGCCCTCCGCCTGCATCTGCTCGTTGTCGATCGCCTTGCCGACGTTCTTCTTGAGGTTGCCAGCGACCTTGTCGGTGACGCCTGCGATCTGGTTCTTGAGGGTGCTCATGCGGTGCTCCTGTGGATGGGGCGCGACGTTCGCGCCGTGTGCGTGTCGCGTGGAGAGAGTGCACCCCACATGCCGCGAGGCCGCTGCGCCAGCCGTCGCCGCGGTCGCGCGCTTTCGCAGCGAAGGCCGCGCCGCCCGGTGACGGACCGCCACGGGCGACGCGTCTCACCTGTGGCGGTTCGTCGAGGACCGCGGGCTCAACGGGGGATGGCGCGGAGGTGAGCGAGCGCGTCGGCGCCGTCGCTCGGTCGGTCGGAGGGGACGCGGGACATCATCGCGAAGAGCAGGTCGTCGAGCGCCTGCGGGAGCTCGGGGCGCAGCGCGCGGAGCCGCGTCGGCGTCTCGAAGAGCACGCTCGCGATCGCCGCCAGCGTGTTGGCCATCGAGAACGGCGCCTCCCCCGTGAGGCACTGGAAGAGCACGCACCCGAGGGAGAACACGTCGATGCGCGCGTCGATGTCGCGGTAGCCGAGCACCTGCTCGGGCGCGATGAAGCCCATCGTGCCGAGCACCGACCCCGCCTCGGTGAGGGTGTTGAGCTCGGGCATCGTGGCGAGGCCGAAATCGATGAGCACCGCGCGCTCGGGGCGCCCATCCCGCAGCACGATGTTCGACGGCTTCACGTCGCGGTGCAGGATGCCCTTGGCGTGCGAAGCGGCGAGGGCGGCGGCGACGCGCTCGCCCACCGCGAGGACGTCGGCGAGCGGCATCGGCCCCCCCTGGAGGTGCTGTTGGAGGTCGTGCCCCTCGATCCACGGGATGACCATGTACGTCGCGCCGCCCGGCGTGTGCCCGAGCTGGAGGAAGGAGACGATGTGCTCGTCGTCGAGGGCCGCGAGGGCCAGGGCCTCACGCTCGAGCCGCGCGTTGCGCACCTCGTCCTGGCCCGGCGCGATCTTCACCGCGACGCGCTGACCGGTGGTGAGGTCGGTGGCCTCGTAGATGGTCCCCATGCCGCCGGCGGTGACCGAGCGGATGAGGCGGAAGCGCCGGTCGAGCATGCTCGCCGGGAGCGCGGCGTCGCTCGGCAGCGAGAGCAGCGTCGGCGGGATCTGCGGCGGCTCGAGCTGCTCGTGGCGGGCGAGGCGCGCGCGCACGGTCTCCAGCAGCTCGTCGGCGGTGAAGGGCTTCACGAGGTAGTCGTCGGCGCCGAGGTTCATCCCGTTGCGGACGTCGCGCGTGCTCACGCCGTTGCCGCTCAGCAGGACGAAGGGCACCCGGGAGAGCGAGGGGTGGCGCCGCACCTCGCTGAGCGCGTCGTAGCCGCCGAGCACCGGCATCCGCACGTCACACAGGATGAGCGACGGCTGCACCCGCGACACCAGCGCGAGACCGTCGCGCCCGTCGGCCGCCTCGTACACGTCGAACCCTTCCGCGCGCAGCACCTCCGCCACAAAATCTCTCTGGTCCGCCTCGTCCTCGATCACGACGATCCGGTGGGCGTCGCCTGCAGCTCGCGCGTTCACCCCCACGCCACTCCTCACCGTCGCATCCATGGTCCAAGCCTCGCCGCCCGTTGCTGCACCCCACATGCCCGGCCGCGTCGAGGGGTCAGATGGCTCCGAAGGGGCGGAAGAAGGCCATCACGAGGATGCCGACCGTGGCCACGAGCCACAGGATGATGAGCGCGCGGACAGGGCGCGGCGCGTCGACCAGAGACTGCCGCTCCGGTCGGGGGGATTTGAAGACTCGGTCGAGCAGTGAGGGCATCGGCACATTCTCCCGGGCGCGGGGTGCGCCGGAGCGACGCCCACGCAGCAAACGCGCCAACCTCCGCCCCCAACGACTCCAATGGCACCGCGCGCGCGCCGTGCATGGAGGCATCGGCGCGATGGCGTACCTCTCCGACCCCCGACCGCTCTGGCCCGGCCGAGACATCCCCTGGCGTGTGTTCGGGCGCAAGCTCGTGGCGGCCTGCGTCGACGGCGCGATCGACGACGTGGCGGCCTCGGTCACGTTCTACTGCGTGGTGGCCCTCTTCCCGCTTCTCATCGTGGTGTTCCACCTGGTGAGTCGCCTCGCGAGCTGGGAGGCCATCGACGAGGCCGTCCGCTCGATGTCGTCGGCCCTCCCGCACGAGGTGACGCGCGTCCTCCTCGAGCGCATCGCCGCGCTGCGCGGCCGCCCGTCGAGCGGGCTCATCACCGTGGGCCTCCTCGGCTCGCTCTGGACGGGCTCCACCGGCATCGGCTCGCTCATGCCCGCGCTCAATCGCGCCTACGACGTGCCCGAGACGCGCCCCTTCTGGAAGCGCCGCCTCCTCGCGCTGGCCGTCACCGCCGCCGCCAGCGTCGCCTCCGCCGCCGCGAGCCTGCTCATGATCGCCATCCCCGCGCTCTCCCAAGACGTCCCCCCGCGCCTCGGCTGGGCCCTCGCGCTCGCGCGCGTCCCCGCGGCTGCCGTCATGGTCTCCACGGCCTGGGCGGGGCTCTACTGCTTCCTGCCCAACGTCCGGCTCCGCTTCCGGCTCGCGACGCCTGGCTCCTTCGTCGGCGTCGCGGCGTGGCTCCTGCTCTCCTGGGGCTTCGGCCTCTACGCGCGCTACATGGGCTCCTACGACGACGTGTACGGCGCCCTCGGCGGCGTGATCGTGATGCTCCTCTGGATGTGGCTCTCCGCGATGGCCTTCCTCCTCGGCGCGGAGATCAACGCGCTCCTCATGCCCGCCGAGCACCGTGGCGCGATGCCACAGGGCCACCGCCCCGCTGCCACCATCGTGACATTTCGCTACGCACGAAAGCTCCACAAGGCCCCGTTTTCGACGGCATGGCCGTTGCGTCACCGCGCCTTGCGTGGCGCTCGTCGGCACCGCGAGAGGCACCACTGAATGACGCAGCCACACGCCCTTGTTGTCGATGACGAACCCGACGCCGCGGACCTGATCAAGGTTCTCCTCGAGGGGGACATGACCGTGGACGTTTGCTACTCCGGCGCCGAG
This sequence comes from Polyangiales bacterium, assembly GCA_044375895.1. GTDB lineage: Bacteria > Myxococcota_A > Polyangia > Polyangiales > CAISKJ01. The sequence goes on along the minus strand of JBILLV010000104.1, from coordinate 7,277 downwards.
TCGCTGGAGCGCGTCCCGCGCGGCAACTACGACGTGGTGTTCACCGACCTCACGATGAGCGGCGTCGACGGACTGACGCTCTGCCGGCGCCTCGTCGAGAACGCGCCCGACCTCCCCGTGGTGGTGATCACCGGCCACGCGAGCCTCGAGAGCGCGGTGAAGGCGCTGCGCGTGGGGGCCTTCGACTTCCTCACCAAGCCCGTCGACCCCGACCTGCTCACCCACGCGGCCCGACGCGCCGTCGAGCATCGCCGCTTGCGTGCGGAGGTGAAGCAGCTGCAAGAGCGCGTCACCAACATGTCCTCGAGCCCCTTCGTCTCGGGCAGCGCCCCGATGCGCAAGGTGCTCGACATGGTCGACCGCGTCGCGGCCACCGACGCCACGGTGCTCATCACGGGCGAGTCGGGCACGGGCAAGGAGCTCATCGCCCGCACGCTGCACGAGCGGAGCCCGCGGAGCGCCCGTCCGTTCGTGGCCGTCAACTGCGCGGCCATTCCCCACCACCTCATCGAGAGCGAGCTGTTCGGCCACGCGCGGGGCGCCTTCACCGACGCGCGCAACGCCCGCACGGGGCTCTTCCAGGAGGCCGACGGGGGCACCCTCTTCCTCGACGAGGTCGGCGAGATGCCGCTGGAGATGCAGGCCAAGCTGCTCCGAGCGCTCCAGGAGCGCACCGTGCGCCCCGTCGGGAGCAACGCGGAGGTGCCCTACAACGCCCGCATCCTCGCGGCGACCAACCGCGACCTCGAGTCGGAGATCCTCGAGCGGCGCTTCCGCGAGGACCTCTACTACCGCGTCGCCGTCGTGGTGATCGAGCTGCCGCCGCTCCGAGACCGCGCGGGGGACGTCCCGCTGATGGCGCAGCGCTTCGTCATGCGCTTCGCCGAGCGCCACGGCAAGCGGGTGGTGGGCATCTCACCCGCGGCCCTCCAACACATCATGCACTACAACTGGCCCGGCAACGTGCGCGAGCTCGAGAACTGCATCGAGCGGGCGGTCGCCCTCGCCGCCTACGATCACCTCACGCCCGACGACCTCCCGGCCCGCGTGCGAGCCTACGTGCCCGAGCAGTTTGTGATCGAGGGCGACCGCTCCGAGGACCTCATCCCCCTCGCCGACCTCGAGCGAAAGTACATCCAGCGCGTGATGAACGCCGTCGGCGGCAACAAGTCGAAGGCCGCCCGCGTCCTCGGCATCGACCGTCGCACCCTGTACCGCATGTTTGAACGAGAACAGGGCGCGCCGCCCACCCCGACGCCGCCCGAGCCCGGACGATGACCCAAGCCGCCCCTGCGCCCCCCACCGAATCCGTGCTGAGCGCCCATGAGCGCCGCGCCGCGATCCTCACCGAGGTCGTCGCCGCGATCTGCCACGACCTCCGCGGCCCGCTCAACGCGATCCTCGGGTGGACCACCATCCTGCGCCGCGCCGCCCCCGAGTCCATGGCGCGCGGCCTCGACGTGGTCGAGCGCAACGTCCGCCTCCAGGCGTGGATGCTCGAAGACGTCTCCGAGCTCTACCGCGTCGCCGGCGGCGTCGAGCTCGCGCGGCGCGACCGGGTCGACCTCGCCGCCCTCACCGTCGGCGCCGTCGACCTGGTGCGCCAGTCGCTCCGCGCGGACATCACGCTCACCCGCGAGGGGAGCGATGCCCTGTGGGTCCTCGGCGACGGCACGACCCTGCGCACGGGCCTCCGCGCGATCCTCACGCACTTCGGCCGCGCCCACGAGGTGAGCACGCGGGTCGCGCTGTCGGTTGAGCGGGGAGCCTTTGTTGTGAGCTTCACCGAGCCGCGGCGAGGGCAATTTCCCTTCGACGGGCTGGAGGCGCTGGCCCGCGGCGACGACCCGCGCGGCGTCTTTACGCGCGGCGCCGGCCTCGCGCTCCTCGTGGCGCACAACGCCGCGCGGTCGCACGGGGGTGAGGTGCGCCCCATCACCGACGGCATCGCGTTCGTGTTGCCGAAGGCCTGAAGCGCCGAGGGATCGCGCGGCGCAAAGGGCGTCTCAGTGGGCGAACCGCGGGTCGCTCTGGCGCACGACGTCGCGCAGGTTCCTCATGAGCTCGGGCTTGGCAACCACCCGCGCCCGGAGCGGCCGAACCCGCCCCTCGAGGTCGGGCGAGATGTGCCCCGTCATCACGATCACCGCGGTCTGGTGGAGGTGCTCGATCACCGCGAGGAGCGCCTCGGGCCCCGCCAGCCACGGCATGTTCACGTCGGAGATCACCAGCTCGGGCATCCGCGCGCCGGAGAGGGCTCGCTCGCGCACCCACTCGACCACCTCGAGCCCGTTGGAGGCTGTGATCACCTCGTACCCGATCGACCCCAGGATCGCGCGAATCGGGCGCAACACCGCCGGCTCGTCGTCCGCCACGAGGGCGACCCGGCCCGCCATGTTCGCGAGTTCATCGACGCGGTCGCCCGTCGCGTACACGCCTGAATTCTCCATGCTGCACATGCTGCACAGAGCGGACCGACGCGGCCGGATGCGGGACGTGGCCATCCGTCCTGAACGATGACGCTGAAATCCTAGTGGATTCTGGTTCCTCGTCGATGCCGCCAGTTCGCGCGAGTCCCCGCGAACCGCTGTGACATGCCGCCACACGCGCTCCTCGGTGCCACAGCAGCCGGGGGAGCGGGGTCGCGCGACTCGCGGTGGTGCGCTCGGGGTTCCGCCAGAATCCGCCGACCTCGCCGGTAGCGCCGCAGCACGGCCTCGCGGGCGAGCGATCGCACCGCCGACGCCAGCGCCAGGGCGGGTGCGGGTCGCATCCCACGAGGAGAGAGCACGCGGGATGCCACCGCGCAGCGGCGCTCTGATTAGCGGGCGCGCTGCGCGATCACCGGTGCGGGAGCAACCGCGTCGGCGCGATTGGGCTGCGCGCGGGCCATCGGGCGCACCACGATCTCGACGCGGCGGTTGTTGGCCCGCCCGTCGGCCGTGTCGTTGTCAGCGACAGGACGGCTCGCGCCGGCGCCCACGGTCTCGATCATCGAGCCGTCGAGGCCCCGCATGATGAGCTGGTTGCGCACCGAGTTGGCGCGGGCGAGCGACAGGCGCTGGTTCTCCTCCGCGCTGCCGCGCGAGTCGGTGTGGCCTTCGATGACGAGGTGGCGCATGCCCTGGTCGCGGATCGCCTGCGCCACCTGTTCGAGCCGCTGCTGCGCGATCGGCAGGAGCGTCGACTCGCCGGTCGCGAAGAGCACCTCGCCCGACAGCGTGATCACCGTGCCGCGCTGCTCCTCGCGCACCGCCGCCACCTGGCGGAGGCTCTCGAGCGCGGCCTGCGCGCGGTGCTCGGCGTCCATCCGCGCGACCCGCTCCTGCCCGAGCTGCTGGCTGGTCTGCACCTGCGCCTGCTGTGACTGCGTGAGGGCACCCTGCGTCTGCGCGAGGCGCTGCGCGAGGGCCGCCTGCCGCTCGCTCTCGGCCCGCTCGCGGTCACGCTCCGCGCTCATCGTCGCGCCGCGGGCGTCGGCGATCTGCGCCTGGCGCAGCGCCACGTAGGAGAGGTCGCGCGTCTGCGGGGCGCCCGGATCGTCACGGAAGGCAGCCTCGGCCAGGTCGAGCCGCTGGCGCGCTGCGTGGAGGTCGACGAGGGCGAGCTCGGAGGCGGGGCCGGTGCGCGCCTGATCGTAGGCCGCGCGCGCGTCGAACAGCTCGCGCGGAGGCTGCGTGGCGGCACAGGCCGAGACGCCGAGAAGGCCGAGGAGGGGGAGGATTCGAAGGGTCTTCATGGAGTGCTCCAGTGGGTTCAGGGGGTGACGGGCGGGGCGGGGGTGTTCGACGCCGCGCGCGCGCTCAACGCCGCGGTGCGGGCGAGGTCGCGGCGCGTGATCTCGGTCGCGAGCTGGGCGTCGGACTCGGCGCGCAGCAGCACCACCTCGGCGCGCTCGCCGTCGCCGTCGCGCGAGAGGACCTCCGCCTGCGCGTACTCCTCCCGGGCGTACTGGAGGTGGAGCGCGGCGGCCGGGTTCTGCGTCGCGCCGACGGCGTTCGCGGCGCCGATGGACGACTGCGCGGTGGCCATGCGCGCGGCGGGCAAGGTGGCCGAGCCGCACGCGACCGCGCTCATCGTGAGGAAGGCCGCACCGAGGATGGGGAAATTCATGGGTCATCTGCTCCTGCGCGTGTCGAGCGCGCCGTGTTTGGGTCACCCCCGATGGAGCAACCGCCGTGCCCCGCGGAGATCCGGCGCCGCGAGCGAGCGCGGGTGTGGCGTCGCGCATCAACCCGCGGCCAGGCGGTGTGCGCGGTGTCTCGCACGGTCTCGCCGGGCGTCTGCGCACGCACGGGGCAGTTCGCTACGACCTTCGAGCGACAGCGGCGCAGCGAAATCCCCGCGTCGCGATCGCCCACGCGCAGACCGCCACACGGCATGACGCGTGCTCATGCTTCACGCGCAACAGGAGATGCGCCCCTACATCCGCCAGGGCTGGGACTACGCCGCCCGCACACGGCTCGCCTGAAACCCGCCGATCGCAAGCTGTCCCCGGCGCGGCCTGCACCGCGCCGGGGACGCCCCGACACAGCCGCATCTGCAGGAACAGCGACAGCGCCGCGGGGTTTGTGGTAGGGCGACCGCCGCCATGGACAACCTCGTGCTCGAAGGCGGCGTCCCCCTCAACGGCACCATCCGCGTGTCGGGCGCCAAGAACGCCGCGCTCCCCATCCTGAGCGCCGCGCTCCTCACCGACGGCGCCTGCACCTTTCGCAACGTCCCGAAGCTGCGCGACATCGACACGATGGCCGCGCTCCTGCGCTTCATGGGCTGCGAGACGGACGTCGCCCCGCCCGTCGTGCACGTGCGCGCCGGCTCGATGCGCCGCGCCGAGGCGCCCTACGAGCTGGTGAAGCAGATGCGGGCGTCGGTGCTCGCCCTCGGCCCCCTCGTCGCCCGCTACGGCCGCGCCAAGGTCTCCCTCCCCGGCGGCTGCGCGATCGGGGCGCGGCCGATCGACCAGCACCTCAAGGGCCTCGAGGCGATGGGGGCCACCATCCGCCTGGAGCGCGGCTACGTCCACGCCGAGTGCGCGCGCCTCCGCGGCGCCACCATCCATTTCGACATGGCCACCGTCACGGGGACCGAGAACCTCATGATGGCCGCCGCCCTCGCCAAGGGCCACACGCAGCTCATCGGCGCCGCCCGCGAGCCCGAGATCGAGGAGCTCGCCCGCGTGCTCAACAAGATGGGTGCGCGCGTCGACGGCGCGGGCACCGACGTGATCCACATCGAGGGCGTCGACACGCTGCACGCGGTCGACCACGCGATCATCCCCGACCGCATCGAGGCGGGCACCTTCATGGTGGCGGCGGCCGCGGCGGGCGGCGACGTGCTGGTGGAGGGCGTGGTGCCCGAGCACGTCGACGCCACGAGCGCGAAGATGCGCGCCGCGGGCGTCGAGGTGACGCGCGAGGAGGGCGGGATGCGCATCCGCTCGCCGGGCGGGCGCGCGCTGCGGGCGGTGGACATCACCACGGCGCCGCACCCGGGCTTCCCCACGGACATGCAGGCGCAGTTCATGACGCTGATGACGCTCGCGCAGGGGGCCAGCGTGATCACCGAGTCGGTGTTCGAAAACCGCTTCATGCACGTCCCCGAGCTCAACCGCATGGGGGCCAACATCGAGGTGCGCGGTCGGGTCGCGATCGTCAACGGCGTCGACGGGCTCTCGGGCGCCGCGGTGATGGCCACCGACCTCCGCGCGAGCGCCTGCCTCGTCATCGCGGGCCTCGTGGCGTCGGGGGAGACCGAAGTCCTCCGCGTGTACCACCTCGACCGCGGCTACGAGGCCATCGAAGCCAAGCTCGCGCCGCTCGGCGCCCGCATCCGACGCGTCCGCGGCGCCTCGTCGTGAGCCACGCGCCGCTCACCATCGCCGTCCCCAAGGGGCGCCTCGCGAAGCAGCTCGCCCCGCGGTTCGCGCGCGCCGGCGTCCCCCCGGAGACCTTCGCCGAGAGCGACCGTCGGCTGCAGCGCGACGCCGTGCTGGGCGGCGTGGCCGTGCGCTTTCTGATGCTGAAGCCCGACGACGTGCCCACCTACGTCGAGCACGGCGCCGCGCACGCCGGCGTGGTGGGGCGAGACGTGCTCCTCGAGCGCGGGAGCGACGTGTACGTCCCCCTCGACCTGGGGCTGGGCCGTTGCCGCATGGTCGTCGCCGCGCTGGAAGGGAGCGCCGCCGCGCCGGGCCACGTGCTGCGCGTCGCCACGAAGTACCCGCGCATCGCCGCGGCCCACTACGCCGCGCGCGGTGAGGACGTCGAGGTGATCTACGTGCAGGGCTCGGTGGAGACGGCGCCTCTGGTGGGTCTCTCCGACGTGATCGTCGACCTCGTGGAGACCGGCGAGACGCTGCGGCAGAACGGGCTCACCGTGCGCGAGACGGTGTGCGACGTGAGCGCGGTGCTCATCGTCAACCGCGTGGGGATGAAGCTCCGACGCGCCGAGGTCGCGGCCCTCACCGCGTGCCTCGGCGCGCCGTAGCGTCGGGCTCGTCACTCCGCGGCGACGGCGCGGGCGCGACCGGGGCGGCTCATCAGGGTGGTGGGCCCCGTGAGCGCGAGGTACGGGCGCATCGTGCGGATGGTCACCCGACCGATCCCCCGCACGCGGAGGATGTCGTCGACGTGGCGGAAGGTGCGCACCCGCTCGCGCAGCCGGACGATCGCGTCGGCGCGCGCGGGGCCGATCCCCGGGACACGCACGAGCTCCTCGGGGGTGGCGGTGTTGAGGTTCACCACCCCGTCGGGCGAGGGCCCGGCGGCCGCGGGCGGCGGGTCGGCGTAGGCGACGATCGGCACGGCCAGGGTGAAGAAGGTGGCCGCCGCGACGACCAACGCCAGGAGGATCGTGCGGAGGCTCATCGCGCACCGCCGTTCTCACGGCGCTCGTCGGCGTCGCGCACCTGGAGGACGCCGTTCACCGGGAGGGCGTCGAGGCGGATGGTGACCGAGCCGTCCTTGTTGGTCCACGCGCCGCCGATGCGCGTCCAGATCGAGCGGGCCCCCTCGCGCTCGATGATGGTGTAGACGGGGCGGGGGAGCGGGCGGGCGGAGGCGTTGGGGTTCGCGTGGGCGATGTCGTGCTGTTCCATGATGGTCTCTCCTCGGGTGGGCGCCGCGACCGGTGCGGCGCGCTCGGGAGGACACAAAGCGACGCCCGTGCCGGACCCTGAAATCGCTTGAAATCAAGGCATTTCGCAGCCCGCAGGGTGGCGGCCAGGGGGTGGCGGAGGGGTGGCGGAGGGGTGGCGGGGGGGGTGGCGGGTGGCG
>JBILLV010000541.1:0-4341 GCA_044375895.1 Polyangiales bacterium | reverse complement strand
ATCTCTGGTCGCGGCGGGCGGGGGGGGGGGGGGGGGGGGGGGGGGGGGGGGGGGGGGGGGGGGGGGGGGGGGCGGGGGGGGGGGGGCGGCCGCCACTGCGCGGTTGATGCGCGAAGGTGCGGCGTGGCACGATCGCGCCCCTTTCGAAGAGCCCAAAGCCAACTTCCCCATCGGAGTCACGGATGAAGATCGTTCTCGGTTCGGCCGGTACGCACACGACGGTAGATCTCCTCGCGGTGCTCGTGGCCGAAGACGACCTGTCGAGCGACGAGCTCGTCACGGAGCTCGACGGCGCCCTCGACGGCGGCCTGCGCAAGGCCATCAAGGACGAGGACTTCACCGGCAAGCGCGACGCCGTGCTCGCGGTGCAGACGCTCGGGCGCTGCCCCTACCGCAAGATCCTGCTGCTCGGCCTCGGCGCCGCGGCGAAGGCTGGGCCCACCGAGGTGCGCGCGGCCGCGGCGCGGGCGGCGAAGACGGCCAACGCGGACAAGCTCACGTCGCTGGCGCTGTCGCTGCGTGGCCGCGGCGAGGCGAGCGACGTGCGCGCGGCGGCCGAGGGCCTCGGCATGGGCGCCTACCGCTTCACGAAGTACCTCACCGGCGAGCGTCGCCCGAAGAAGGAGCTCGACCGCGCCGTGATCGCCTGGCGCGGCGCGAAGGAGCACCCCAAGCCCAACGCCGAGCAGAAGCGCGCCCTCGCGCAGGGGGAGGCCGTCGCCTCGTCCGTCAACCTCACGCGCGACCTCGTGAACGAGCCCCCCAACGAGCTCACCCCCGCCCGCCTCGCCGAGACGGCGACCGAAGTGGCCCGCACCCACGGGCTGTCGGTGAAGGTCTTCGATCACGCGAAGATCCGCTCGGAGGGGATGCACCTCCTCGACGCCGTCGGGCGCGGCAGCCGCAACGAGCCCCGCTTCGTCCACCTCACCTACAAGCCCGAGAAGTCGCGCAAGGGCCGCAAGCGCGTGGTGCTCGTGGGCAAGGGCCTCACCTTCGACTCGGGCGGCCTCTGCATCAAGCAGGCGGCGGGCATGGGCGACATGAAGTCCGACATGGCCGGCGCGGCCCTCTGCGTCGGCGTGATGAACGCCATCGGCCAGCTCAAGCCCGACGTGGAGGTGCACGCGCTCATCGCCGCGGCGGAGAACATGCCCGACGGCGACGCCTACCGCCCCGGCGACGTGTGGGGATCGCTCGACGGCAAGACGGTGGAGATCATCAACACCGACGCCGAGGGGCGCCTGGTGCTGGCCGACGCGCTCACCTACGGGCGCAAGCTGCAGCCCGACGTGATGGTCGACCACGCCACGCTGACGGGCGCGTGCATGGTGGCGCTCGGGACGCTCACCGCGGGCTTCTACGCCAACGACGACGCGCTCGCCGAGGCGTACCTCAAGGCGGCGAAGTCGGTGGGTGAGGGCCTCTGGCGCATGCCGCTGCTCGACGAGCTGCGCGACGGGCTGAAGAGCGACATCGCCGACCTCAAGCACACCGGCGACCGCTTCGGCGGATCGATCACGGCGGCGCTCTTCCTGCGGGAGTTTGTGGGCGACGTGAAGTGGGCCCACCTCGACATCGCCGGCCCGGCCTTCCTCGACCGCGTGACGCCCATCGGCCCCAAAGGCGGAACGGGCTTCGGCGTGATGACCTTCCTCGCCTACCTCGACGAGCTGTCGGGCTGAGGCTCCGGCGTCGGCGGCTCGCTCGGAGCGTCTCCGGGAGGCACGTCGGCCGTGGGCGCCGCCGCCCGCACCTGCACCATCGCCTGCTCGGCCATCGCCCGCGCGGCTTCATCGGTCGTCGCCGCGTCCACGGTCATCGTCCCGGCCCCAGGGATCGGCGCTGACCGCGCGCGGAACGCGAAGGCCTCGTGCTGCGCGGCCTCGGCGTCCGAGGGTTCCATCAAGCGGTTGGCGGCCATCGAGCGGGCGAGTCCGCGGAGGCGCGCGAGCGTCTCGCCCGAGGGCGCGCCGCGCTGGAAGATCGCGAAGCGGGGGACGGGCGCCGGCAGCAGCGTCGCGAGGTAGAGCGCCTGGAGCGTGGTGAGGTCGCGCGGCTCACACCCGAAGAAGAAGCGCGACGCGGGGCCGATGCCGTAGATGCCCGGCCCGAACTCCACGACGTTGAGGTAGAGCTCGAGGATGGCCGACTTGGTGAGGCTCTGCTCGATCCACCAGGTGAGCACCACCTCCTGGAGCTTGCGGACGAGCGTCTTCTCGCGGGCGAGGAAGACGTTCTTCACGAGCTGCATGGAGATGGTGCTGGCGCCGTAGGCGAAGCGGCCCTCGTTGACGTTGCGCACGAGCGCGCCGCGGATCTCCGTGGGCGAGAACCCGCGGTGCCGATAGAACCCGCCGTCTTCGCGCGCGACGACAGCGTTGAGGAGGTTGGGCGGGAGCGCCTCGATCGGCACCCACGCCGGCGCGCCGGGGCCCGTCACGAAGGCGCGCAGGTTGCCACCGGGCTCACGCGCGCGCTGCACGAAGGGGCCGGAGAAGCGACGGACGCTGAGGTTCCAGTCGGCCTGGGACACCGAGCAGGCGTCGTGGACGTTGTAGTCGAAGACGGTCTCGGAGATGCGTCGCGTGTCGAGCGCAAGGTGGGCGTCCGCAGAGATGCTCCCCGACAGCGCGAGACCCGTGGCGATGCCCGCGACGGGACGAGGAAACGAGCGGAGGGCGTTCTCGCAGCTCATGGGGGGAGCGCGGACGGAGAGGTCCATCGCGGTGCGCCCTTCCGCTCGCTCGGCCCAGCCGTTGACCGAGAAGGGGATGCCGTTGACCTGCCAGTTGAGCCCCGGGGTGGTGACCCTTCGTCGCGCGAGGTCGATGGACGCGCGACCGTCCAGGGAGACGGAGAGGCCGTCGATGGGTTCGCGCGCGAGGCCGGGGTGTTCGAGGCCGAAGTTCTCGAGGAAGACGTCGCCCGACACCTCGACGCGCTCGGGCTGGTCGCCGGGCTCGAGGTGAACGCGCGCGTGGGCCCTCCCCTCGGCGGTGTTGTGCCACGGCACGGCGGGCACCCACGGCGCGAGCTCACGCAGGGGGAGCGCGCCCGCGTCAAGATCGACCTGCCAGGGCTCGTGCATCCGGTTGAACGAGACGGAGAGCGAAGGCTGGCGCGCATCAAGGCCGCCGAGTTGAAACGACGCCTCCCGAAGCGACGACCCTTCGATGAGCGCGGAGAGGCCGGCCGGGGCCAGGTCGGCGATCACCTCGGCGCCGTGCATCACCTTCACACGACCGTCTTGAAAACGCGTCTGCACCTGAGAGCCGCTGGCCGTCGACGGGGTCGCCTCGGGGACGTCGGTGCCTGGCTCTCGCCCATTGCGCCCCTGGATCTCGGCCAGCGCACGCTCCAGGGTGCTCCGCATTTCGCGCCCTTTGGCAACGTCCAGCTCCCCCTCGAACTCCCGGCAATCGAGCGTGGTGGTGGTGTCGATCCCGTGGAGGACGGTGCAGGTGCCCGTGTGAGCGCGGAGCCCGGGGGCGTCGGAGAGCAGGTCGCTCCAGCGCGCGGTCGTTGCTCCGTCGCGTGTCCAGTCGATCCCGCCCTGACGCAGGCGAATCTCCAGTGGAGTGCCGGCGAGTTCAGGGATGGCGAGGCGCGCGTCGATGTTGGTGATGTGGAGCGCCCGCATCCGCAGGCGGCTCTTGCGCGGTGCGACGGCGTCGTCCGTACGGCGAGAACGGAGGTCGGAGACGATCTCTCCGAGGCTCGCTCGGCCCCGCACCTCGACCCCGTCGGCGTCTACGTCCACCCGCTGTGGGATGCCGAAGAGAAACCGAGCCCACCCCAGTCGAAGCGCGACGCGGTGCACGCGGGCGACGTAGCGACCGCCGGCCGCTCGGACGGTGAGGTCGCGCACCAGCACCCCGTCGACGGCGAGGCGCGCGTCGGAGAAGGTGCAGACGCTGTCGAGCGTGCGGTGACAGCGCTCGTCGAGCACCGACTTGATGCGCGCCCGTGCGACGCGCGGAACCACCGCCACCCCCGCGCACGCGACCATCGCCAGTACGGCGCCGCCGACCTTCCAGGCCCTGGAGACCATTCGAACGTTCCTCGCGCATTGGGCGCGCCGGGACTATCGGGCGCCAGAGGAACGCAACGCAACTTCCCAGCCGACGGATTTTCCGGCTGGCTAATGCCCCCAGTGTCTCCGCTGGGACGCGCTGCGCCGTGTGTCCCCCGACACGGCACGACCCTGGCGCTTCGAAAGTCGAAAGCCCCTGCGGGCGCTTGTGAAGGCGCCCGCAGGGGCTTTTCGAGGGTTTAGGACCCCGGCAGCGTTCTACTCTCCCACAAAGTCACCTTTGCAGTACCATCGACGTTGGAAGG
>JBILLV010000112.1:0-26136 GCA_044375895.1 Polyangiales bacterium | reverse complement strand
GTTGCCGCTGACGACGGACACCGTGCGCGTCGCCCCGTAGGACGAGGTCACGGTGACCGTCCCCGGCGACGCGCCCGCGGGGGCGGTGAGCTCGTAGCGGCTGCTCAGGGGCACCCAGGTCATCGGGCCGAAGCCCGCGACGGTGAGGGTGGGCCGCGGCTGGAGCGAGCTGGTGACGCGCACCACGAGCTGCTGCTGGCCGCTCGACCAGGTGGCGCTCTGGGCGGTGAGGGTGTCCTCGATGTTGACGGCGTGGAGGCCGTCGGCCGAGTCGGTGAACCACGCGGTGTCGCCGTCGGGGATGACGTCCCAGCCGCCGATGCGCCGGTTGCTCGGCACCGCGCCGTCGGTGTCGAACCACGCGAGGGAGATCGGCGCGGCGGGGTTGGAGAGGTCGAACACGCGGAGGCCATCCTGCTGGTTGGCGACCCACGCGAGGTTGCCCCGCACCGCGACGTGCCGCGCGATCGCGCCCGTCGAGCCGCTGAGCGCGCTCACCTGGACGACGGCGCTCGGCACCCGCACGTCCCATACGCGCACGCGGCCGTTGGTCACGTCGTCGGTGGTGAGCACGTAGTCGCCCGAGGGGGTCGGCACCGCGGTGTTGGTGCCTGCACCGGTGTAGAGCTTCGCCACGAGCGTGGGCGGCTGCGCGGGGTTGTAGTAGTTGGGCGCGATCGAAGGGAAGGCCGAGAGGTCGTAGACCGCGAAGCCGACCCGCCACGCCGCATAGAGCCTGCTGCCCTGCACGACGATGTCGCAGATGGTCGCGCTGTTGGAGACCCGATTCCGGATGATCGACGTGAAGAACGTAGGGGCGGTGGGGTTGGTGACCTCGTACGCCACGATGCCCCCCGTCATCACCGAGCCGACGAAGAGGAACGCCCGTCCGCCCAGCTCCGCGGTCGTGAGCGTCCGCACCTGGCTGGCGAAGTGGTAGCCCGCGCCCGCGCCGTACGTGAGGACGCGCACGAGCGCCGGCGCCGCGCGGTTCGCGAGGCTGTAGATGTAGACGCCGGTGAAGTTGCCGTAGGTCGGGTCGGGGACCCCCGCGTAGTTGCCCACGAAGAGGTAGTCGGTGCCGGCGATGTTCTGCGTGGCGACGTCCGTCACGTCCGTCGCGCCGACGGCAGGGATGATGGTGGTGACCAGCGTCGGCGCGGCGCGGTCGGCGATGTCGACGACGGCGAATCCACCGCTGCGGCGCGCGACGTAGGCGTGGTCGCCCGCGATGGCGAGGTCGCCGGTGTTCTGATCGGCGCCGAAATCGTAGCGACCGATGAGCGAGGTGTTGAGCGTCCCCGGCGTGCCGAGCTCGCCCGTGACAGCCCTGACACTGTCTCGGACGTCGCCGCAGCCGAGCAGGGTGATCGTGAGCGCGATGGTGTGATGAAAGCGGTAGTTGTGTTTCATGGCTCCCTACGCGGCGTTTGGCCGACGCCCGTTGGACCCGTCACAAAAATCGTCCAGCGATCGACCACACACTCGCGCGAGCGGTCGCGACGACACGGAGCCCTCGCGACGAATGTGGTGTAGTCCTCGTCCTCGCGATGCGACGCGCCACGACCCTCGCGCTCACCACCGCGCTCGCGCTCCCACCGTCGCTCGCGTCGGCGGACGGGCCCCACCGCGTTCGGTTCCACGCCACCCGCGCGGACGACGCCGAGCGCTGTCCGAGCGAGGCGGTGCTCCGTGACGCCGTGCGCGCTCGGATGGGCGCCGACCCCTTCGCCGACGACGCCGACGCGCGCATCGAGGTCCGCTTCGTGCGCGTGCGCCGCAGCCTCCGCGCCGAGCTCCGCGTCGCGACCGCCGACGGCCCGCTGATCGACCCGCGGGTGATCACGAGCCGTCAGCGTGACTGCCGCGCGCTCGCCGACGCGACCGCGCTCGCCGTCAGCCTCACCATCGCCGAGCTCCCCGCGCCCGAGCCCGTCACGCCGCAAGCTCCCGCACCGACGCCCGCGGTCGTCCCCGTCGTGGTGGCGTCACCGGTCGTCACGCTTCCCGTGGAGCGACCTCCGGTGGTGGTGAGGCCGCCCCCGCCGCCGACGGTCGTGTCGGTGCCGCGCTGGGAGGTGCACGCCGACGTTCTTGGACAGTGGGGCCTCACGCCCACGCTGACGGGGGGATTGTCGCTGGGCGCTTCGTGGCGGCGCGGCGCGCTCTCCCTCGGGGTCGACGTGCGGGGCGTGATCGCGAGCGAGCTGCGGTCGGCGGTGGGGGGCGTGGCCGTGCAGACCTTCGCGGCGGCGCCCGCGCTGTGCGTGCTCGCGGGGCACTTCTTCGCGTGCGGCGTCGTGAGCGTCGGCGCGGTGCTGGCCGAGGGGCGCGACGCGGCGATCACGCATCGAGTGAACACCCCGAGCGTGCGCGCGGGCGCCCGCGTCGGGGTGACCAGCTCCCTCACGGCCGGGGTCACCTTCCGCTTCGGCGTCGAGGTCGACGCGCCCATGACCATCACCGAACACCGGATCGACAACGCGGTGGTGTGGTCGACGCCGCCCGTCGCGGTGGCGGTCGCTGCGGGGGTGGGGTGGCGGCTCCCGTGACGGATCGTTCGTCCGGCGGCCAAGAGCACGGCGTGGCGCCCTCCCAGGACCCACGGTTTCGAACCATCTTCGACGCGGAGAGCGCCTATGTGTGGGGCTCCCTGCGGCGGCTCGGCGTGGCGCCCTCCGACCTCGAGGATGTGTGCCAGGAGGTCTTCGTGCGGGTGCACCGTCACCTCGATTCCTACGACCCCGCCCGACCGTTGCGACCTTGGATCTTCGGCATCCTGCACCGGGTCGCGGCAGAGTGGCGTCGTCATCGCCGACGGCACCCGGAGGCCCCCACCGATGCGCTCGACCCGGCCGACTGGCGCCCCGACGCCGAGCACGCCGCCGCGGTCACCGAGGCCCGCGCCCTCGTCGAGCGCTGTCTGGCGGCGGTTCACGTCGACCGGCGCCCGGTGATGATGCTCCACGACCTCGACGGCGTCGCGATGCCCGAGATCGCCCGCGCGCTCGACCTCCCGCTCAACACCGCCTACTCGCGCCTCCGCCTCGCCCGCGAAGAGTTTCGCCAGGCCCACGAGACGATCACCCGGAAGGGAGGGCGGCCGTGAACGATCCAGGCCCGCCGCCGCCGCTCCCGCCCGACCTGGAGTCCCTCTTCGCGCAGGCACGGGAGCCCGAACCGCTGCCGCCCGATGTCTCCGCGCGCATGCTGGAGCGCATCGACCGACGCGTCGCCCTCGCCGGGACCGAGGCCGAACCGCGCCGCGGCTGGCGTCGCTGGTGGCGGAGCCCGTGGGCCCTCGGCGCGCTCACGTTTGCGCTGGGCTGCGCGGCCGGCGCGATGCTGGAGCGATGGCGCCACCCGCCGAGGTCGCCGCGGGTGGAGGTGCGCGAGCGGGTCGTCGAGCGGGTCGTACGGGTCACGGTGGCCGCGCCGACGCCCCGCGTGGAAGCTCCTGCGCCGGAGGCTCCGCGGCCGGTGGTGGATGCGGGTGCACCACCGCATACACACGAGCGGGACGACGATCTGGCGGGCGAGCAACGCGTCCTCGACGAGGCCCTCGGCGCCTTCGGTGGGGGCGCGCATGAGCGCGCGTTGGAGACGATCGACCGCCACACGCGGCGCTACCCGCGGGGGCAGCTCGCGCCGGAGCGGGAGAGCCTGCGGGTGCGCTGCCTGGCCGCCCTGGGCCGCGACGACGAGGCCCGCGCGGCGGGTGAGCGCTTCTTGCGGCGCTACGGGAGCACGGTGTTCGCAGCGGGCGTGGAGCGCGCGCTGCGTCGCCTCGGGCGGGACGGAGGGCCATGACGGTGCGGAGCATGAAGGGATGGCAGGCGGTGGCGCTCGCGGGGGCGCTGGCGGGGTGCACGTTCTCGGCGCTGGTGGGCGAAAACCCGCAGGCGCCCGACGCGGCGATCGCGCCGGACGTCACGGTCGACGCGGCGGTCGCGCCAGACCGCGCGGCGGATGTCGTGACGGTCGAGGTCGAAGACGATCGAGTGACCCCGCCTGCGGGTGACGTCCCGACGGCGATCATGGACGTCACGAAGGTCACCACGCCCGATGCGGACCTGGAGAGTGACGCCTCGGGGCCCGTCGGTCTCGACCTGACGCGGCTCGACCTGGGCGAACCCGCGACCGCGGACTGAAGGCCCGACCTCGATCGCCTCGCGTGGCGGACGCGCGGGAGACGACGCGCGCGGCACGCCCCCTGCGCGCTACCACGACCCGCTGAACGTCAGCCCCACGCGCGCCACGGTGGGGGCGAGGCTCCAACGTGACTGCCGACGCGGTGTGGGTGCGCGCACGGCCCGGTCGATGAGCCACGCGACGGTGACGCCGACACCGGTGCCCAGCGCGTCCCACGCGAGGTCGCGCCACGAGGGGTCGCCGTAGCCCGCGAGGTCGAGCACTTCCTTCCCGACGCCCGCCGCGAGCCCGACGCCCGCGCCGAGGAGCACACGCGGCCACGTCGCCTCGAAGGCCCACGCCCCGACGGCGTACCCGCCACCCGCGATCAGCGCGCTCGCCGAAAAATGCAGCGCCTTGTCCGCGCCGAACCAGTCATCGCTCGACTGCGCGGACGCGGCGGACGACGCAAGGGCGAGGGCTAGGGCGAGGGACGCGCTGTGACACGCGGTGCGGGACGTCAGATCCCGCTCCACGACGCGGTGTTGCGCGGGCCCGCCGCGGGGGCGACGTCGACGTTGAAGCCCGTGAGGTGGGCCATGCCCGACACCCGCTCCAGGCGCCCGGGGCCGTCGGCCGCGAGGAGGTTGACGTTGACGCCCTCGGTGCGCGACGCGACGCGCAGCCCCGTGGCGTGCTGGTGACCCCACCCGTGCGGCAGGGCGACGACGCCGGGCATGAGGTCGGCGAGGGTCTTCACCGGGACGCGCACGGTCGCCGTGTCGGAGGTGACGTCGGCGAGGTCGCCGTCCGCGAGGCCGAGGCGCGCGGCGTCGTCGGGGTGCAGGTAGAGGTGGTTGGTGTTGCGGTCGCTGCCGACGAAGGCCTCGTCGTTGTGCGTCCACGAGTTGTGCGTGGTCACCGCGCGGCGCGTGATGAGCTTGAGGCGGCGGCGGTCGCGGTGCTCGGCGGCGAAGAAGGCCTCCAGCGTGCGCTCCGCCTCCGCGACGAGGCCCGCGGGCGCGAGGTCGACCCGCGCGTCGGGCGTGTGCACGCGGGCCCCGAGGAAGCTCCCCGCGCGGTGCGGCGGGCGCAGCCGACCGTGGCCCTCGGAGGCCAGCGCGTCGAACGAGCCGTGCCCCGTCGCGCGGAGCATCGCCGACAGCAGCAGCTCTTGCGGGACGCCGCGCGGCGAGCGGAGCTCCGCCATCGCCTCCATCGCGAGCTGCGCCGCCTTCGAACCGAAGAGGTCGACGCCGCACGCGCGGCAGAGGTCGAGGTAGATCGTCGCCTCGTCGCGCTGCTCCCCTTCGGGCGGCAGCACCGCGCGCGTCGCCTGGAGGTAGGGGCGCGCCTGCATCCCGAGCCAGAGCGGGAAGACGAAGGGGAGGTCGGCCCGCTGCAACGGCGACGTGGCCGGGAGGATGTAGTGGGCGAGGGAGCCCGTCTCGTTGCGGAAGACGTCCACCGTGACGAGCAGGTCGAGCTTCGTGAGGGCGTCGCGCAGGCGCCCCGCGTTGGGCATGGTGATGAGGGGATTGCCGCCCGTGACGAAGAGGGCCTTCACCTGCCCCGGACCCTCGGTGAGAATCTCATCCGCGAGCAGGCCGCCCGGGAAGCCGTCGTTGACGCTGGGGTAGTCGCCGACGCGGGAGCGGTCGTCGCGGAGGAGCGCGCCGGTCTTCTTGCCGAAGGCGGGGAAGTCAAAGATCCCTTCGCCGACGAGCGTCCCGCCAGGCCGGTCGAGGTTGCCCGTGACGGCGTTGATCACCTCCTGGAGCCAGAAGGCGAGGGAGCCGTGCTCGCCCATGTTGACCCCGGTGGAGGCGTAGAGGGCGGCGCCGTCGGCGCGGGCGAAGTCGTCAACGATGCGGCGGAGCACCTCGGGGGCGACCCGGGTCACCTCGGCGCAGCGCTCGGGCGACCACGGGGCGACGAGCGCGCGCACGGCGTCGAAGCCCCGCGTGTGGGCGGCGATGGCCTCGGCGCGGAGCCCGACCTCGCCGCGGGCCTCTCGCGCGATGAGCTCGTGGAGGAAGGCGAGGTAGAAGAACACGTCGGTGTTGGGGCGGATGAAGACGTGCTCCCCGGCAGATTTCGCGGTCTCGGTGCGGCGCGGGTCGACCACCCACACCTTGCCGCCGCGGGCCTCGATGTCCTTGAGGTGACGGGCGGGGTTGGGCACCTGGAGGAAGCTCCACTTCGACACCAGGGGGTTGGCCCCCACCACCACGAGGCACCGCGTCTGCGCCACGTCGGGGAACGGCAGCGTGAAGGGGAACCCGTACATCGCCCGCGACACGGCGAACTTGTTGGCGCAGTCCTGCGTCGACGACGAGTACATGCTCCGCGAGCCGAGGCCCATCATGAAGCCCTGCGCGAACACCGGGTGGAGCACGGAGAAGCCCGCGGCTGTTCCCACGTACATCGCGACGGCGTTGGGGCCGTGGCGGCGCACGATGTCGCGCACGCGGTCGCCGATGCGGTGGAGCGCGTCGTCCCAGCCCACCGTCTCCCAGCGCTCGCCGACGCGCCGCTGCGGGTGGGTGAGGCGGTCGGGCGAGCCGTAGAGCCGGTGCTGCTTCAGGCCCTTGAGGCAGGCGAAGCCCTCGGTGGCGACGTGGGCCGGGTCGGGGCGGATGGCCACCGCGCGGCCCTCCTCGACATCGACCTCGAGCCCACAGAGGGCCTCACAAATGCGGCAGAAGGTGTGGTGCGTCTCCATGCGGGCGGCGGAGGCTATCACTCCGTCCGGGTCAGCACGAACTCGATGCGGCGCGACGGGCCCTCCACCACCGCGATGAGCCCACGGTCACCCTGGCGCCGGTAGGTGATGCGTGTGGGGAAGTCGTGCGCGGGGTTTTCGAACACCGCCTCATCAGTCGACCAGCGGGTCAGGCGAAACGCGGTCGTCGGCTCGCCCTCGGGCGTCGCGACGTAGAAGACCCCGTCGGCCCGATCCTCGATGGTGAGCGCCTCGCCGAACACTCGCGCGCCGCCACGCTCGAAGGCGCCGTCGCCACGCAGCGCGCCGCCCTCGCCGTCGCGCCACACCTCGCAGAACGTCCCCCCATCATGCGCGCCGCACCAGCGCCCGCGCAGCCAGGTGAGCGACGCGACGATGGAGCGGGCTGGGGGAGGGGAGACCACGATCGCGGGGTGGGCGGCGCAGGCCGAGAGCGTCAGCGCGAGGAGGGCGCGTCGCATCGGGGTCAGTGCGTCTCGAAGGGGTTGGTGGGGTCGACCTGCGGGTGGTTGGGGTCGTGCGTCCGCCGCGGCGGGGGGGCGGGTTCGGTGGGCGTCGGCGCAGGCGGCGTGGGCGTCGGCGCCGCGACCGTGGGCGTCGGTGCGGGCGGCGTGGGCGTCGGCGTGGGCGTCGCGACCGTCGGCGTGCGCCCGTGCCCGCGCGGCGTGGGTTGCGCCACCGTGGGCGTGGGCGGGGGCGTGGGCGGCGCGACCTCGGGTGTCCGTTGGAGCTGACGTTCGATGCGGACGTCGCCCGATGCGGTGAGCACTTCGGTCACCGTCGCGTAGCCCGGCGCCGTGATCGCGAGCTGGTGCGACTGGCCGTCGTGCGGGCGAAGCACCTGGGCGCGCCCGGTTCCGATGACCTCGCCGTCGAGGCGGATGGTGGCCTCGCGCGGCTCGACCTCGACCGCGAACACCACCTGCGTGGGCGGCGCCTGCGGGGCTTGTGGCTGCGTCGTCGGGGGCTGTGGAGCTGATCCGCCCGCGCCTCGTGTCGCCAGCACCGCGACGCCTGCGACGGCGGCGACCACGACGAGCGCGAGCCCCACCCACAACCCCGCGCGCGACGGCGGCGCCGGGGCGACCGGCGGCGCGGGCGTGGAGTTGACCGACACGGCAGGGGGCGTCCCGAAGGTGGGGCCGGCGGTGGTGGACGCGAGCGGATTCACGGTGCCTTGCGGCGGTCGCGGCGGCGCGTCCATCGGCGGCGGCCGCAGCGACGACCCCTGACGAAACGGCGCGAGCGCCTCGCGCAGCGCGGTCACGGAGGGGAAGCGGTCTTCGGGCTTGCGCGCGAGCGTCTTCATGATCACCGCGACGAAGCGCGGGTCGAGGTCGGGGCGGAGCTCGCCGAGGGGCCCCGGATCCTGCGTGGCCTTGGCGACGATGAAGGCGTTGAGCGTGTCGGCGTTGTAGGGGTTTCGCTTCGTGAGCGACTCGTACATCGTGACGCCGACGGCGTACTGGTCGGCCGCGCCCGTCACCGTGCGCGACGACATGATCTGCTCGGGCGCCATGTAGGCCGGCGTGCCGAGGGCCATGTTGGCGCTCGTGAGCTGGACGCTCTCCTCCGCGCGCTTCGCGATGCCGAAGTCCACCACCTTGGGGGTGACCTCGCCGTCGTCTTCGCGCACGAGGAAGAGGTTCTCGGGCTTGATGTCGCGGTGGATGACGCCCTTGTCGTGGGCCATCGCCAGCGCCCGGAGCACGGGCTCGAAGAGGGCCACCACGCGCTCCATCGAGAGCGGCCCCTCGCGGTGGATGAGCACCGAGAGGCTCTCCCCCCGCAGGATCTCCATCACCATGTAGGGGCGCCCGTCGTCGACGCCGTAGTCGTTGAGCTCGACGATGTTGCGGTGGTGAAGCTCCGCTGCGGCCTTGGCCTCCACCAGGAAGCGCTGCGCAAACTGCTCGTGCCGCGCGATCTCGGGCTTGAGCACCTTGATGGCCACCGCCCGCCCGAGCACCTTGTGGCGCGCTTCGAACACCGACCCCATCCCCCCTTCGCCGATGAGCCGCACGATCTCGTAGCGGTCGCCCACCACGTCACCGGGCTTGAGCATCAGGGAGGGAGGCGGGAAGGCAGCGGGCGGGGGGGCAGACTCCTCGGGGTTCGACATGGCGGCGGCGGGCGGAGTGTACGCCAGCCCCGCGCGCCCGCGCACCTTTGCGGCCTCAGAACTCGTCGGGCGTCACCGCCATCACGTGCTTCTTCCCCTCGCGGGCCACGCGGGCGAGCACGTCGACCTCGGGGAGCACGTGGCGGACGAAGTACCGCGCCGTCTTCACCTTCACCGCGGCGAAGGCGGTGTCGCGGGTGCGGGCCTCGGCCACCTGGAGGCCCCACATGTACGCGAGGGCCGTGAGGGCGAAGGCGTTGAGGTACGCCGACGCCGCCGCTCCCACCGTCTCCCCATCGGCCTCGCCGCCGCCGAGCCACGCGGTGAGCCCGTCGAGCGTCCCGAGGGCCTCGCGCAGCGGGCCGACAAACTCCGCCATCCCCGCGTCGCCCGCCTGCGCCTCGCAGAACGAGCGGATGCGCCCCGCCCAGTCGCGGTACCCGCGGCCCCCGTCGGCCGGGAGCTTGCGGCCCACCAGGTCGAGGGCCTGGATGTGGTTGGTCCCCTCGTAGATCATCGCGATGCGGAGGTCGCGGAGGTACTGCTCGATCGACCAGTCGACGGTGAAGCCCGATCCGCCGCACACCTGCATCGCGGTGCTCACGTTGAGGAAGCCGCGCTCGGTGCAGTAGCTCTTCACCACCGGGGTGAGCAGGGCGGCCATGTCGGCGGCGGCCTGGCGCGCGTCGGCGTCGGCGTGGTGGAAGGCGGTGTCGATCTGGAGCGAGGTCCACACGGCGAGGGCGCGCATCGCCTCGTTGGTCGACTTGATCTCCAGCAGCATGCGGCGCACGTCGGGGTGCACGAGGATGTTGTCGGCCGCGGCGCCGCGCTCGCGCTTCTCGGGGTCGGGCGCGCGGCCCTGGCGCCGGTCGCGCGCGAAGGCGACGGCGGTCTGGTACGCGATGTCGCCGAGCGCCACGCCCTCCAGGCCCACGTTGAGCCGCGCGACGTTCATCATCGTGAACATCGCCCGCATCCCGCGGTGCGGCTCGCCGACGAGCTCGCCGACGGCGTCTTCGAGCGTCATCACGCAGGTGGGCGACGCGTGGATGCCCATCTTGTGCTCCAGGCCGCTGCACGAGATGCCGTTGCGCGTGCCGTCGGGCAGCACCTTGGGCACCACGAACACGCTGATCCCCTTGATGCCCGGCGGCGCGTCGGGCAGACGGGCCAGCACCAGGTGGATGATGTTGTCCGCGAGGTCGTGCTCGCCGAAGGTGATCCAGATCTTGGTGCCGGTGAGGCGGTACCGGTCGCCGTCGGGGACGGCGCGCGTGGTGAGGAGCCCGAGGTCGGTGCCGCACTGCGGCTCGGTGAGGCACATGGTGCCCGTCCACTCGCCGGCGATGAGCTTCGGGAGGTAGCGGGCGCGCTGGTCGTCGGTGCCGTGGTGGCTGAGCGCCTCGATGAGCCCCTGCGAGAGCCCCGGGCACATCGAGAAGCTCTTGTTGGTGGCGGTGACCATCTCGTTGAGCAGCACCGCGACGGTGTGGGGGGCGCCGCCGCCGCCGAAGGCCGGGTCGTGGCCGAGCGACGCGAAGCCCGCCTCCACGTAGCGCTCGTACAGCGAGCGGAAGCCCTCGGGGAGCGTCACCGCGCTCGTCGCCGGCTCGTAGCGCACGCCCACCTGGTCGCCCTTGCGGTTGAGCGGGAGCGCGACGTCGCGGCAGAAGGCGCCCGCCGCGGCGAGGAGGGACATGACCGTCTCGAGGTCGTAGTCGGCGTAGGGCGCCAGCGCGTGGACCCTCTCGTAGCCGAGTGTTTCGAGGAGGAAGCGGAAGTCTTCGGTGGGGGCGTTGTAGATCTGCACGGTGTTGGCGCGGGGTTGTAGTCCATCGGGGCGCCGCCCGGGAAGGGGTGCTGACGTGGCGACCGTGCGGGGGCGCTCGACCGGTCAGGGGACGATGGTCCAGACCTGCTCGGTGCCGTTGGTGCAGGGAACCTGACGGAGCTGCGTGCCGT
The DNA here is from genome assembly GCA_044375895.1 of Polyangiales bacterium. Taxonomy (GTDB): domain Bacteria; phylum Myxococcota_A; class Polyangia; order Polyangiales; genus CAISKJ01. Next base: position 15,172 of record JBILLV010000112.1, on the reverse strand, counting down.
TCACCCCCGCGGACGGGGCCTCGAGGCACAGGCTCGTGCCTGAGCGGCGGAGGGAGAAGGTGGAGGCGGCCCTGGGGACGATGTTGAACTGCTGCGAACTGGCGCCGTTGCACGACGGCGGCGCGAGCGTCTGCGTGATGGACGCGGTGCAACGATCGAAGTAGCGCCGTCTGGGAGGGACCCGCGCGTGGACATACCCCGTCCCAAAGGGTGGCGGCCACGTCGTGGCCGCCGACGGGGTGTGGCGCTGCCTCCCCGATGGGTCGTCGCTCGTGCGCAAGCTTACGGCGCGGTAAGGATCTCTGTTTCGTGGGAATCCAAGGCCAGATTGGGTCTCGTCGCCCGCGAACTTGCCGCGTAGTTCGCATGCGCGCTACGAGCGCGTCCGATGCCCGGCGACGAAGCCCCACCGACGCCCCCTGCCGACGACACGCACCTGCGCACGGCGTGGCACCCGCTGCTCGTCCTCCTGTTGGAGCTTCTGCTCCCCGGCGAGCTCTGGCAGGTGATCGCCGAGTACGCCCTGACACGCGAGCCGCGTCGCATCGACGCCGTGATCGTCCGCCGCGTCGCCGACGCCACGCCATGGCACCCCGAATACCTGCGCAGCGTGCTCGACCGCCTCGCAGAGCACAACATCGTCCACTTCAAGGGGGCCACCGACGCGCTCGAACGCGCAGACGCGCTGCAGCTCTTGTCGTACGCCTACCAGTACATGGCCCTCGAAGGGCTGGAGGCGACCGCGTCCGTCGCGCTCCGCGTGGTGGCACCGACGCTCACCCCGCGCTTCCATGCGCAGGTGATCGCCCTCGGCGGCGCGATCGCAGAGACGGCGGTGCGCGGGGTGCACGAGGGGACCTTCAACGGCTTCGCGTTGCGCGTGGTGGAGACGAGCGTGGCGTGGCCTCAGCCCGGCGAGCACCTGCTCTACGCGGTGTCGCCCGCGTGCGTCGAAGACCCCGGGCGCGTCCGGACCTTCGATGACAGGGAGAGGGAGCTGTACTATCGTCTCCTCCAGGGCATCACCCAGCTCGCCCGCGACCCCAAGTGGAAGGCCATCATGAAGGACGCCACGCTCGTCAAGGACGCCACCAGCAAGGCACTCCTCGACCTCCTCGCCATGCTCCCGCCTGAGATCCGACTCGCGGGGCTCGGACCTGACGAGCGACTCGCAGGCCTGCGACCTGATGAGCGACTCGCCGGCCTCGCTCCGGCGCAGGCAGTGCTCGCGCTTCCGGATGAGGTTCTCCGCGGCCTCTCCGAGCCTTACCTCGCCACGCTCCCCGCCGACGTGCAGGCCACCATCCGCGCCCGCCTCGCGCGCTGAGCCGGGGATGGGGCGACCGACGCCCCACGTCGCCGAGACCCACCGCCTCTCACCCCCCCTGCTTCACCGCCGCCCGCTGCCGCTCGGCCTCCCGCGCCGCCTCCCCCTCGATCACCGTCCCGTCCTTCCTCACGCGCTCCACCACGATGCCCCCGATGTCGTCGCCGAGCTTCTGCCCCAGCAGCTTCTCGGCCAGCGCGCGGTGATCCTGCTCGTGCTCGTGGGGGAGCGCGCACGCGGCCGCGTGGCGGTTGGGCGACGACCGTCAGGGGCAGCCTGCGGCGAGCGGCACGCCGCCAGTGTACACGGCGGCCTCGCGCGTCGCCCTTCATGACGCCTGTTGCGGAGACTCCGGGGTTCAGAACCAGTAGCGAGCGAGGAGTACGGGACCGGAGAGGTGCACCGAAGGTGAGCCGTCGCTGGTGAGGAACGTCGTGTGGTCCCAGCCGCCCGAGAGTTCGAGGTGGCCCAGCATGGTGCCCACGAGCGCGCGCCCGTAGACGATCCGCGCGCCCCCGAGATTGCCCGCGCCGACCTCCGCGTTCACCGTCACCGAGCTGCCAGGGAAGGCCTCGACGGCAATTCCCCCCGACACCCCCAGGTCGTGCACGCCACCAGCGACCCAATGTTGAATCCCGCCGCGCACCCGGAGGTTGAACGTCTCGAGGTCGATCACCTTGAACCCGAGTTCGGTGCGCCCATAGGTGGCGACTTCAAGACCTCCTTCGAAGTCCTCCCCGAGCCACGCGTACCGCGTACCGAGGTCGAAGGTGCCGAAGTCGAGACGCGCCTCGACCCCGAGGCTCACGACGGTCGGCAGCGCCGCGCCGACGCCGACCCCGACGAACGCGCGCATGACCATGGGCGACGATCCGGTGGTCTGCGCCGGCCCTACGAGCCCCTGCGCCGCGCACATCGCCTCGCCGTCTGCCCGCCAGCTCGGACCAAACTCTGCGTAGGGGAACCACCTTCGACGCAGGCCGCAGGGGCAGAGCGATGCGGGGTGGGGGCGGGATACCACGCCAGATGATGACGGGTTCGAGGTCGGTCCGCTGGACCCGCTGCTGCTCGAGGACTCGCTCGCGCGCGGGGTCGACGATCCCGTCTGCACGGTGCTTGTGGCGCGGCGAAGCAACTGCGCTGACGCGGGGGTCGAGTGGAGCCCCAGCGCGGCGAGCAGGAGGAGACAGGGCAGGGTGCGTGGAGGGTCTGTCATTGCCATCTACCTGTTGTTGGAGAGGTGAAAAGGCAAGGGAGTGCGTCGCGAGGTCACACCCTTCACCTGCGCGTCTGAATGAAGGAGGCGCTCTGATCGTACGGGCGACGGCTCACCCTTTGCGCAGGGGACGCCGTCGGTATACGTGGGCCTCGTGAGGACGAACTCCTCGCCCCACGCGGCTTCGAGCATTCTGGCATCCATCCCCTCCCTCGTCGCAACAGCCTACACCACGTCTGGTTCCGCGTCGTGACCATCGAGCGTGTGCCACCCTTCGGCTTCGCGCGCGACCATCCTCGCCTCGCGCGTCGCCCCGCCGCCCGCTGGCGACGCTCTTGACGGCCGGGGCGATTGGACGCCCCATCCTCCGCCCGAGATTCAGGGGCGCACGCCGCGCAGGGCGATGTCCACCACGCGCTCCAACCACGCGCGAGACACCTCCTGCCGCTCAAACATTTCACGATGCATCACCGCCCCGACGAGCATCGAGAGGAGCGCCACCGGGTCGGCGTCGTCGCGCCACTCGCCCCGCGCCACCGCCCGCTGCACCATCACCGCCGCGACGCTCCCCCCACCAGCTTCGAGCTGCCGCCGCGCCAGGGCCGCGATGGAGGGCGCCGTGGGCTCGGCGAACACCGCCTGGGCCAGCGCGCGCCCCATCGGCAGCGCCAGCAGCCGCGCGACGCCCGCGGTGAGCGAGAGCAGGTCGCCGCGCAGCGAGCCGGTGTCCTCCTGCGCGAGGGTGAGCTGCCCGAGCACGCGCTCCAGCGCCGCGGCCACGAGCGCCTCACGGGTGGGCCAGCGGCGGTACACGCTGGTCTTGTTCACCTCCGCGGCGCGGGCCACGCGGTCGACGCTAAACTGCGCGACGCCCTCGGCCGCGATCTCCTCCAGCGCGCGGTCGAGCACCGCCTCGGTCACCGACGCGCCGCGGGGGCGCCCGGCGTCGCGGCGGCGTGGCTTGCGCGCCGTGCGGGCGCTGAGCTTCTTCGCTGTGGGAGCCATGCGCGGAGACTAATCCTCCGCCGCCGGGAGCGACACTCCTTGACATTGCAACTGTGAGTTGCAATCATGCGGGGCATGGATGCAGCGGCGGTTCAGGCCTTTCTGGGCAACTTCATCACGCAGGTCGTGGGGTACTTCGCGGTGGTGGGGGTGTTGTTCGGGGTGTTCTGGGTGTGGGGCGAGCGGACGTTCGCGCGGCGGCGGGTGCAGAAGTCGAAGCGCTTCACGACGAAGCAGCTCACCCACGAGCTCCGCTACACGCTGGTGACCTTCCTGATGGGCACGGGGAGCGTCGGGGCGGTGATGGCGCTCCGCGCGCGGGGCATGACGACGCTGGTGGAGCAGGTCGACGCCACGCCCGCGGGGGCGCTGACGGTGCTCGCGTGGGTGGCGGGCATCGTGGTGTTCAACGACGCGTGGTTCTACGGGTGGCACCGGCTGCTGCACACGCCGACGCTGTTTCGCCACGTCCACGCCATTCACCACAAGAGCGTCGACGTGAACCCCTTCTCCTCGTACTCGTTCCACGCGTTCGAGGCCTTCATCCTCGGGGCGTGGGTGGTGCCGGCGGCGATGGTGCTGCCGCTCCCGTTGCCCGCGCTCGGCCTGGTGCAGGTGGTGGGGCTGCTCAACAACGTGAACAGCCACCTCGGGTACGAGCTCCTGCCCGCGTGGTGGGTGCGGGCGCCGCTGCTGTCGTGGTCGGCGTCGGCGACGTACCACAACCTCCACCACCAGCGGCTCCACGGCAACTACGGGCTCTTCTCCCGCGTCTGGGACCGAATGTTCGGCACCGAACTCCCCGGCTACGAAGAGGCCTTCGTCGACCGCCGCTGGCCCGAGCACCTGCCGCCTCCCTGACCGTTCCCGCCGGACATTCTCCGTCCAAAAGGGTGGCGACCGCCACCCCCTCGCCACCCCTCCGCCACCCTCCGCCACCCGCCCGCCACCCCAAAACCACCGGGGAACCCGCGTCGGCACGTGCCGTGGAAAGGGGGGCGCAGGGAGACACCAGCACGTGAACGCCACCACCCACGCCAGCACGATGATCGGCCTCGACACGCACCCCGTCCAGGTGGAGGTGGACGTGTCGCGCGGCATGCCCGCCTTCGACCTCGTCGGCCTCGCCGAGGCCGCGGTCCGCGAGTCACGGACGCGCGTCCGAGCGGCCCTCGAACAATCGGGCTTCCCCTTCCCCCTCCGTCGCGTCACCGTCAACCTCGCGCCGGCCGACGTCCGCAAGGCCGGGACGGGCTTCGACCTCGCCATCGCCGTCGCGACGCTCGCCGCGACGGGCGAGTGCGCCCTCGACCGCCTCGACGCGTGGCTCCTCCTCGGCGAGCTCTCGCTCTCGGGGGGACTGCGCGGCGTGCGGGGCGCCCTCCCGCAGTGCGTCTCCGCGCGCGACCGGGGCTTCCGCGGCGTCATCGTCGCCACCGAGAACGCCGCCGAGGCCGCGGTGGTGGAGGGCCTGGAGGTGCGCCACGCCGACTCGCTGCGGGAGGTGTGCGAGTTTCTGTCGGGCCGCGGCGAGCTGCCGCTGGCGCCGACGCGCGGGCTCGACGCGGCGCCGGGCGAGTGGGCGGGCCTCGACCTGCGCGACGTGAAGGGGCAGGAGCACGCCAAGCGCGCCTTCGAGATCGCCGCCGCGGGCGGGCACAACGTGATTCTCGTCGGCCCACCCGGCGCGGGGAAGACGCTGCTGTCGCGGGCGCTGCCGGGGCTCCTGCCGCCGCTGTCGCTGCGGGAGTCGATGGAGGTGACGGCGGTGCACTCGGTGGCGGGGATGCTGCGTCAGGGCGTGGCCCTCGTGCGCGAGCGTCCGTACCGGGCGCCGCACCACACCGCGAGCGCGGTGGGCCTGGTGGGCGGGGGTGATCCGCCGCGGCCGGGGGAGATCGCGCTGGCGCATCACGGGGTGCTCTTCCTTGACGAGCTGCCGGAGTTTCCGCGGGAGAGCCTCGAAGCGTTGCGCGAGCCGCTGGAGGAGGGCCACGTCACCATCGTGCGGGCGCGCAACCGGGCGAGCTACCCGGCACGCTTCACGCTGGTGGCGGCGATGAACCCCTGCCCCTGCGGCTGGCACGGCGACCCGAGCGACCGCTGCGAGTGCAGCGAAGAGCGGGTGAAGCGCTACCGGGCGCGCGTGTCGGGTCCGCTGCTCGACCGCATCGACCTGTACGTGGCGCTGCCGCCGTCGAAGGTGGCCGACCTCGACGCGCTGCCGACGGGGCCGACGAGCGCGGAGGTGCGGGCGCGGGTGGCGGCGGCGCGGGCGGCGCAGCTCGCGCGGAGCGGCGACATCAACGCGCGGCTGACGGTGCGGACGATGCCCGCGGTGACGGTGCTCGACGCGGCGGGGCAGCGCTTGCTGCGGAGCGCGTCGGAGCGGATGGCGCTGAGCGCGCGGGCGGTGCATCGGGTGCTGAAGGTGGGGCGGACGATCGCCGACCTGGAGGGGAGCGACGCGCTGCTGGCGCACCACCTCGCGGAGGCCATCGGGTACCGGGCGCCGAGCCACGCGTAGACGACGGGTGCGCGGCGAGAGGAGGGAGCACATGGGTGCGGAAGACGTGAGCGGGCTGAGCGCGGAGGACGCGGCGACGCTGCGGGCGTGGGTGGCGACCTTCGGGGATGGGGCGGAGGAGCGCGCGGTGCGCGAGCGGGTGCGGCTGCTGCTCACACTGCGGGCGATGCACCCGGGGGCGGTGACGCTCGACGCGGTGCTCGATGAGCCGATGGCGCGCGCGGTGCTCTGCGCGAGCACGGAGGGGAGAGCGTGGGCGATGCGGCAGTACCGACGGTGGTGCGCGCGGGGAGGCGGAGCGGGGTAGCGGCGCAGACGGGGGCGGTGGCGACGGGCTACGTACGCCACGTGCCGGAGGGAACGACACTCCATCGGGTGGTGAAGGCCCACCTGGAGCGCTTCGTCCGCTTCGCCAGCGCGCGGAGCGGGCGGCCGCTGCCGCGCTACGTGGTGGAGGAGTTTCGCGCGTACCTGCGCTGCGGGGTGCTGGCTCACGGCTTCGCCCGCGCGCGCTGCGAGGGCTGCGGCCACGAGCGCCTCGTCGCCTTCTCGTGCAAGCTGCGAGGCGTGTGCCCGTCGTGCGGCGGGCGACGCATGAGCGCGACGGCGGCCGACGTGGTCGATCGGGTGCTGCCTGAGGTGCCGCTGCGCCAGTGGGTGTTGAGCGTCCCCTTCGCGCTGCGGGTGCGTCTGGCGGCCGATCCGGCGATGCTCAACGTGGTGTCGCGCGTGCTTTGGGAGGAGATGCGTCGGTGGTATCGGAGCGCGAGCGTTCTGACGGCGGGTGACGGCGTGCGGGTGGAGGCGGGGGCCATCACTTTTGTGCAGCGCTTCGGGGGTGCGCTCAACCTCAACGTGCACTTCCACGTCGTCGCCGCCGACGGGGGGTGGCGCTGCGTGACCGACGGGAGCGCGCCGGTGTTCGTGGCGGTGCGCGCGCCGACGCGAGACGACCTCGCGGGCGTCGTCGCGCGGGTGGTGGCCCGCGTCGCGAAGGCGTTCGCGCGGACGGCGGAGGGCGAAGGGGAGGGCGCGGAGGACGATGCCCTTGCTGGGTGCCAGCGGGCTGCGCTCGCACGGGGCAGCTACGGGGTGGTGCGCGACGACGGCGCGGTCGAGGCGAGCGAGGCCGCGGACGCGGCGCGCTTCGGTCGGCGGCCGCCGAAGGCGCAGGTGGCGGAGGACGAGGGCTTCAACCTCCACGCGAGCGTGGTGATCGGCGCGAAGGACGTGGCCGGGCGTGAGCGGCTCCTGCGCTACACCGCGCGCCCCGTGGTGGCGCTCGATCGCGTGACCGAGCTGCCCGACGGGCGCATCGCGTGGCGGCTGAAGCAGCGGGGCGGGCGCGGCGAGACCCATCGCATCATGGAGCCGATGGAGTTCATGGCGCGGCTCGCGGCCCTCGTGCCGCCGCCGCGGCATCCGCTGGTGCGCTACCACGGGGTGTTCGCGCCCAACTCACCGTGGCGCGCGGCGGTGGTGCCAGGGCCGCGCCCGCAGGAGCTGGAGCTTCGGGTGAAGGCGTGCGCGGCGAAGGCGAAGGCAGACGCCGAGGCAGCGACGGTCGCAGCGGGCGCCACGGTGCCACCGCGGGCGACAGCGGATGGCGGGATCTGGGACGCGGTCGAGGCGCGCGGCGCGGCGGGGGTGACTGGAGCGGCGAAGCCGGAGAACAAGGCCGTTCGCGCGTCGAGGATGGACTGGGCGACGCTGCTGCATCGGGTGTGGGGCATCGACGCGCTGAAGTGCCCGCGGTGCGAGGGTCCGATGAAGTTCATCGCGACGATCACGGACCGGGCGGTGATCGTGCGCATCCTCACGCACCTGGGTCTGCCGGCGGCGGAGGTCGTCGCGGCGCCCGCCCGCCACTGGGACGACACCAGCTGAGCGGCCCGGTGGGGCGTGAGAGAAGGGACGCCGCCGTGGACGAGCCAGTGGGCTCGTCGAGGGCGACGTCTGCCCGGGTGAGCGCCCGCGTCGGGGCATTGGACTCGGTCACTTCAGCAACACTGCGCGCAGTACCGCGAGAGTCGACCGAACATCACTTACACGAACCGTCGCCGGGCGGAGTGGGTACGGGCTCGGCCGAGTGGGGCGTTGGATGTCTTATCATCCGCCCCCTCGACGCCCTTCACGTTTTCAGCTTTGTTCGACTTGTCCTTTCGTGCTCGACACGCCGCTATCCCTTTCAAACCTCCGCGACATTCAGCGCGGAAGAGGCTGCCTCCGACGCCCACGCGAGCCACTTGCTGTCGGCGGAGAACGCGAGCGACTTGGGTAGGTGTTTCGCGACAGCGACGCTGGGGGACGACTTTCGGGCTCGTGGGGGCTCGCTGAGCACTCGTCGCCGGTCGCCATGCAGAAGGGATATCCTTCCTTTGTAGTCGGCCACGGCGACAAGACCGTTCGCTCCGACGGTCAGCGCGGCGACTGCGGCCGACACGCCGTGTTTCGCCACCTCGCGCCGCTCGGAGACAGAGAATATCCGAACCTCGGTGCGGGTGGCGTAGATGACCGTGGTCCCGTCGGTCGACGCATGCCACTCGCCGCCCGCACCGCGACCAAGGCGCTCGCACACACGTTCGGACTCGTCGGGGGCGTATCGATAGAGCGCCACGTGGTCGAAGCTCTCGTAGAGCAAGTCCTTTGCGTCGGTCACCCAGAGAGCGCGGCTCTTGCGCGGCACGGGTGGTGGGTAGCGCTTGGTGCTGTCCCCCACGGGTCGGATTTCCAGCCCGCCGTCATAGATGTATCCGCTCAGGGCAACGGTCCCGCCACTCTCGGAGAGCACCGAGCCAAAGGTCTCCTCCCGATGATCGAGGCGCGCGCCATCCGCAAGGTCGATGACGTATCGATCTCGGACATCCGAGAACGCGAGGCGACTCCCGCCGGCGGACAGACTCCTCATCCCGCTCGACGTGACGTGCGCCGACCCACAGCGCCCCGCGGCGTCGTAGCGATGCATCAGCGATTGGAAGGGTGCGTCCGCGAACCTGCAACCCGTGACGACCAAGAGATCGCCCGACTCCGATCGGGTCCAGACCAACTCTCGCGAGGTGACGATGGCTCCTGGCGGGAGAACGATCCCGAAGGGCGTCGACGAGATCCATTCAGGTGAGGAGGAGAGCATCTTGGCTGTGGCCTTTCCGGTGCAGCGGATAGGAACTCCAACGGGTTCGCCCCGTCAAGCAGCCGCCCGCCTGGAGCTCCAGACCCTCTTTCCAGTTGACAGAGGGTATAGGGCATCCGATGGCCCTGCCCGTCAAGCACCCCCGCAGCGCCCGTCCCACGCCCCGCGAGTGTGCTCGCTCGGGACCACTTCAGCAACACTGCGCGCAGTACCGCGAGAGTCGACCGAACATCACTTACACGAACCGTCGCCGGGCGGAGTGGGTACGGGCTCGGCCGAGTGGGGCGTTGGATGTCTTATCATCCCGACAACATGGGCGCGCACGCGCAGGCCTGGGTGGAGACCGCCCGCTCGCTCGGCGTCGCGCTGGCGGCCGAGACGGTGCAGCGGGAGTTCGCCGGGCGCCGCAACGACGAGCTCTTCCCGCGCGTGCTGGGGCGCCCGGTGGCGGCCGACGAGCTCGCGCGGCTCGCCGAGGCGAAGGAGGCGCTCTACCGCGCGCTCTACCGGCCGCACCTGCGCCCGCTCGCGGGGACCGAGGCGCTGCTCGACGCGCTCCGCGCCCGCGGCGTGCGCTGCGCCGTGGCGAGCGCGGCGCCGACGGCGAACCGGGCCTTCGTGCTCGACGGGCTCGGGTGGTGGGGGCGCTTCGACGCGGTGGTGGGGGCCGAGGAGGTGGCGCGGGGCAAGCCCTTCCCCGACCTGTTTCTGCGGGCGGCGGAGCGGGTGGGGGTGGAGCCCGCCGCGTGCCTCGTGTTCGAAGACGCCACGCTCGGCGTGCAGGCGGCGCGGGCGGCGGGGATGCGCGCGTGCGGCGTCACGACGGCCGAGCCCGCGGCGGTGCTCCTCGCGGCGGGCGCGTTCGCGTGCGCGCCGGACTTCACCGCGCTCCCCGAGGCCGTGCGCGCGCTGCTGACCTGACCCACCCTCCGCCCCCCTCGATGACCAGGCAACGCCAACCGGGCCCCGGCCGCAAGCGCGGCGCGTACTCCCAGGCCGAGCGCGTGCTGCGCCTGCACGCGTCGCTGCTCGACGGGCGCATCGTGCGCGTCGCCGAGGCCGCCGACGAGCTCGGCGTCTCCGTGCGCCAGGTGCAGCGCGACCTCGCCGTGGTGCGCGGCCACCTCGGCGACCGCCTCGCGCAGCGCGACGACGGCGCCTGGGTCGTGCGGCGCGAGCTCGCGTCGGCGGCCGACCGGCGGAGCGCGCGCTCGGCGATCCTGGGCGTGGCGATCGGCGCGAAGCTGACGTCGTCGCTGTGGGGCGAGCGCACGTCGCGGCGGCTGCTGGCCCGGGTCGACGGGCTCATCTCGAAGCTCGGGGACTCGGACGCGTCGCGCTTCGCGGGGTGGTCGCGGCGCGTCGCCGTCGTGGTGCCCGGGCAGAAGGACTACGCCGGCCGCCCCGAGGTCGCGCAGCGGCTCGACCAGATGCTGGAGGCGATGATCCGTTGCCGGGTGGTGCGCCTCTCGTACCTCTCGCACCCGCGGGCGATGGAGGCGCTGCCGCCGCGCGAGCTCGTCGCGCACCCGCTCGGGCTCGTGCACTACCGCGACGGCCTCTACTTCGTCGTCGACGTCGTCGCCGGCGCGGACGACAAGCGCGACCGGCGCATCCTGCTCGCGCTCGACCGCATCCAGGACGTCGCGTTCGCGGGCGAGTCCTTCGCGATGCCGCGGGGCTTCGACGCGCAGGCCTTCCTCGGCGAGGCCTTCGGCCTGTGGCGCGAGGGGGCGATCGCGGAGGTCGAGGTGCTGGTCGACGCCGCCCACGCGCGCTGGGTGCGCGAGCGGAGGTTCCACGCCTCGCAGCGCTTCGAGGAGCGCGGCGACGGGAGCCTGATCGTGCGCCTGCGGGTGGACGGGCTCCACGAGGTGGCCGGGTGGGTGCTGTCCCTCGGGGAGTTCGCGACGGTCATCGGCCCGCCCGCGCTGCGGGAGCTGGTCGTGAAGCGCCTGCGCGACACCGCCGCGCGGTACGGGTGAGGGGGGCGACATAGTCCGTCGCACCCCGGGCGCATCTTCCTCCGCGTCGACACCCCAACCCCGTCGACCGAGAAGGAGCCCCCCAATGAGTGTGACCGTCGTGACCCACCTGAACCTGCGCGGCGACGCGCGCGCGGCGCTCGAGTTCTACCGATCCGTCTTCGGCGGCGAGCTGACGATCGTGACCTACCGCGACGCCCACAGCGTGCAGGACCCCGCCGAGGCCGACCAGGTGATGTGGGGCCAGGTCGCGGCCGCCAACGGCTTCCGCGTGATGGCCTACGACGTCCCGTCGGCGCGCCCGTGGAGCCGCGGGGACGACCCGTTCTTCGTCTCGCTGCGCGGCGAGAAGGCCGACGAGATCAGCGGGTACTGGGAGAAGCTCGCGGCCGGCGCGAAGGTCCTCCAGCCGCTGTCCCCGTCGGCGTGGGCGCCGCTCTACGGGATGCTGAAGGACCGCTTCGGCGTCACCTGGGTGGTCGACGTCGCGGCCCCGCACGCCGGCTGACCCTCTGTCCCCCGCGGGCCCGCACGCGGAGCGGCGATGGCGCGCGTGAACGACTGCCTCGACGAGGAAGGCACCCCTACGGCGCGTCGCAGCGGAGCCAGGCGGCGCGGAGGGCGCGCTCCTGCCCGAGCCGCCGGTCGACGAGCAGGAGGTCGTCGCCGACGGCGAACAGGGTCAGGAGGCTCAGGTCGCTCGTGGGGACGGCGAAGGAGGCCCGCGTGCCCAGGGTGAGCGGGTCGAGCACGCGCAGCTCGAGGGGCCTCTTCTCCGCGCCCAAGAAGCCCTCCGGGAGCACCGTCACCGCGGCTGCGTATCGCGTCGTCGCGAAGCCCCCCAACGCCGTCGGCGGGTCGAGCCGGAGCGCCCCGAGCCGCGCCGACTCCGCGCCGTCCGCGGTGAGCCCGGCGTTCGCGAGGACGACGCCGTCGGGATGCGCGGCGAGGGCGCTGGCGACGAGCCCCGCACCGTGCGAGCGGAGCACGAGGCTGACGTGCGGGAGCCCCGCGGCGAAGGGGAGACCACGCCAGGGAGCACGCGCCCCGCCGTCGCCGTCGTAGAAGCGGAGCGCGGGCGCCGTGGCGCCGTCCGGCGACGCGCGCACCGCCGCGATGCGGTCGTCGAGGAACAGGATGGTGAGCTCCAGCTCCGGCGCGGTGTCGTCGGCCACCGCCACCGCGGGCGACGGCGCGCCGCCGCGGTCGATCGTGCGGAGGGCCGCCATGCCCCGGGGGCTGCTCCGCTCGTAGGTGACGTAGCGCCAGCCCTCGCCGTGGCGCTGAAGCCCCCCGCAGCGCAGGGGCTCGAGTGCGCGCTGGGGCGTCGTCGCGCGCCCGCCTTCCCCCACCTCGACGAAGGAGCAGTCCGCGTGCCGCGTGAACAACACCTTCGGCAACGTCGCCGACGAGCGCCGCTTCTGCGAGCGCCTCCACGAGCTGACCCAGCCCGGCGACCTGCGCTGGGTGGAGGTGGCCGCCGCGCGCGACGCGGCGAGCGACGAGCTCCAGACGGTGGCCCAGCAGCGGAGCGGCTCGCTCGCGCAGGCCGGCGCGTGGCGCGACCTCGACGAGCGCGCGCGGCTCCTCACCGGCCTCCTCTACGTCACCGGCATAGGGCGGGACACATTTCGCAGAGACGCTTGCTTCCAAGCGGTCTGTGGCGCCTCGCGCGTGGATCGCGGCCCCCTCTCCGCGCTACCGCGCGCCCTCACCCCCGCGGGGCGCCACAGACCGCTTGGAGACAAGCGCTTCTGCGAGATGTGTCCCGCCCTATGGCGTCACCGGCCAGGGTGACCACCTCGAGCTCACCGTCGAGGCCACCGCGCACCCCGACGCCCGCTGCGCCGTCGAGGGCTCGTCCATCGTCATCTGGAAGTGCCGCTCGCGCGGGCGCCTCTTCGAGATCCTCTACTCCCGGCGCGACCAGCCCGACGCCCTGGTCGCCTACCTCGGCGGCTTCGGCTTCCGCCCCTGGTGGCCCGTCGGCGACGGCGCCCCCGCCTGGCGCGTGAAGGGCCGGAGCGGGCAGGGGGTCTTCCACGTCGTCGTGCAGCGCCAGTAGTACATCGCGCAGCGGTGTTACGTCGTCGTCCACCTTCCGCACCGCCGCGACGGGGCGCGACCGCTTCGAGCGGGGGCCTACGGCGCCGGCGACAGGGCCTCCATCCACTGCGCGTACTCGCGTGTGGCGCCTCGAAGCGGGCCTGGGCTCCCGAGGCGGGCCGCGTCCAAGTCCCCCGCGAGGCTCTGCCAGCAGAAGAAGCCGCGCGACGCGAGGAAGCGCGCGAAGTACGCGTCGAAGTCCAGCGCCAGCCGCTCGACGGCCTCGCCCTGGTCGTGCACGTAGTACAGGTGCGTCTCCCCGTCGATCGCGACGAGGAACGACCCCTGATCCTCCTGGTCGTGGTCGACGAAGAACTGCAGCGCCGCGGTGGCCTCACGCGCCCCGCTGTCAGCCCAGCGGAGCTCGTCGGCCCGGTCGCCAAACCGCAGCAAGGCGATGGGCTGGAGCAGGTTGAAGCAGGGCGGGAGCGACCACGGCCGCCCATCGACCCGCACCGTGGGCCGGGGCTCCCACACCAGGGTGAAGCCGTCCATCTCGGCGTAGAGGTCGAGGAGCGACGGCGGGATCTCGACCCCGTGGCGCCCCTTCACCTCGGCCGCGATGGCGCGCACCTGCTTCGGGTCCGCACCCTTGTTCGCCACCGCCTGATGCACCGTGACGTTGGGGTTGGCGCGAAGCTCGGCGAACAAGGACTCGACGGCGTCACGAGCGCGCATGGCGGCGCTGCTACCGCAGCCTGCGCACCGTCGCAACCCTCCAGCGGCGCCGTCCCCTCGATGGCGCGACCGCGGCGCGCTTCGACGCCTCCGCGGACGGGGTCGTCGCGCCGGCGGGGCCCGCGCTTCGGTCGCGCCGCGCCGTCACCAGCGCACGCCGGCCACCGTGTATCCCCCCGTGCCGGCCACCACCGCGACGCCCCCCTCCGTCCCCTGCGCGCTCGCGCTCGCCGTGAGGATCGCCGACGCGCCGCCGACGCCCATCGCGCGCGCCACCTCGTAAAGGGGCATCAGCACCGCCTGGCCCACGGTGAGCCCCGCCGCGCCCGCCGCCGACGTGCACCGCAGCGCGTACGACTGCTCCGACGTCGTGAACACGGTGAACGTCAGCCCCACGGTGGTGGGCGTGGGCCCCTGGCGCTGCCACGCGACCTGCATCGGCGCGCCGGGGCGCCACGTGAGGTAGCGGGCCATCGCGCTCTCGGTGATCGGCGTCGGCGCCACTTCAGCAACACTGCGCGCAGTACCGCGAGAGTCGACCGAACATCACTTACACGAACCGTCGCCGGGCGGAGTGGGTACGGGCTCGGCCGAGTGGGGCGTTGGATGTCTTATCATCCCGCGGTCACGGCGACCACCGCGGGCGACGTCTTCGGCCCCTGATCCGAGATGGCGGGGCGGAGCGCTTCCACCGCGGCGCGCGGGCGCCTTGGCAGGCATGACGCGTCGTGGCGGTCTGCGAGGTCGGGGTAAGCCCAACTCACGATTCACGCGGCTTGCCACTGCCGACAGCGAGCACCCTTTCCTCGATCGCGCGCGCCTTCGCGAACCAGCTTCGCGCGCGCGCCGGGTCGACGTGCTCGTCCAGTCCGCCCAGCAGGTTGTAGGAGATCGACAGGTCGCGGAGGTACAGGAGGTTGTCGGCGTCGAGCGACACGAGGCGCTCGGCGATCGCGAGATCTTTCTCGTACCAGGCTCGCGCGAGCGCCGGGTCTGCGTGCTCGTCCAGTCCGCCCAGACGGTTGTAGGAGATCGACAGGTCGCGGAGGTACTCGACGTTGTCGGCGTCGAGCGACGCGAGGCGCTCGGCGATCGCGAGCGCCTGCTCGTACCGGGCTCGCGCGCGCGCCGGATCGACGTGCTCGTCCAGTTCGCCCAGCTTGTTGCAGGCGACCGACAGGTCGCGGAGGTGCTGGAG
>JBILLV010000111.1:0-26150 GCA_044375895.1 Polyangiales bacterium | reverse complement strand
CAGCGCGCGCCGCGGCAGCAACGGAGCCAGCGCCGACAGGTACGCCGCCAGCTCGCCCGGCGGCCCCGCCTGCGCCCCGCTCCGCCCCGGCCGCGCGAAGAACTCCCGCGTCGAGCTCTCCCGCGCCCGGATCACGTCGGCCACACGCCCGATGGCCCCGTCCCGCTCACAGAGCGAGCGCCCCGTGCGCAGCGCGTCGGCCACCACCGGGTCGTCCCCAGCGCCCGCCGCGAGGCGAACCAGCGTCCACGTCCCCTGGCGCCGAACCCCCACCACGCCGGCCTGACGCAGCGCCGCCACGTGCCGCGACACCGAGGGCTGAACCTCCCCCAGCAGCTCCGCCAGCTCGCCGATCGCCAGCTCCTCCTCCGCCGCCAGCGCCATCAAGCGCAGCCGCGCGGCGTCGCCGAGCAGGCGGTAGAGCTCCCACCGCGGGGAGGGCGCGGGGCGCGCGTCGTCGGGTCCTGCGACCATCACGGGATCTATATATACAAACATGCGCATGAATGCAAGATACAAAATGTCCCAGGAAATTCCGTGCTCCCGGGGGTGGAGGCGTTCGGGATAGAGTCCGCTCGAAGGAGAGGTATCTGATGGCTGGTGCTGCACCCACGGCGAGGCCCGCGCCGTTTCTCAAGCCGATCGACCTGCTCGATCGAGGCGTGCTCCTCGCGGAGAGCGCGCTGAGCTTCGTGGTCGTGGGCTTCATGCTCTTCGCGGCCGTGTCCGAGTCGCTGTTTCGCGTGATCGCGGCGTGGCCGACGCCGGCGCGGGCGGGCCTCGCGGCGGCGTTGTGGTTCCTGCTGCCGGCGCTGAAGCTCGCGGCGCCGGAGGGGGAGGGGACGCGCGCGCAGACGCTGGCGAGGCGCTACTTCAAAGCCGACGTCCCGCACGGCGCCGCGATGCAGAAGCTCCTCGTCGTGCTGGCCCCCGCGGCCATCGTGCTGGGCTTCGTCACCGAGCGGCTGATGCGCGCGGTGCTCCCGCTCGCGGGTGACGTGCTGATGCACGGCACGATGTGGGCGGCCTTCCTCGGCGCGAGCTTCGCCACCCGCGGCCGCAAGCACCTCGCCATCGACGCCGTCTCCAGGCTCCTGCCCGACCGCGGGCGCCGCGCCTTCGTGGCCGTCTCCGCGACGCTCGGCGCCTTCATGGCCTTCGCGCTCTCACGCGGCATCTACGACTCGCTCCTGGAGGGCGTCCACCAGGCCAACGAGGCCACCGCGAGCAACCTCGCGGCGGGCATCACCAGCACGGTCGATCGGTCGTTCGAGTTCCAGTTCGTCATCCCCGCGGGCTTCGCGCTCATCGGGACGCGCCTGGTGCTCCACGCCTTCCACGAGATGGTCGCCGCGCTCTCGGGCTTCACCCCGCCGGCGTCGCCCGCGAAGCCCGCGACGCCGTATCGCGAGGGTGAAGAGGGCGAGAAGCCCGACCTGTCCGCCGTCGCCGCCGCCCACGAGGGAGGCGCCACGGAGGAGCCCCGCGAGCCGCCCGCCATCGACCGCGCGGGCCCGCAGGAGGTGGGCGTCGCGCTCCTCGCCTTCGTCGCCCTCCTCGGCATCACCGCGGGCACCACCGTGTTCGCCCCGGCGGCGCTCCTGTGCGGCGTCGCCTCCGTCATGCTCATCGTCCCGCTCGCGCTCCGCAAGCAGCGCCAGGGTAACTTCGCGGCGCCGCACCCCGAGACCACCATCGAGGTCAAGGGGACGGTCGCCCAGCTCGTCAGCGCGGCCGTCATCATCGCCGCGATCCTCGCGGGGATGCGCTACGGGGCCGCGCCGCGGATCGCGTCGATCCCGACGGGCGTGGGCGTCGGGTTCTTCATCGTGATGGCCCTCATGGGGGCGCCGCTCTTCAGCTTCCTCGGCGGCATGGGGCTCTTCCTGTTCGTGAAGTTCTTCCTCGCGGATCCCAACGTGGGGCAGAACGTCAACTTCGTCGCCAACGCCGCCGAGGACATCCTCGGCAACCACTTCGCGCGCATGAGCGTGCTCGCCACGATCCCGCTGTTCACCCTCGCGGGCTACATCATGAGCGAGTCGAACATGCCGCGGCGCCTGGTGCGGGTGTCGCGCGCGCTGCTCGGGTGGATGCCCGGCGGCCTCGCCATCGTGTGCGTCTTCGCGTCGGCCTTCTTCACCATCTTCTCCGGCGCCAGCGGCATCACCATCGTCGCCGTCGGCGGGCTGCTCGTCCCCGCCCTGCTCAAGGACAAGTACCCCGAGAAGTTCGCCCTCGGCCTCGTCACCACGGGCGGCGCCCTCGGCATCACCATCCCCCCCTGCCTCCCGCTCATCGTGTACGGCATCGTCGCGGGCCTCCAGGAGCCCGCGCCCGGCCAGGAGCGCCTCGAGCTCCAGAAGTTCCTCGTGGTGGGGCTCGTCCCGGGCCTCGTGGTGATGGGGCTCATCGCCGCGTTCTGCGTGTTCGTCGGCGTGACGCAGAAGGTGCCGCGCTCGAAGTTCGACGCGAAGGAGGCCGGCGCCGCGCTCTGGGAGGCCAAGTGGGAGCTCATCCTCCCCGTCTTCCTCCTCGTCGGCCTCGCCCGCGGCATCTTCAACCCCTCGCAGGGCGCCGCGTTCACGGCCTTCTATGTGTTCGTCATCGAGGTCTTCGTCTACCGCGACCTCTCCATCCGCAAAGACCTCCCGCGCATCGTCCCCGAGTCCATGGTGCTCGTCGGCGCCATCTTCGTGAAGCTCTGCGCCGCGACCGTCCTCGTCGGGTACTTCGTCCAGGCCCAGATCGCCGACCGCCTCTTCGAGTGGCTCACCTGCGGCCCCCCCGCCGAGGCCTACCTCCACGCTCACTCCGACTCGATCGGCACCTGCCGCGAGGCCGTCAACGCCCTCGCCGAGCGCCACCAGAGCGCCGGCGGCGTCATCGACTCGAAGATCACCTTCCTCATCGCCCTCAACTTCTTCCTGCTCCTCATCGGGATGTTGATGGACATCTTCTCCGCGATCGTGGTGGTCGTCCCCCTCATCGCGGGCATCGCGCTCCACTTCAACATCAACCCCTACCACCTCGGCATCGTCTTCCTCCTCAACCTGGAGATCGGCTACCTGATGCCGCCGATGGGGCTCAACCTCTTCATCGCGGGCTTCCGCTTCAACCGCCCCGTCCCCGACCTCTACAAGATGGTGCTCCCCTTCATCGGGCTCTTCATCGTCGCCCTGATGATCATCACCTACGTGCCCTCCATCACCCTCATGGCGCTCCCGCCGAGCCGCACGCCCGTGGCCGTCGTGACGCCGACGACCCCGACGCCTGGCACTGCGACTCCAGCCGCGGGGGATGGCGGCGGCGCGCCGCAGGTCGCCCCGCCCTCGGACTGCGACGTCCCGCGCGACGACGAGAGCTTCGAAGCCTTCCAGCAGCGGTGCAGCGGCGGTGGCGCCGCGCCCGCGCCCACCGCGGCCCCCGCGGCCCCGTCGGACTGCGACGTGCCGCGCGACGACGAGAGCTTCGAAGCCTTCACGCGGCGCTGCAACCCGACGCCCGCCGACGCCGCCGCGCCCCCGACCGACGCCGCCTCCGCCGACGACGCCGCGCCCGTGAGCGCCGACGCCGCCGCGGCCGCCCCCAACGGGTAGCGTCCAACGCTCCGCACGATCCCCGCCCGTCTCCCGTTCTCCCCTCGCGCCCGTTGTAGTACCAACGACCCGCCGTGGAGACCTACCGCCCCGCCCCCATGCACCCGAGGCCCCTCGAGGCGCCGCGCGGCCCCTTCTGGCCGTGGTTGCTCATCGCGGCGGTGCTCGGCCTGGCGTGGTGGTTTCGCGACCTGCTGATGCTGCTCGGCGCGGCCTTCGGGCTGGCCTGGGCGCTCGCCCCCGCGGTCGACTGGCTCGCCAACCGCCGCATCCCGCGCATCGTCGCCATCGCCGCGGTGCTCCTCGGCGTCGGCGTCTGCGCCACGATCCTCCTCTGGATCGCCATCCCCGACATCGTCGAGAACGTCACCCACCTCGCGGGCACCGTCCCCCAGCGCGTGCAGAACGACTGGATGCCCCGCATCACGCGCGGCCTCCTCTGGCTCCGCCGCCGCTCGCACCTGCGCATCCCGCTCACCGCCGACGCGTGGGTCACCTCCCTCGCGTCGCGCGCGAGCTCGGTGGCGCAGGGCTCGCTCTCCGTCGTCACCTCGGCCGCGGGCGTGAGCCTCTCGATCGTCGAGTTCGCCGTCGAGGTGCTCATCGTGCTGGCCCTCGCGTTCTACGCGCTCTCGGGCTGGCGCGGGATCGTCGACGGCGTCACCGCCCTCATCCCCACGCGCTCGCGCGACGACGTGCTCCGCGTCGCCGGGAGCGTCGACCGCGTGCTCGGGCGCTACGTGCGCGGGCAGTTCCTCGTGATGGTGATCCTCGGGACGCTCTTCGCGGCGGGCCTCGGCGCGCTGAAGGTGCCCGCGGGCGTCGGGCTCGGCATCTTCGCCGGGCTCATCGCCTTCGTCCCGTACCTCGGCTTCTTCATCGCCCTCGGCCTCGCGACGCTCCTCGCCGCGCTCGACACCACCGGGGAGTGCAGCGTCGCCGCGGTGGTGGTCTTCATGTTCGTCGTGCACCTGCTCGACATCCTCGTGGTCACGCCGCGCGTGCTCGGCGGCTCCATCGGCCTGTCGCCCATGGTCATCATCGTGGGCCTGCTCGCGGGCGCCAAGGTGCTCGGGATCTTCGGGCTCCTCATCGCCGTCCCCGCGGCGGCGGTGCTCAAGGTGCTGCTCGACGAGCTCGTCGACTGGTACAAATCCACCCACTTCTACAGCGCGCCGCCGCTCCACACCATCGAGACCGACGACGCCATCGGGTCGACGTCCACCCCGATGCCGCGCCTCACCCAACCGCCCCTGGAGATGCCATGACCGAAGGAGTCCTCGTCGAAGACCGCGGCCCCGTCCGCTGGATCGCCCTCGACCGCCCCGAGCGCCGCAACGGCCTGGAGCCCACCGTGCTCCACCTCGCCACCGCGGCCCTCCGCGAGCTCGGTGACGCGCGCGCCGTGGTGCTCACCGGCCGCGGCGGCGCCTTCTCCTCCGGCGCCGACCTGCGCTACGCGATGGAGAACGCCCAGGAGCTCATGGGCGACCTCGACGCCCACCTCGGGCGCTTTCAAGAGCTCGTCCGCGCCGTGCTCGCGTGTCCCGTCCCGGTGATCGCCGCGGTGGACGGCGCGGCCTACGGCTTCGGCTGCGACCTCGCGCTCGCCTGCGACCTCCGCGTGGCCTCGACGCGGGCGTACTTCCAGGAGGGCTTCGTGCGCATCGGGCTCATCCCCGACGGCGGCGGCACGTGGATGCTCCCGCGCCTCGTGGGGCTCTCCAAGGCCCTGGAGATGACGCTCCTCGGCGAGCGCGTCGACGCGGAGGCCGCCCTGCGCCTGGGGCTGGTGGCGAAGCTGGTGGCGCCGGAGGCCCTCGACGCCGAGGCGATGGCGATGGCCGAGCGCATCGCCGCGGGGCCGCCGATCGCCGTGCGGCACATGAAGCGGCTGATGCACGAGAGCCTTGCGAAGCCCTTTCCCGAAGCGTTTCGCGACGAGGGCAACGCGCAGATGGAGTGCCTGCGCTCGGAGGACTTTCTGGAGGGCGTGATGGCCTTCTTCGAGAAGCGCCCGGCGCAGTTCAAGGGGCGCTGACTCAGCGCCCGAAGCCCCGCTCCCGCCACTGCCTCACAGGCTCCGCCACCACCCGCCCCACCATCTGGTAGTGCCCATCGCCGCAGAGCTGCGAGCACACCATCGTCGACTCCCCCACCTCGCCCGCCCGCACCGCAAACGCCGACTCGCGCCCCGGCGACACGCCCTTGTGCTTGCCGTACGCCACCAGCGCCAGCTCGTGGACGAGCCTCCCCGTCCGCAGGTGCACCACCACGTCGCGCCCCACGGGCAGGTGCAGCTCGTTGGTGCGCGTCACGTCGTCGCCCGTGCCGAGGACGCCGTCGACGCCCGGGTGCCGCACGTCCCACGCCCACTCGCGGGCCGTCACCACCACGTGAACCACGTCAGGCCCCGTCGGCAGCGCGGCCGCCCGCATGCGCCGCGAGGTCGCCCACACCGCCAGCCCGAGGCTCCCGGCGATGCTCACGAGCGCCAGCGCCCCCGCGGCCACCGCCTGCTTGACGCTCACGGCTCGTGGGCGACGGTCTCGGCGTCGCGGACGATCTTGCGCAGGCCGTCGTCGTCGGAGCGGTAGTACCCGCGGATGCGCCCGCTCCCGTCGACCAGCATGATGAACTCCCCGTGCAGGATGTTGTACCCCTGCGGGCGCCCCTCCGGCGGTGCGCCCATCGCGAGCTGGAAGCCGTCGACGCTCAGCCGCTGGATGTCGGGCGTCGGACCCGTGACGAAGCGCCAGCGCGCGGCGTCGGCGCCGTACTGCGTGGCGTAGCGGTCGAGGCGCGCGGGCGTGTCGACCTCGGGGTCGACGGTGAACGACACCATCCGCACGCTCGCGACGTCCGATCCCTCGCGGGCGAGCGCGTCTTGCACGCGCTTCATGTGCCGCGTGAGGCGGGGGCACGAGAAGGGGCAGCTCGTGAAGATGAAGTTGGCGACGAAGGGGTGCCCGCGGAGCTCCGCGCTCCCGTACGGCTGCGCGCGCTGGTCGGTGAGGCGCCACGCGGGGAGCGTGCGGTACACCGGGACGGGCGTCGGGCGCAGCCGCATCGCGATCACCACCGGGGCGGAGAGCGCGAGGGCGATCCACGGGGCCATGAGCCACGGGCGGGCGCGGATCATCTGCCCGAGGGTGGGCTTCGTCGCGGTCAGCGGGGGCGCGTCAGCCATGCGTCGACGATGAGGGCGAAGAAGAGCCCCGTCAGGTGCGCGAGGGAGGTGAAGAACACCTTGCGGGCCCGCGCGGCGTCGAAGGGCTCGACGAGGCCCGGGAGCGCCTTCGCCACGAACCACAGCCCCAACACCACGGCCGCGACGAGGTAGACGCCGTGGGCGACCCCGAGGGGGACGAGCGAGAGGGTCACCGGGACGAGCCCGAGGGTGTAGAGCGCGATGTGGCGCGAGGCCGCGGCGTCGCCCGAGACGTGGGCCACCGTCTTCATCGAGGCCCGCGCGTAGTCGGCCTTGAAGGCGATGGCGATGGCGAGAAAATGCGGGAGCTGCCAGACGAACAGGATCGCGAAGAGCGCGACGCCCGGGGCTTCGAGCTGGTTGCGCACCGCCGTCCAGCCCATGAGCGGCGGGAGCGCGCCCGGGATGGCGCCGACGTAGAGGGCCGCGGGCGAGCGCGACTTCATCGGCGTGTACACCAACACGTAGCTGAGCAGCGCGATGGCCCCGAGGAGCCCGGTGAGCGGGTTGACCCCGAGCCACAACACCGGGACCGACGCGAGCGACCAGAACACCCCGAGGGCGAGGGCGAGTCGAGGGTCGATGCGGCCCGCGGGGAGGGGGCGCTGGCGCGTCCGCTCCATGAGGGCGTCGGAGTCGCGCTCCATCCAGGAGTTGAGCGTGTGGGCGCCCGCGACGGCCAGGGTGGTGCCGATGACGCACAAAAGGGAGCGCTCGGCGGCCACGCTGGAGCCCGCCATCCAGATGCCGCCGGCCGTGGTGCAGAGCACCAGAGACATCAGCCGGGGTTTGGTGAGGGCGAGCACGTCGCGCATCGTCGTCTCCCCGCGCCAGGGCGTGATGTCGGCGTCGGGGACGACCCGATCGGGCGGCGCGTACGACGCTGGGGAAGGGGCGACCATGGGGGGGCGGGACGGGTCTATGCATGCCCCCTGGGTCGCAAGTCAAGACCCGGACGGCGCTCTGACGCTTCTCGCATCGTGAGGCTCGCGTGGCGGGGTCTCGCGTTGGTAGCATCGCCCCCGACGTGATCGGGACCGGAGACCCCCCCCTGCCTGGCGGCACCTCGCCGCCGCACGCGCTCGCGACGGGCGCGGTGTTTGCGCGACGCTACAAGCTCGTGCGGCGCCTCAGCGCGGGCGGGATGGCCGAGGTCTACGAGGCCGAGCACGTGAACACCCACCGCCGCGTGGCCGTGAAGGTGCTCCACCCCGAGGTGATGGCCGACCCGACGGC
This sequence comes from Polyangiales bacterium, assembly GCA_044375895.1. Classification (GTDB taxonomy): domain Bacteria; phylum Myxococcota_A; class Polyangia; order Polyangiales; genus CAISKJ01. The sequence goes on along the minus strand of JBILLV010000111.1, from coordinate 18,104 downwards.
GGTGGAGCGCTTCCGCCGTGAGGCGACGGCCTGCGCGGACATCGACAGCGAGCACATCGTCGGGGTGATCGACAGCGACGTCGACCCGGGGACGGGGCGGCCCTTCCTCGTGATGGAGCTCCTCAACGGCAAGGACCTCGCGCAGTACATCACCGAGACCTGGGGGGCGGGCGTGGCGATCCCGACCTCGCAGATTCTCACGATGATGCGCCAGGTGGCCTCCGCGCTCGACAAGGTGCACGCCGCGGGGATCATCCACCGCGACCTCAAGCCCGCCAACCTCTTCCTCGTGACGCCCGACGACGGCCCGCAGCGGGTGAAGATCGTGGATTTCGGCGTGGCGAAGCTCCAGCGCGAGCGCTCGGGCGGCGACGGCGAGCGCATCGGGACGCCGCTGTACATGGCCCCCGAGCAGCTCTTGAAGGACGCCGCGGTCTCGGCGGCGACGGACGTGTGGGCCCTCGCGCTCATCGCCTACGAGCTCTTCGTCGGCGCGCCGTACTGGGAGGGCAACACCGCGGCGTCGCTCTTCGAACGGATCCCCGACCACAAGCAGCACCCGCTCCCCTCGACGCTCGCCGCCGCGCGCGGGGTGAAGCTCGGCCCGGGCTTCGACCGCTGGCTCCTCCGCTGCCTCGACCCCGACCCCGCGCAGCGACCGGCGAGCGCGGGGATGGCGGTGGCCGACCTCTTCCGCCTCTTCGACCCCAACGCCACGCAGCCGCCGTCGAAGCGCCCGGGGGCGGTCCCCTCGCCGATCGTGTCCGACCTCGACGACACGCAGCGCCAGGGGCGTCCGCCGCGCGATCAGTACGCCCGCACCGAGCCCAACATCCCCGTGGCCGTGGCGCGCAACGCGAAGCCCATCGCCCGCTCGCCCATCCGCACGGGGCCCGGCGCGTCTCCCTCCACGGGTCGCCCGGCCGCGCCGACGGTGCCCACGGTGCCGACGGTCACGGACGCGCCCGCGCCGATCGTGCAGGGGTCTGCGGCGCCAGCCGTCGAAGCCGCGGAGCGCCCGACCATCCCCGCCAGCCGGATGCCGATGCAGCGCGTCCGCTCGCCCGCGGCGTCGTCGTCGAGCGGCCCGCGGGTGCGCGACGCCTCCGAGGCGCTCACCATCAAGATGCCGACGGTGGGGGCGCTCCACCACGACTCGCGGCAGACGATGGACCCGCTGCCGCTCGTCCACCGCACGGGGACGCCGGGCGCGGGGACAGGCGCCGCGCAGCGTCCCACCATGGACCCGCTGCCGCTCGTGACGCGCGCGCTGCACGCCGAGGAGCCGGCGCCGAAGCCTGCGCCCACGCCGAAGCCCGCACCTGCGCCGAAGCCCGCGAAGCCCAAGGACCTCTTCGCCGAGCGCGTCTCGCAGGCGGCGGAGGAGTCCGAGAACGCGGCCGCCTTCATGGCCGACAAGGGGCGTCGCGCGCAGGTGGCGGGGGCCGTCACGACGCTGCTCCCGGTCGTCGCGAAGCCGCCGCCGCCCGCGCACAAGGGCCCGTTGATCGCGGCCGCGATCGTCGCGGTGGGCCTCGTCGTCGCCGCGGGGATCGTCCTCCTGCGCAGCCGTGAGGCGCCCGTCGCGGCGCCCGTGGTCACGGCGGGGACGGGGCTTGCGGCCACCGATCGGACGTCGCTCCGCGGGTGCGTCGCGCAGTGGTCGCAGTCGCTCCTCGCGCGGCCGGCGACGACGGGGGGCGAGTCGGCGCAGCAGTTCGCGGCCCTCCTGCGCGGTCACACGGCGGGGGCTTCGCTCGCGGCCGATCAGCAGCTCCGCTTGCTCGCGGCGCTCGATCGGACGCGCGGTCCGCGGGGCTGGGGCGCCGCACCGGGCGGGCCCGCGCCGACCACCGAGGCGACGGCCTGGGCGGTGGTGGCGTACGCGCAGATGGCGCAGGCCAACCACGCCGCGACCGCGCTCGATCGGGTGAGCCTCGCCGTCGACTCGCTCGTGGCGCTGCGGCGCGCCGACGGCACCTTCGTCGACGCCGCGGGGCGCGTGACCGATGACGCGACGGCGATGGTCGTGTGGGCGCTCGTCGAGGCGAAGCGCACGGGCGTGGGCGCGACCCCCGCGGCGGAGCAGGCGCGGGCGGGCGTGGTGGCGCAAGCGACAGCTCGGCTCGTGGCGGGGAGCATCCCCGCGGGCGTCGACGCGATGACCTTCTGGGCCCTGTGGCAGGGGCGCCCGCTGGGGACGATCGCGTCCGCGGACGCACCTGACGTCGCGCGGGCCTTCGCGCGGACGCTCCTCGCGCGCTGCCCCGCCGCCAGCGGCTGCCAGGGCGCCCCCTCGTGGGAGCCGTGGACCGCGCTGGCCCTGACCGAACTATTGCGCGACCCGCCGGCCTCCCTCGACGCGCCGACGCGCCAGTCGCTCGTGGCCTTGCGCGCCCTCACGATCGGTCGAGTCGGCGCCGCGCGTGAGGTGATCGCGCGCGCCCCCACCGCGGCGGTCGCCCCCTGGCTCTTCGCCGCCGCCGAACTCCAACGCTGACCCCCCGGTGCACGTCCATGGCCACGCCTGCTGAATCTGCCAACCCCGCGATCTTCCCCGCGCCCGCCCGCGAGTACGAGTTCGGCCCGCCGGAGAACGCCGTGTTCTCCGCCCTGGCGACGCAGATGCGCTTCGTCGGCACGGCGCAGGGCGTGGCGGGCGCCTTCCTCGTCGTGATGGGCGTCGTTCATGTGTGGGTGGTGGGTCCGCCCGGGCTGATGTCGTCGGTGCCGATGGCCATCGTCGCGGCGCTGCTGGTGGTCACGGGCACGTGGCTGCGCAACGCGTCTCAGCCCGTCGCCGCCATCGTCAGCACCGAGGGCAACGACATCCGCCACCTCATGGACGCGATGGTCGTGCTCGCGCGCATGTTCGCGCTCCAGCGCGTCTTCCTCCTGGTCGTCGGCGTGGCGGCGGTGCTCGGCGCGATCGGGGTGATGGTGCTGCTGGCCTTCTTCGCGGAGACCGTCGGGCGCTTCGGCTGACACGGACGTCCATTTCTGTAGAATCGATTTCGCTTTGATGAACGTTCCAGTGTAAAAGAGGGGCGTGGTACGGGCACGGTCGCGCGTACCGCGACTGGACCCTCCATGCGCCGCGCCCGCACAGCCTTCCTCTCGTCTCTCCCGTGGCTGTTCTTCGCCTGTCCCGTGGGGGCGCAATCCGCGAGCGCTCCCGCCGACCCTTCAATCGCCGTCGCTCCGCCTCCTCCGCCTGCGCCCATCGGCGGCGCCTGGGCTCCGCAGCCCGCGCGCGCGCTGACGCTCTTCGGGGCGCCGGGGCGGGGGGTGACGCTCGCCACGGGCGACGACTTCTTCTCCCTCACGCTGCGCGGTCGGGCGCAGGTGCGCGACACGGTGGTGGCGGCCGACAACGCGCCGGTGACCAACGAGGTGGCGATCCGCACGATGCGGCTCATCTTCTCGGGGCACGTCTACTCGCGGCAGACGCAGTACGTGGTGCAGCTCGCGTTCGGCGCGCAGGACTACGAGGCGGGCATGGTGTCGCCGCTCTACGACGCGTGGGTGGCCTTCAACCACCTGCGCGACCTGCGGGTGCGGGTGGGGCAGTTCTTCGTCCCCTTCGACCGGGCGCGCACCAACGCGGAGTGGGGCCTCCACATGATCGACCGGCCGCTGCTGGTGAGCGAGGCGACGCTCGACCGCGACGTGGGCGTCGAGCTCTCGTCGGACAACCTCGGCGGCCTCGGCTTCCTCGCCTACCGCCTCGGCGTCTTCGGCGGCGAAGGGAAGAACCGCGTCGCCGCCGAGGCGGGCTTCCTCTACGTCGCGCGGCTCCAGGCCAACGTCTTCGGCGCCTTTGACGACAGCGTGGAGGGCGACCAGGAGCGCCTCCCGCGGCCTCGCCTCGCGGTGGGCGTCGCTGGCGCATACAACCACAACGCCTTCCGGCAGCGCAGCACGCAGGGAGCGACCCTCCAGCTGGGGAGCTTCGACTACCTCCACGCCGCCGCGGACGTGACGCTGAAGTGGCGCGGGCTCTACCTCTTCGGCGAGGCGCTCTACCGCCGGGGCGACGTCGACCACCACGTCGGGGCGGCGATGGGTCCGCCGAGCGAGCACTCGCGCTCGCTCTGGGGCTACGTCGCGCAGGCGGGCATGATGCTCACCGACCGCCTGGAGCTGACGGCGCGGTGGGAGCAGGCGTTCGCCGTGGGCGACACCGACCCGGCGCTCATCGCGACGCTCCGTTCGCAGGCCAACCAGTTTGGCGCGGGGCTCAACTGGTACCAGGCGGGTCACGGATTCAAGGCGCAGGCGGACTACCACTACATCTTCGGCGACGACTTCGACCGCGGTCGGCACCAGGTGCGGATGCAGGTGCAGGTGTCGTTCTGAGCGGTCACATCGATGGGAGCGGATTCATGAAGCGGTTGATTCCTCGCGGCCTCGCGCTGCTCGCGCTCGTCGCCCTGTGCCTCGCCGCGGGGTGCAAGAAGAAGAGCGCCTCCGGGCGCACGCGCACGCTCACGCTCGGCGCCTACACCACGCCGCGCGAAGCGTACGGGCGCGCGGTGCTGCCTGCCTTCCAGCGCTACTGGCGCGAGCGGACGGGCGAGACGGTCACCTTCCGCGAGTCGTACCAGGGGAGCGGCGCCCAGTCGCGGGCCATCGTCGGGGGCTTCGAAGCGGACGTCGCGGCGCTCTCGCTGGAGGCCGACGTCGACAAGATCGCGCAGGCCGGGCTCATCACCCACGACTGGAAGGCGGGGCCCACGGGCGGGATGGTGACCCGCTCGGTGGTGGTCATCGCCGTGCGTCAGGGCAACCCCCGCGGCATTCACAACTGGGACGACCTCCGCCGCCCCGGCCTCGCCGTGCTCACCCCCGACGTCCGCACGAGCGGCGGCGCCATGTGGAACATCGCCGCCCTCTACGGCGCCGCGCTCCGCGGGGGGACGTCCGTCGCGCGCGGCGACGCGGCCGGGGCGCAGTCGCTCCTCGCCGACGTGCTGCGCAACGTCTCCATCATGGACCGCGGCGCCCGCGAGGCGATGATCACCTTCGAACGCGGCGTCGGCGACGCGGCCATCACCTACGAGAACGAGGTGCTCGTGGGCCGGCAGAACGGCCAAACCTACGAGCCCGTCCTCCCGCGCGCGACGATCGTCATCGAGAACCCCGTCGCCGTCGTCGACGCCTACGCGACCCGCCACCACAACCTCGACCTCGCCCGCGCGTTCGTCGATTTTCTCCGCACGCCCGAGGCGCAGCGGGCCTTCACGCGCTACGGGCTCCGCTCGATCGACGAGTCCGTCGCGCGCGAGGCGGCGGCGAACTTCCCGCAGCCCGCGGAGCCGTTCACCATCCGCGACCTCGGCGGGTGGCCCGCGGTGCAGCGCGACCTCTTCGCCCCCGGCGCCGTCTATGACCGCGCCGTCGGCCCCGCGGGGAGCCGCCCCCGCCCATGAGCTCCGCCTCTGGCACCCTGGCGCCGAGCCGTGCGGGCGTGGCCGTGCGCGTGGGCTTCGCGGCCTACGTCCTCGCCCTCGTGGGGCTCCCGCTCGCAGCGCTCGTGGCGCAGGGGCTCCGCGGGGGCCTCAGTGGTGTGTGGCGCGTCGTGTCGGCGCCGGTGGCCGCGCACGCGTTGTGGCTCACCTTCTGGACGGCCGCCCTGATGGCCGTCGTCAACGCCGTCATGGGGACGGCCGCCGCGTGGGTGCTGGTGCGCTACCGCTTCCCTGGGCGAGCGGCGCTCTCCGCGCTCATCGACCTCCCCTTCGCCGTCCCCACGCTCGTCGCGGGGGTGCTTCTCACGGTGCTCCTCGGGCCTCAGTCCGACCTCGGCGGGTGGCTCGGGCGCCACGGCGTGCGCGTCATCTTCGCGCCGCCTTCCATCGTGCTCGTGCTCCTCTTCGTGACGCTCCCCTTCGTGGTGCGCGCGGTGGAGCCCGTCCTCCTCGAGCTCGACCCCGCGGAGGAGGAGGCCGCGTGGCTCCTCGGCGCGGGGCCCGTGACCACCTTCACCCGCGTCGTGCTCCCGGCCCTCGCGCCGGCGATCCTCTCGGGGACCATTCGCTCCTTCGCGCGGGCGCTGGCGGAGTTCGGCTCGGTGGTGGTGGTGGCGGGCAACATCCCGCACCGCACGCTCACGGCGCCGGTGTTCATCTTCGGTGAGGTGGAGAGCGGGCGTCCGGGGGATGCCGCCGCCGCCTCCGTGGTGCTCCTCGTCGCCTCCGTCCTCCTGCTGGTCGCGGCCCGTCAAGCCGAGCGCCTCACGGGGAGAGACCGTGGCTAGGCCCGCTGTTCGATTCCTCACGCCCGCTGGGGCCGTGCTCCTCGCGGTGACCGTCGGGTACCTGGTGCTCGTGCTGGTGGTTCCCCTCGGGGCGCTGCTCGTGCGCGCGGTGTCGGCGGGGGCCACGGCGCTCGTCGAGTCGCTCCAGACGCCCGCGGCGGTCCACGGGCTCCAGATGTCGCTTCTGCTCGCGGCGATCGCGGTGGTGGTCAACGGTGTGGTGGGCGTCGCGGGGGCGCTCGTGCTGGTGCGGCACCGCTTCGTCGGGCGCCGCGTGCTCGACGCGCTGGTCGAGCTCCCGCTCGCCATCTCGCCGGTGGCCATCGGGCTGTCGTTTCTGCTGGTGTTCGGGCGCAACGGGTGGCTCGAACCCGCCCTGCTGGCGCTCGGCCTCAAGGTCACCTTCGCCTTCCCGGGCATGGTGCTCGCGACGCTCTTCGTGACGCTCCCCTTCACGCTCCGCGAGGTGGCCTACGTGCTGGAGGAGCTCGGCACCAGCGAGGAGGAGGCCGCGGAGACCCTCGGCGCGACGCGGGCTCAGACCTTCTGGCGCGTCACGCTCCCCAACCTCCGCCACGCGCTCGGCTACGGCGTGCTCCTCACGGCGGCGCGGGCGCTCGGGGAGTTTGGCGCCGTCCTCGTGGTGGGCGGCGACATCTCCGAGAGCACGCGGACGGCCACCACTTTCATCTACGCCTCCGTCGAGGAGCGCAACGAGGCGGGCGCCTACGGCATGGCCCTGTGCCTCGCGGCGACGAGCGCGGCGCTCCTCCTCGGCATCGAATGGACGCGTAAGCGCCGCCGAAAGGACCCACCATGAGCGTCGTCGTCGAGGGCCTCACGCGGCGTTTCCCCGCGGCCCGCACCCCCGCCGTGTCCGAAGTGTCTTTCGCCGCGCCGACGGGGGCCATCACCTCGCTGCTCGGGCCTTCGGGCTCGGGCAAGTCCACCGTGCTCCGCCTCATCGCCGGCCTCGACCGGCCCGACGCGGGCACCGTGCGCTTCGGTGCGGACGACGTGACGGCGCTCCCCCCGCAGCGCCGCGGCGTCGGGTTCGTCTTCCAGAGCTACGCCCTCTTCCGCCACATGACGGTGCGCAAGAACGTCGCCTTCGGCCTCGACGTGCGCGGCGCCCCCGCGGCCTCCACCGCGGCGCGCGTCGACGAGCTCCTCTCGCTGGTGCAGCTCGCCGACCTCGGCGACCGCTACCCCGACCAGCTCTCCGGCGGCCAGCGGCAGCGCGTGGCCTTCGCGCGGGCCCTCGCGATCGAGCCGAAGATCCTCCTGCTCGACGAGCCCTTCGGCGCCCTCGACGCGCGCGTCCGGGTCGAGCTCCGCGACTGGCTCTTGCGCATCCACGAGAAGACCCACGTCACCACCCTCCTCGTCACGCACGACCAGGACGAGGCGCTGGAGCTGTCGCAGCACGTGGTGGTGATGTCCGAGGGCAAGGTGGTGCAGTCGGGGACGCCCCGCGAGGTGTACGACCGGCCGGCGACGCCCTTCGTGGCGGAGTTTGTCGGGCGCGCCAACGTGCTGTCGGGGCGCGTTCGCGAGGGGAGGGCCGACCTGTCGTCGTCGCTCTCCGTCGCAGCGCCTGCGGCCACGCCCGAGGGGGCGTCGGTGCAGGCCTTCGTCCGGCCCCACGAGGTGAAGCTCCGCAAGACCGACGAGGGCAGGGTGTCGTCGGGCAGGGTCGAGCGCGTCGTCCACGTCGGCGCGCGGGTGAAGGTCGCCGTGCGCCTCGCCGACGGGGGCGCGGTGACCGTCGAGCTCTCGCGCGAGGAGCACGCCGCCCTCGGGTGCGGCGAGGGCGAGGGGGTCATGGTCGACTTGAACGACGCGAAGCTCTTCGTAGAGGACTACGCGATCTGAGCACAGATTTCCCGCGCCCGCGCGATGCGGCCGTCGTCGAAGAGCCCGGCGACGCTCTCGCTCGGGAAGAACCCCAACGCGTACGCGCGCCGCACCCCCGTCTCCACTGAGGCGCGGAGCGCGTCGACGGTGAAGTCGATGCGGGGCCACGCGGCGGCGAGCAGCGGCTCGGCGAGCTTGCGGCCCGTCTTCGCTTCGAAGGCCGCGCCGAAGAGCGCGCGGGCCTCGGCGTCGTGCGCGCGGATCCAGCGGACCTCGCGGGCGTGCGCGTCGACGAGGCGGTCGACCGCGTCGGGCGCGTCGCGGAGATAGTCGGCGCGGGCCACCAGGAGCGTGGTGGCGAAGGCGCGGCCGGGCCAGAGGTCGCGCTCGTCGAGGAGGCGCTCCCCGCCGCCCTCGCGGACGAGGCGCGAGGCCCAGGGTTCGGGGACCCACGCGCCGTCGAGGTCGCCCTGGCGAAAGAGCCCCAGGATGTTGGGGTTGGAGATGGACGTCAGCAGCACGTCGCCGCCCGCGTCGGAGGTGCGGAGCCCGTGGCCCGCGAGGTAGTGACGGAGCGCGACGTCCTGGGTGCCGCCGATCTGCGGGGCGGCGAGACGACGGCCGCGGAGGTCGCCCGGGCCGCGGATGCTGGCGCCGCGGCGGACGATGAACGACGCTCCCCCGGAGGCGGCGCCCGCGACGACGCGGAGGGCCTTGCCGCGGCTGCGGACAAAGCCCGCGGCGGCCGGGATGGGGCCGACGAAGGTGGCGTCGAGCTCGCCCGCGAGGAGCGCGCCGATGGCCTCTGGGCCCGCGTTGAACTTGAAGTGGGCGAGGCGCACGCCGCCGAGGGCCTCGGCGAAGCGACCGGAGTGGAGGCCCGTGAAGGCAGGCGCGTGGGTGACGTTGGGGAAGAAGCCGAGGCGGAGCGTCGTGCGGTCGGTGACGCGCGCGCCGCACGAGGCCGCGAGGGCGCCGAGGCCGAGGAGGAAGGTGCGGCGGGGGAGCGTGGGAGACGTCACGGTGATGGCGTCAGTCCTCTACCACAGTGGAGGTCCGTCCGTCTCAACAGACGATTCGCGCCATGGCCAGCCGGGGCTGGCGTAGAGTCTCCGCCCCGACCGATGGCGCCCAAACGGAACAGTGCCCTGCACCAGGCGCAGGTCGTCCACGGCGACTGGCAGACGCCGCCGGGCGTCGCCCGCCGGGTCACCGCGCTCCTGCGCGCGCGCGGCGTGGAGGCGGCGGCGGTGGTGGAGCCGACCTGCGGCCGGGGCGCCTTCGTCGAGGCCGCCCTCTCGGCCTTTCCTGGCGCGCGCGTGCTCGGCTTCGAGGTCTCCGCGGCGCACCTCGCGAGCGCGCGCGACCACCTCCGCGGGACGCGCGCCGAGCTGCATCACGCGGATTTTTTCGCGGTCGACTGGGAGGTGACGCTCGGCGCGCTGCCCGACCCCGTGCTCATCCTCGGCAACCCTCCGTGGGTCACGTCGGCCACGCTCGGCGCGCACGACGCGCAGAACCTCCCCGACAAGTCGAACTTCAAGGGGCACCGCGGCCTCGATGCGATCACCGGCAAGGCGAACTTCGACATCTCCGAGTGGATGATGCTGCGGCTGCTGGAGGCCCTCCGGGGGCGCCCGTTTACGCTCGCGATGCTGTGCAAGTCGAGCGTCGCGCGGCGGCTGCTCGCGGCGGCTGCGGCGCGCGGTTGGCCCGTGGACGGCGCCACCTGGAGCATCGATGCGAAGGCACATTTCGACGCGGCCGTCGACGCCGTGCTGCTGACGATCTCCAGCCGGAGCGATGCCCCCGCGGCGCACCGCTGGCCGATGTACGACGGCCTCGACGCCGTGCAGCCGACCCGCGCGATGGGCGTCGCTGGCGGTGAGGTGGTGAGCGACCTCGACGCGTTCGATGAGACCCGGGCGCTCGCGGGGCGTTCTGAGATCGAGTGGCGCTCGGGCGTGAAGCACGACTGCGCCGCCGTGATGGAGCTGCGCCGCGCGGGGGATGCGCTGGTGAACGGGCTCGGCGAGCGCGTCGAGCTGGAGCCCGACTTCGTGTTCCCGATGTGCAAGGGCTCCGACGTCGCCAACGGCCGTACGGCGACGGGCCGCTACGTGATCGTGACCCAGCGCGCGATCGGCGACGACACGGCGCGCATCCAGGCGGCGGCGCCGCGGACATGGTCGTACCTCGCAGCGCACCGGAGCCTGCTGGAGGGACGCAAGAGCTCGATCTACCGGGGTCAGCCCTCGTTCGCGATGTTCGGCGTCGGGGACTACTCCTTCGCGCCGCACAAGGTCGCGATCTGCGGGCTCTACAAGCGCCTGCGCTTCGTCGCCATCGGCCCGGAGGGCGGGCGGCCCGTGATGCTCGACGACACCGCGTACTTCCTCCCCTGCGAGACGCTGGCGCGCGCGGAGGCGCTCGTCGCGGCGCTCAACGGCCCGCAGGCGCGGCGGTTCTTCGAGGCGCGGGTGTTCTGGGACGCGAAGCGCCCGGTGAGCAAAGCCCTCCTCCAAACGCTGTCGCTCGCAGCCCTCCTGCGCGAGGCGCACGGACCCGCGATCTGCGCCTCGATCCTCGATGAGGTGCCGCCGACGCTCGCTGGGATCGGTTAGTCATGCCGCGTCGAAGTACACCCCGCGCACCCAGCGCGGGCCGCGGAACGGCGTCCGCGCGTGCAGCATCCGGTGGTTGTCGTAGAGCAGCGCGTCGCCCGGCGCGAGGGTGAAGCGGTACTGGCTCGCGCGGTCGCGCACGAGGCGGGCGAAGCGGTCCCACGCGCGGTACCACGCCTCCATCTCGTCGAAGGGGCGCGCGAAGGGGGCCGTGGTGAAATACGAGTAGCGGATCATGAAGCCGCGGTCGTCGTCGCGGAGCACGGGCGCGTCAACGACCCGCTCGAACGCGCGCTGCTTGCGGTGGAAGCGCACCGGGACGCCGGTGAGCAGCTCCCACGCCGGGCGGTCGATCGCGCGGAGGTGGCGCGCGGCGGCGGCGGCGTCGACGACGAAGTTCTCCCCGCCCTCATCGGCCGCGCGGACGCCCTGGAGGAGCTGGTAGCGCGGCGGGTCATCGAGGAAGGGCTGGTCGGTGTGGAGCTCGACGCCCGCGTCGGTGTACCCGAGCTGGTCGGTGTTCTGGTTGGTGGTGTTGTCGGTGCGGAGGTCTTCGATGCGGCCGAAGTGGGTGCCGATCACCCGGAGGCCGCGCGCGGCGATGCGCTCGATGAGGGCTTCGGTCTCGTCCTCGGGGCGCTCGACGGGGGAGGGCCCGCGGCGGAGCAGCCCGATGCCATGCGCCGCCACCCGCGCGAGGAGCGCCGCGACGGCGTCGTCGGTGATCCCCTTCGGCGCGTTCGCTGTCACCGCCGCGAGGTCCGTCGGGAGGAGCGTGTCCTGGCGGTCGCGGGCGTAGGCGTGGGCGTCGAGCCAGGCGAGCGCGTAGGTGCTCTCGTGGCCGTCGGGCTCCCAGGTCACCCGTAGCACGTCACCCTCCACGCGCGCGTCACGGGGCCTCACGTCGTCCGGCAGCTCCGACGAGCACAGCGTCCGCTCGCCGGTGAGCGGGTGGCGCTCACGGTCGCAGTTGTGGCGCAGCCAGCGGTAGTGGAAGTCGGCCGTTCCGCGGCCCGCGCCGAGCCCCACCCGGAGCCACGTGGTGCGCAGGGAGAGGGGGGATGTGTTGGGTGCTATGCCGGACATGACGTTACTGTGAGGGAGTTTTGTGTTCTTGAAAATAAGTAACTGTTCGCCATAGACGTCTGATATTTTGAAATAATAGACGTCCGTCCATCATGCTGAAGAGTCCGCGGGGCCGCCTCGGCGCAGGAGGATTTGTTGATGACGAGCACAATCGGATACCCGCGCGGCCGCGCCCTGGTCGCGGGGGCGGCCTCGCTCGCCCTGGCGGCGCTGGCGGCGCCCGCGGCGGCGGTGGACTGCAACACGCTCCCGTCGCCCGTCCGCGAGACCGTCACCGTCACCGTCCGTGAGGTGCGCCGCCCCCGCGCGCCGACGCCACCGCCGCCCGCGCCGACACCTCCGCCGCCGGCGCCGACGCCCGTCCCCGCGGCCGTCGTCGCGCCGACGCCTGCGCCACCGTCACCCGCCCGCGCCCGCCCCGCCCGCGCGCAGGCTCCGCGGCCCGCCGCGCCGCCGCCCGCACCCTCCGCGGCCCCGCCCGGGCCTCCCGGACCGCCCGACTTCGGCCTCTCGCTCGGCAACGGGGGAAGCGGCGTCGCCGTCCCTGGTGGCGGTGGTGGTGGCGGCGGCGGCGGTGGTGGTTCGCGCGCGGAGGCCCCTGCGCCCCCGCGCCCTGCGAGCGATGGCTGCGACGAGGCGCCCGCGCGGCCTCGCGTGCTGGAGATGCCCGAGCCCGAGTACCCGGATGGCGCCCGCGACGAGGGCATCGAGGGGCGCGTCCGCGTCGAGCTGAGCCTCACCGCCCAGCGCGTCACCGAGCGCTTCGAAGCGGGCCGCGTGGTGCAGGCCACCTACGACATCGGCCTCGCGCCGCCTCCGTCGCAGGACGGCGACCGCGACGATCTGGAGATCGTCGTCACCGCGCCTCCGGTGCGACGGCAGGTGGTGTCCACCGAGGTCGGCGCCGAGCAGGCGAGGCGCATCCCCGGCACGCAGGGCGACGTCCTCCGCGTGGTCGAGAACCTCCCGGGCGTCGGTCGCGCCTCCGTGGGGAGCGGGCAGCTCGTGGTGTGGGGGGCCGCCCCCGAGGACACGCGCGTGCTGCTCGACGGCGTCCCTCTGCCGCGCCTCTACCACGACGGGGGCATCCGCTCGGTGGTTCCGGGGGAGTTCATCCAGTCGGTGGAGCTCATCCCCGGCGGCTACGACGCCCTCTATGGCCGCGGCATCGGGGGCCTCGTCTCGGCCACCTCGCGGGGGCTCGAAGGGGACGGCTTTCACGGCGTCGTGTCGGCCGACGTCTACGACCTCGCCGCGAGCGCCCGCGCCTCCCTCGGCCGCGGGGTGCGGGCCTCCCTCGGCGCGCGGCGGAGCCACCTCGACGCGCTGCTCACGGGGGCGGCCTCCGACACCATCGCGACGCTGCTGCCGGTGCCCCGCTACCTCGACGGGCAGGCCCGCGTGTCGTGGGACATCCGTCGCGGCGAGCGGGTCGAGCTCTCCGCGATCTTGTCGCGCGACGAGGTCACCCGCTCGGCCCCGTCGCCCGACCCCGCGCGCGCCACGCAGGAGACGCGCTCCCTCGGGTTCGAGCGGGTGTGGGCCCGCTGGCGCCGCGAGCTCGGTGACGGGGCGGTGCTCACCGTGACGCCGTGGTTCGGTCACGACGCGAGCGAGCGGGCCACGCGGGTGGGCCTCGTCGACACCTCCCTCGGACGCGACGCCCTCGCGGGAGGCGTGCGCGCGAGCTGGCGGGGACGCCCGCGCCGCACCACGAAGCGGTCGCGGCTGTAGGGGATGCCCCCTTGCTGAAGCTGGTTCTCTGAGAGCTGCGACGACTCGTACTGGAGCTGCGCGTAGCCCGAGAGGACGAGGCCCACCGGGTCGAGCAGGCCCGTGTCGTGACGCGGCGGCGCCGAGCGCTACGCCCGCTTCGACCCGGCGCTGCGTGAGATCGTCACCGAACGCGAGGCGATGCGGGTGAGCTGGTACACCACGGGCGGGCGCTTCCGTGACGTGCGGACGGGGCGTGAGCGCGGGGACGAGGGGCGCGCGGTGAGCAACGTGTTCACGGCGCCTCCCGCGGCGGGCGAGCTGGCGGTGTGGGTGGTGCTGCGCGATGAGCGCGGGGGCGTGGCGTGGCGCGCGCTGCGGGTGCGGGTGGGGCCGTAGGGGGAGGCGGGAGAATTTTTCGCTCCTCCCCTCACACGACGACGCCCAACGGTCTCCCCTGCGATACCGTACGCGCCGTGAGAACCGCCTCCCCCCTCCTCCCGCTCGCGCTCACGCTCGTCACCGGCTGCGACCTCATCGATCGCATCCGCGACGAAATCGACCGCCGCGGCGACCCTGGTCCTGCACAGCCGCAGAACGTCCCCACCACGGCGCCCCCGACGCTGCCGATGCCGACGCAGCCGCAGCAGCCTGCGCAGCCGGGGCAGCCCGAGGCCCTCGCGCCGCCGCCGCAGGGATCGTACGGGCCGACGGGCACCTTCACGCAGGAGTTTCTCCAGATGGAGGCGCGCGTGGTGCTCTCCGAGCTGGTGGCGTCGCTCACGCCCGACCACCGCGTGCGCGTGCAGGACATCCCCCTCCAGTACACCGCCAACCTCGCGGAGGTGAACGCCGCCGCCGGCTGCACCCGCGCGGGGCGATCGCTCATGGCCGTCACGGGCGGCATGCTCGCGCTCGTCTCCGCGTCGTCTGAGGCGAAGGCCACCGATGAGCTCGCGGGGACGCAGATTCTCACGGGCTACTACGACCAGACGGTGCAGGCCGTGCGGCGCAACCAGCCCGTGATGCCGCTGCCGCCGGGCGCGGTGCCGCCGCAGTTCGCGCTCGATCCGCGGAAGCTCGCGCGGCAGCGGTTTCTCTTCGACGAGCAGATCGGCTTCATCCTCGGGCACGAGCTCGGCCACCACTACCGCGGACACACGGGCTGCGCGGGCGGCGGCAACGCGACGGGCCAGGAGGCGCAGGCGGAAGAAGCCGTGCGCATGGTGTCCAACACCCTCCCGCTCTTCAACCAGCCCGTCGAGCTCGAGGCCGACGCGTGGGGCGTGGTCGACGTGCTCGACGCCGGCGCGCGTCGGGTCGGCGGTCGCTGGACGGAGGAGGGCGCGCTGCTCTCGATGGACTTCTTCCAGCGCCTGGAGGGCGAGCGGGGGATGTCGCCGCTGCTCCTCTTCGTGCGGACGCACCCGCCCACGGTGTTTCGCCGCCCCATCATCCAGATGTGGGCCGACAAGTGGCGCCGCGGCGAGCGTCCCACCACGGTGGGGCAGGGCGGCCTCCCGATCCCCATCCCGATCCCCTTCCCCATGGGCAATGCGCAGGGAGACGGCGGGACCCCGACGCTGCCGCTCCCGTTCCCCATTCCGGGCTTCGGCAACAACGGCGGGCAGCGGGACGGCGGCCAGAACAACGGTGGCCTCCCGATCCCCTTCCCGATCCCGCTCCCGACGCGATAGTTCGTGCACCGAACCGTCTTCACGTCGGCCGCTGCGCTGGTCACCGCGGCGGCCTCCGCGCAGACCCTCGGCGACGAGCGGGTTCCGGTGCCCGACGAGGCCGAGCTCGCCGCGATCGACCGGGCCGTGGCCGAGCGCGAGTCGGCTCGGCTGTTCGCGCTGCGCCATCGGCTGCGCCCCTACGTCGAGCTCGGCGCGGCCGTCCTGCGCGCGCGCGAAGATGTCGCCAACGGCCTCGGCCTGCGCCGCGAGCCCGCGCCGGCCGTCGCGGTGGCGCTCGGGGTGCGCTACGGCCTCGCCTCCCTGTTCGAACTCCATGGGCGCGTGGAGGCGATCGGTCCCTTCGGGGTCGGGGCGATCGACGAGGGGGCCTTCGCGCGCACCGCGATGACGCCCTGCGAGGGCGCGCTTCACTATGATTATGCGCCTGGGACGGGGCTTCTCCTGTCGCTGGAGGTGGGCGCGCGGGCGCGGGTGTTCACGTCGCGCTCGCCCTTCTACGTCGGCGTCGGCGCGCGGCTCGGGATGCAGTCCTCCTTCGGCGAGGGGGGCTACGCGATCCGCTGTGTGGACGCGGCTGGCGCCGAGCGCTCGCGGGTGACCGGGCGCACGCCGATCGCGGCGCAGGCGCTCGACCTCGGGGCCGTGCTCGAGACGGGCTACCGCTTCGGCGAAGACGAGCGCTGGGACGTCGGGCTTCGGCTCCTGGTGCAGCGCATCGGCGACGAGGGGATGGGCGTGGCGGGGGCGCAGGTCGCGCTCGGGTGGTCGCTGCGATGAGGTCGCGCGTCGCCCTCGCCGTGGTGCTGCTCACGGGCTGCTTCCGCTGGAGCCCGGTGGCGCTCGACGACGTGCGCGGCGGGCGCGCGGAGATTCGCACACGCACCGTGCGGGTGAGCGCCGCCGAGGAGCGCGCGACGATGGTGGTCCACCGCGTGACGCCGACGCACCTCGACGGGTGGGACGTGGGGCGCCGCGTCGAGCGTCGGGTGCCCCTCGACCGCGTGCGCGACCTCCGCGTGCGCGAGACCGACCCCGTGGGGAGCGCCCTCGCGGTCGGCGCGGTGTACCTCACCATCGGGCTCCTCGGGTGGCTCGCGGTGGTCATCGACCCCTTCTGACCGACGGATGGGGTACAGTCCTCCCAGGCCATGCAGTCCGCTCGCTTGCTCACCTTCGCCCTCGCCCTCGCCCTCCCAGGCTGCCCCCCTGCGCCGCCAGACACGGTCGACGCGAGCGACGTGCGGGTCTGCCAGGCCAACGGCGCGACCGTGCTCATGGGCACCGGCACCGACAGCACCGCCCGCACCTGGCGCCCGCTCGCGGACGGCGACGACGTCTTCCTCACGCCCGGCCCGCAGGGCGCGCAGCACATCTGGATCGGCCTCCGCGCGCGCGGCATCGACCCCATCCAGCCCCGCGTCGAGATGACCGCGTACCGGGTGTCGGACGGCGCGCTCATCGGTCGGCTCCGCGTGCGCCTCCGCATGATCGAGGCCCCCGAGGACGGCACCCTCTACGCGCTCACCGGGCAGACGCTCATCATCGAAGACGACCGGTACTGCTCGGTGCTGCCGGGCGACGTTCGCATCACCATCGACTTCGACGACGGGCGCGGCCACTGCTCGATCTTTGAGCGCCGCGTGCGCCTGGCGGGCATCGACCCCCTCGCGCTGGAGATCGACCGCGAGGCGCGGCTGCGGTGCTGCTCGGCGCGCCTCCTGCGGTGCTTCCCCCCCGACGCCAGCACCCCCGCGGACGACGCCTCCTCGGGCTCGGGGATGGGCTCGGGGATGGGCTCGGGGATGCGGCCCGACATGGACGCAGGGGCGAGCGACTAGGCCCTAGCGGCCCGTGGCGCGGGTGGTACTCTCCGCGCCCCATGTTGACGCAACGCTCTCGTATCTTCGACGTCCTCGCGATGGACCCGCCGCGCGCCGCCGTGCGCGTGAAGGCGTGGCTGCGCACCCTCCGCGACAGCAAGCAGGTGGTGTTTCTGGAGCTCAACGACGGCTCGTGCTTCGGGTCGCTGCAGGCGGTGTGCAACCCCGAGCTGGCCAACTTCGAAGCCGTCCGTCGGCTCAGCACCGGGAGCGCGGTGGAGGTGGTGGGCGAGCTCGTGCCGTCGCCCAACGCGGGGCAGCGGGTCGAGCTCAAGGCCACCGAGGTGATCGTGGTGGGCGAGGCCGACCCGAGCTTCCCGCTGCAGAAGAAGCGCCACTCGATGGAGTACCTCCGCACGATCGCGCACCTGCGCCAGCGGTCGAACACCTTCGGCGCCGTGTTCCGCGTGCGGAGCGTGCTGGCGCAGGCGGTCCATGAGTTCTTCGCGGCGCGGCGCTTCGTGTATGTGCACACGCCCATCATCACGGCGTCGGACTGCGAGGGGGCGGGGGAGATGTTCCGCGTGAGCACGCTCGACCCGGCGAAGCCGCCGCGCAAGCCCGACGGCACCGTGAACTACGAGGAGGACTTCTTCAGCCGCTCGGCGTACCTCACCGTGTCGGGCCAGCTCAACGGCGAGGCCTTCGCCCACGGCCTCTCGGACATCTACACCTTCGGCCCCACCTTCCGCGCCGAGAACTCCAACACCGCGCGCCACGCCGCGGAGTTCTGGATGATCGAGCCCGAGATGGCCTGGTGCGACCTCGACGGCTGCGTCGAGCTGGCCGAGGCCTTCGTGAAGCACCTCATCCGCGCCGCCTACGAGCGGGCCGGCGACGACATGAAGTTCTTCAACGACCGCATCAGCCCGGGCCTCACCGATCGCCTGGAGCACGTGCTGGCGAGCGAGTTCGGGCGCGTGACGTACACCGAGGCGGTCGAGCGGCTGCTGGCGAGCGGGCAGAAGTTCGAGTTCCCGCTGGC
>JBILLV010000430.1:0-6898 GCA_044375895.1 Polyangiales bacterium | reverse complement strand
GGACGATCACGGGTGTCGGCGCGAGCGGCGGCGCCTCGCGACGGAGCGTGACCGTGGCGGTGGCCCGCTGACCGTCGAGGACGTCGACGGAGGTGCGGAAGGGCTCGTAGCCCGAGGCTTCCACGGAAACGGTGACGGGGCCGGGCATGAGCGGGAGCGCGTCGGTCCAGCGGTCGCGCGGGATCACGGCGGCGACGCTCACCCGCGCGTCCGCGGGGGTGTCAGCGGGGAGGACAAAGCCGACGCGGCCGCCGTGGGCCGAGGCCTCCTCGAGGAGCCGACCGCACGCCTGAAGGAGGTACGCGCGGTCCGCGAGGTCGGCGGGAGCCTCACGGGTCTCGAGCACGCAAAGGCGGCTGTTGTCCCAGGTCTCGCGCCACCACTGGAGCCCCGCGTACTCCGTCGCGATGAGGAGGCGGAGCGAGGGGTTCATCCCGCCGGCGGTGCGCGCGGCTTCGAGGAGCGTCGCGGCCGCCTGCTCGTGATTGCCCGAGCGCGCGTAGCGACGGGCCTCCTCCAGCAACGCGCGACGTCGACTCGCGTGAACAGGATCGGCGGGCGGCGAGGCCGGCGCGGCCACCACGGGAGGAGGCGAGCCGCGCCCGTGACGCCGCGAGGTCGGATGCTGCTGACCGAACGCGGAAGCGCCTGACAACAACGCCGCGCCGAGAAGGCCCACCCGGAGCTGCGCGACTGCCCTTCGATCCATGGGGGAGCGCTACCATGCGTGCTCTGGGCGGCACAGTTTTCGGCAGGCAATTCGCAAGTACAGAGGGCCGGGGACTACGAGTTGCCGGGAGGCTTCTTGAGCAGGGCTTCGAGCGCGGCGATGCGAGCGAGGGCAGCTTCCTTCTCCGCGCGCTCGCGCTCCTTCTCCGCGCGCTCGCGCTCCTTCTCCGCGCGCTCGCGTTCAACCTCGGCGAGGGCGGCGATCCTGGCGTCACGTTCTTGCGCCATGAGCTCCGCCTCGGTGGGCCACAGTCGCGTCCCCTCCTCGTCGTCGCTCAGCCGGACGTACATCCCGTCGCTCGACACAACGATCCAGGCGCCGAACACGTCGCTCCACGCGGGGCCATCGCCCGCATAGACGCGGCGAAATTCGCCGTCCTTTCCCCGCGACCACACCTGCAGCACCCAGGGCCCGCCGTCGTTGCCGGGTCCAAAGCGGTGCGGGTCGAAGACCCACAGCTCGTTCACCCCGCTCGCGGCGTGCTTGCGCGGCCCGATGCCGTAGTCCTTCTCCGCGTTGTTCTCGCTGACGACCTCCAACGCAACGAGCGGCGGAGAGGTTCCGGGCTCCCATAGGCGCAGGCTGGAGAGCTGTGCCTCGGGCGTGTCGGGGGGCGGGTCGAGGACGCACACGTCGGGGTCGACGCCCACGCGCGGATTCTCCGGGTCCCATCGGACCGCGAGCTCGCGCCGCACCTGCACGTTGCGTTGTACGCGGACGGCCCACACGCGCCAGGTGGATGCCGCCACGGTGGCTGCGTTGTCTTGTGCTGCGCTCGCTGGCACCTTGTCGTCCTCCAGCACCCAGTCGGGGTGACTCCAGGGGACATCGAAGGTGAGCACCACGCGCCTCGCTGCGACGGTCATCGGGGCCATGCGTCCTTTCGTCTGCGACGCTACCACACGGTGCGCGTCGGCAACGACGAGGGGCGAGTCGGTCGGGTGCATCCCACCCCTGGAGACGGGCTATGTCACACAGCGCCCGCGGTCGGCGCGACCCCACCACGCGGAGATCAGCAGCACCGCGCCCGCCGCCACCGGAAACAATCCGGCCGCGGGCGCCACAAGACGCTCCACCTCGCCGGTGAGCGTGACGCCGCTCGACCCGAGCGCGTACGCCAACGCCAGCGCAGGAACCACCGCGGTGGCGACGGCGACGTCCGCCTCCTGCGCACGAGATCGGCTGCGCACCGCAGCCCAGGCCGCGCCTGCGCCGAGCGCCATCGACCCCACCGTTCGAAGCAGGAAGGTCACGTGCGTCACGATCGCCGTCAGCGACCAGCCGCCGCCCAACAGCGCGTAGCCTCCGAGCGCACCGAGCATCAGCGCCCCCGTGCCCAGCAGCGCCGAGCGCCCACGGGCACCCACGCGACACGCGAGCGCCGTCGCGAGCGCGAGTACGCCCGTCATCGCGGTGGCGCGGAGGCCCCAGCGCGGCGGCGTGCGCGCATCGCGGGCGCGGGCCTCGCGAGCGTGGGCGTCACGGCAGTAGGCCTCCGGCGGGGGCGGCCCCTCGACCGCGCGCAGCCCACACGCCGTCGCCGACCGCGGCGGGGGAACGCCCATCGTGTGGGCGATCGTGGCCGCCATCGTCGTCGCAGGAAGGCGCGCGTCTTCGTGCACCGCCACCCGATCGACCCCGAGGCGCACCCAGCGGACGTGGGTCACTTCGGGCTCCGGTCCGCCGTGTCCCCCCGCCGCCGCGTGCCCGTGGTCGGAGCCGACGAAGAACGCCACCTGCTCCCCTGCGAGTCGCGCATGCAGGGCGCTCGCCCGCGCGAAGCTCTCGCGCACGACGCGCTGATACACCGGGCTCGCGGCGCCGTGCGCATGACCCGCGCCGTCACTCCTCGTCCAATGGACCACCACCAGCGCGTGGTCACGCGAGAGGGCGGCGACGCGCGTGACATCCAGCGCGTCCTCGCCGCGCAGGTACACCTCGTCGGGGCGCCCCGCGAGCGCGTTCATCCAGTCGACCGATTCGAGCGCCCACGCCACCTTGCCGCCAGCGCCGCGCACGCGATCCATCAGTGTGTCGAGGCGCGCCGGGCCGCTGTGGGCGTTGTTGCGAATGCCCGCGACGTCCTGCGACGCGCCGGTGAACAGCACGTGGTACCCCGGGCGGGAGAGCGATGGGGTGCCGGTGTCGATGGGCCGCCACCACGCCACCGGTCCGAGCGTCCCGTCGCGCATCGCCCGCTCAAACGAGACCTCGTCGGCGCCGTCGACGAGCACCACCACCGCCCGCCGCGCGACCGTGGCGCGGGCGACCTCACCGACCGGCGCGACGGCCGCGAGGACCGCGGGGGAGGGGTCGTTCATCGAGTCGAGGAGGTGTCGACCGGTGAAGCCGCCGAGCGCGACGGGACCCAGCAGCGAGAGCGCGACCACGTACGGAAAGCGACGCACGCCGGCGACCCTCGCACAGCCCCACGCGCCGCAACACCCGTTCGCCCCGTGAGCGGTCGTGCGCGAACACCCGACGGCGTCTACCGGGCCGTCGGCCGCCACGGCGGGGCCACCAGCCGACGGCGCCCGTCGTGCGAGCGGGCGACGAGCGCGGGGTCTTCCGCGGGGTCGACGGCGCGATCCCAGAGCTGGCAGGTCACCTGTTTGTGGTGCTGATCGAGCGCCTCGCAGTAGTTGGTGAGCTTGCACCGCCGCACCTCCGCGCCCCGCCCGGCCCGCACCTTCGCGAACCAGTCGGGGTCCGCGAGGCTCTGGCGCGCGGCGGCGATGATGTCGGCGTCGCCCTCGATCAGCGCGCGCTCGGCCAGACGAAACCCCGTGATGCCGCCCGCCCCCACCACGGGCGTTTCGAAGCCCGCCGCGCGCACCGCCTCACGGACACGATGGGCGAGAGGGAGGTTGCGACCGAACGGGCCCCGCGCGTCGGAGCGCACCGTCGGCATGCACTCGTGCCCGCTGACGCCCGTGTACGGATACGCGGCCTCGCCCACCTTGGGCTGCTTCGCGTCTTCGAAGCGCCCTCCCTTCGAGAGCGACAGGAAATCCATCCCCGCGCGGGCGAAGGCCACCCCGTAGGCGCAGGCGTCGTCGATGCGCGATCCCCCGTCGATCACCTCATCGGCGAGGAAGCGACAGCCCACCACGAAGCGCTCTGACACGCGCGCCCGCGTCGCCGCGAACACCTCCAGCGGCAGGCGGAGACGCCCCTCCCGCGATCCGCCGTACCCGTCGCTCCGGTCGTTGGTCGCGGAGAGAAACGAGGCCATGGTGTACGCGTGCGCGTAGTGCAGCTCGACGCCGTCGAAACCCGCCCGCTCGGCGCGCTCGGCGGCGTCGGCGAAGAGGTCGGGGAGCACCTCGGGGAGCGCGCGGATGTGCGGGAGATGCAGGTCGGTGACGCGCTCGCGGTAGCCCATCCGAAGGTCGTCGCGCTCGCGGGCGGTGAGCACCTCGGCGAGCGCTCCCTCATCGAGCGCCGCGAGGGCCGACCGCACCGCGTCGTCGTCTGCGGTGCGCCAGCGGGGGTCGCCGTCGCGTGCGGCGAGGGCGTCGCGGTGGTGGTCACCCACGGCGACAAAGCGCGCGAAGAAGCGGGCGGGCTCAGGGCGTCGACGGATCGCGAGGAAGTCGATCACCTGGAGGAAGACGCGGGTCTCGCCGCCGCTGCGCGCCCGGACGACGTCGACGAGTCGGGCGAGGCCCTCGACGTAGCGCGCGTGGCTCACCCGCAGGAGCGGGCCGCTCGGTACGTCGCGAATGCCCGTCGCCTCCACCACGATCGCGCCCGGCCGCCCCTCCGCGAAGCGCCCGTACCAGTCGAGCACGTCGCCCGTCACGAAGCCCTCGTCCGACGCCCGCCACGGCACCATCGCGGGGACCCACGTGCGCGACCCGAGCGTGCATCCGCGGCCCAGATCGATGGAGGAGAACAGCCTCGCGCGGGCAGCCTCGGCGGCATCGGGCCAGTCTTCCGCGGGGGTCGGGTGCACCACGACGAGAGGGCGCGTCATCGCGCGGACCATACCGCTCCTTCCCCAGGCTCCCCCGGAGGATCTTCGAAGCATCTTGTCGAAACGGCCGCCGACCTCCTACCCTCCGCCCCCTTCGGCCCGCTCGCGCATCGGCCGCCACGTCTGGAGCCACCGCCCTTCATGTCACGCCCCTTCGTCTTCGCCTTCCTCGCCCTCACCGCCGCGGGTTGCATCGATCTCGCCGAGGCGCAGCCCCGTCGCCGACCGCCCCGCCGCCGCCCCGCCGTCACGCGCCCGACGGCCCCCAGAGCCCCTTCCGCGCCGACGGATGTTCGCTACGTGGTCGAGCGCCGTGCGGGCGAGTGGGAGGCCCGTTGCGTCGCCGCGCGGGGATGCCCGGCGCCCCGCTCCCTCGCGCGCTGCCCGCAGGCCGCGCCCAACGTCCGGCTGATGCAGCGCCGGGCCCTCGCGGAGGTGCTCGAGCAGCGGGCCGCCCTCACGGGTCAGCGGGTGTCGGTGCGCGGTACGCTCCACGCCTTCCTCGGGTGCACCGAGCTCGCGTGCCCGCGGGACGCGTGTTGCAACCACTGCTTCAGTGCCCTCCGCCTCACGGGTTCGGACGCGAACGGGGCGTACGTGCAGGTGGGCCCCGAGCGCGACCCCGTCTTCGGCTGCGAGGGCGACGACTCGGGGATGTGCTGTGGGACGGAAGTTCCTGCGGGTGAGGTGCTGGTCACGGGCGTGCTTCGCGCGGTGCCCGGCGGCGGCACGCTGCGCCTCGATTCGCCGGACGTCTGCGCGCTGTAGCCACCCGCGCGGTATAGCGCTCAGGGCGCGGCGCGGTCGGGGTTGAGCACGAGGCAGGGGCCGATGGCGAGCACGTCGAGGTGCCCGAGGCGGAAGGCGCGGATGGCGTCTTCGGGCGAGCCCACGATGGGCTCCTCGTGCATGTTGAAGCTCGTGTTGATGAGCGACGACGTGCCGCCCGAGACCTCTTTGTAGGCCGCGAGGATGTCGTAGTAGCCGGCGTTCACGTCGCGGCGCACGAGCTGCGGGCGCGCGGTGTTGTCGACGTGCACGGCGGCGGGGCACTCGCGGAGCATCGCGTCGGTGCAGTCGACCGTGATGGTCATGAAGTTGGCCGCGGGCTCGGAGACGTCGATGTTCTTGTAGTACCGGTGCCGGTCTTCCCAGAGCGTCACGGGCGCGAAGGGCATGAACTCCGTGCGGGCGAGCTGCTTGTTGAGCCAGCGGTTCACCTGCGGCTCGCGGGCGTGATAGATCACCGAGCGGTTGCCGAGGGCGCGGGGGCCGTACTCCATGCGACCGTCGAAGCGGGCCACCACCTTGCCCGAGTGAATGAGCTGCGCCACCTGGCGGGGGAGGTCGCCGGGCTCGGTCCACGTGAGGTTGTTGGCCGAGAGCGCGCGCCGCACCTCCTCGGGGGAGTACGAGCGGCCGAGGTAGGCGTCGTGCATGCGCTCAGGGCGGAAGCGCGTCCCGAGGCGCTCGCGGAGCACGTGCATCGCCGCGCCGGTACCGGTGCCGCCGTCGCCCATCGCGGGGTGCACCCACACGCTGGTCACGCCCGGCACTTCGGCCACGCGCTGGTTGAGCTTCACGTTGGCCGTGACGCCGCCCGACAGGCACACGTTGGTCTCGCCCGTCGCCGCGAGGTGGTACGCGACGATCTCGCTGACCACCTCCTCCAGCACGCGCTGGTAGGCCGCCGCGATGTCCTTCTTGCGGAAGTGGAGCGCGAGCCAGCGGGGGAAGAAGTGGTTGTTGGCGCCGGCGTAGCGGAAGGTGCCGTTCTCCACCCGGAAGCGCGCGCGCACGGCGTCGTGGAGGATGGTGGGGTCGCCGTAGGCCGCGAGGCCGAGGATCTTCCCCTCGTGGCGCGACGGCTTGAAGCCGAGGGCGCTCGTGAGGTGCTCGTAGAACAGCCCGAGCGAGTGGGGGAAGTCGAACTCCGCCACGCGCCGCACGCCCGTCTCCACGTGGCCCACCGCGACGGAGCCCGAGAGCCCCGAGCCGTACGCGTCGACGGTGACCACGAGCGCGCGCTCGAAGCCCGACGCCCAGAACGCGTTGGCCTGGTGGGCGACGTGGTGCTCCACGCGCACGAGCTTGTCCGTGAGGCCGAGGGCGCGCAGCGAGCGGTCGAGGTCGTCCTGGTCCTTGCCGTGCTGGCGGATGGCGTCGGCCACCCAGCGGGCCCCGAGGGC